>CABUOF010000049.1 GCA_902493125.1 uncultured Collinsella sp. | reverse complement strand
TGCGAGCCAGGACTGTAGAGCAGCAAACTTAACCCCTGTGCCGCCCGGCCCGGGAATCCCCCCCCGCGCGCACAGGAGGGGATTCCTTTTGTGTAGGCTTTGCGGAAATGTGCCAATTTTGGGATACGCCCGGCGGCGTGGTCTGTTGACGGCACAGCTAACGGCACGTATCCTATCGAACTGCGTGTTTCGTAGGGGGATGCTGACCCCTCGATTCAAGCCGTTGCACTTTACAGAAAGCTGGAATCATTCGAGAAGGAGTACGCTTTGCCTACTATTAACCAGCTGGTTCGCCAGGGCCGCCGTTCCGTGCCCAAGAAGTCCAAGAACGCTGCTCTGCAGCACAACTCCCAGAAGCGCGGCGTGTGCACCCGCGTCTTCACCACGAGCCCCAAGAAGCCGAACTCGGCTCTTCGTAAGGTTGCCCGTGTTCGCCTTGTCAACGGCATCGAAGTTACTGCTTACATCCCGGGTGAGGGCCACAACCTGCAGGAGCACTCCATCGTGCTCGTCCGCGGCGGTCGTGTCCGTGACCTCCCTGGTGTCCGTTATCACGTCATCCGTGGCGCCTACGACGCTGCTCCGGTCCAGAACCGTATGCAGGCCCGTTCCAAGTACGGTGCTAAGCGCCCCAAGGCTAAATAAGCCAGATAACGTTTTGATACTTTCGCCGTGTGCCGCCTAAGCGCCGCACGGTAGACACTTAAGGAGATTTCACATGCCGCGTCGTGCAGCAGCTAATCGTCGTGAGGTTCAGCCTGACGCCGTTTACAACAACCGCCTGGTGACTCAGCTCATCAACAAGGTCCTTCTTGACGGCAAGAAGGCCACCGCTGAGCGCATCGTTTACACCGCTTTCGAGATCGTTGCCGAGAAGTCCGAGGGTGGCGACGCTCTCGCTACCTTCAAGAAGGCTATGGACAACGTCAAGCCCACGCTCGAGGTTAAGCCCAAGCGTGTCGGTGGCGCTACCTATCAGGTCCCGATGGAGGTCAACTCCCGTCGTTCCACCGCTCTGGGTATCCGCTGGATCGTCAACTTCTCCCGCGCTCGCAAGGAGAAGACCATGGCCGAGCGTCTCGCCAACGAGATCCTCGACGCCTCCAACGGCCTGGGCGCTTCCGTCAAGAAGCGTGAGGACGTCTTCAAGATGGCCGAGGCCAACCGCGCGTTCTCTCACTATCGTTGGTAAGTTAAGGTAAGGAACTAACATGGCTAAGCCTAAGTACAAGCTTTCCGATACCCGTAACATCGGCATCATGGCCCACATCGATGCCGGTAAGACCACCACGACCGAGCGTATTCTTTACTACACCGGTAAGACCCACAAGATCGGTGAGGTCCATGAGGGTGCTGCCACCATGGACTGGATGGTTCAGGAGCAGGAGCGCGGCGTAACCATTACCTCCGCTGCTACCACGTGCTTCTGGAACAAGGACGGTAAGGACTACCGCATCCAGATCATCGACACCCCGGGCCACGTTGACTTCACCGCCGAGGTCGAGCGCTGCCTGCGCGTCCTCGATGGCGCTGTCGCCGTCTTCGACGCCGTTGCCGGCGTTCAGCCCCAGTCTGAGACCGTTTGGCGTCAGGCTTCTACCTTCAACGTCCCCCGTATCGCCTTCATCAACAAGTATGACCGCGTGGGCGCTGACTTCTTCAACGCTATCGAGACCATGAAGGATCGTCTCGACGCTAACGCCGTGGCCGCTCAGGTCCCGATGGGCGCCGAGGACAACTTCTGGGGCGTCATCGACCTCGTCACCATGACCGCATGGGACTTCAAGGCCGACGACAAGGGCATGACCTACCCCGAGCCGATGGACGAGATCCCGGCTGAGTTCGCCGACATCGCTGCCACCAAGCGCGAGGAGCTCCTCGACGCTGCTGCCAGCTTTGACGACGAGCTCATGGAGAAGATCCTCATGGAGGAGGACTTCACCGTCGAGGAGCTCAAGGCTGCTCTGCGCAAGGGCGTTCTGGCCAACGAGCTCAACCTCGTTTTTGTGGGCTCCGCCTACAAGAACAAGGGCGTCCAGGAGCTGCTCGACGCTGTCGTCGACTACCTGCCCAGCCCGCTCGACGTCGAGGCCGTCACCGGTACCGATCCGGACACCGGCGAGGAGATCGAGCGTCATCCTTCCTTCGACGAGCCCTTCTCCGGCCTGGTCTTCAAGATCATGACCGACCCGTTCGTCGGTAAGCTCACCTACGTCCGCGTTTACTCCGGCCGCGCCGAGTCCGGCTCCTACGTTGTCAACGCTTCCAACGGTCAGCGCGAGCGCCTCGGCCGCATCCTCGAGATGAACGCCGCCGAGCGTATCGACCGTGACGACGCCGCTGCCGGCGACATCGTCGCTTGCGTCGGCTTCAAGAACTCCACCACCGGTGACACCCTGTGCGCCGAGGGCAAGGAGATCGTCCTCGAGAAGATCGAGTTCGCCAAGCCCGTTATCGACGTTGCCATCGAGCCCAAGACCAAGGCCGAGCAGGACAAGATGTCCCTGGCTCTGACCAAGCTCGCCGAGGAGGACCCGACCTTCCAGGTGTCCACCAACCACGAGACCGGCCAGACCATCATCGCCGGCATGGGCGAGCTGCACCTCGAGATCATCGTCGACCGTCTGCTCCGTGAGTTCAAGGTTGACGCTAACGTTGGTAAGCCCCAGGTTGCCTACCGCGAGACCGCTGGTCACGACGTCGAGAAGGCTGAGGGCAAGTTCGTCCGTCAGTCCGGTGGTCGCGGTCAGTACGGCCACGCCGTCATCAAGCTCGAGAAGATGGAGGAGGGCTTCGGCTACGAGTTCGTCAACGCTATCGTCGGCGGCGTCGTGCCCAAGGAGTACATCCCGTCCATCGACAAGGGCATCCAGGAGGCCCTGAACACCGGTGTTATCGCCGGCTTCCCGGTCCTCGACGTCAAGGTCACCCTGTTCGACGGTTCTTACCACGAGGTCGACTCCTCCGAGGCCGCCTTCAAGATCGCCGGTTCCATGGCTATCAAGGACGCCCTCAAGAAGTCCGATCCGCAGCTGCTCGAGCCGATCATGGCTGTCGAGGTCGAGACCCCCGAGCAGTACATGGGCGACGTTATGGGCAACCTCTCCGGTCGCCGCGGCAAGATCGAGGGCATGGAGGATCGCAAGAACAGCAAGCTCATCCGTGCCAAGGTGCCGCTGGGCGAGATGTTCGGTTACGCTACCGACCTTCGCTCCCAGACCCAGGGCCGTGCATCCTACACGATGCAGTTCGACTCTTATGAGCCCGCGCCCAAGTCCATCGTGGACGAGGTCATGAGCAAGAACGCCTAAGTTCGAGCTCCCTGTTACGTAATCCGCGAGAACATCTCTCGCACTCTTTGGAGGTTTAAGTTGGCTACCCAGAAGATCCGCATTCGCCTCAAGGGCTATGATCACGAGGTCGTCGATCAGTCCGCGAAGCTCATCGTCGAGACCGCTCAGAAGACCGGCGCTCGCGTTTCCGGTCCTGTCCCCCTGCCCACCGAGCGCAACCTGTACACGGTTATCCGCTCGCCGCACGTGAACAAGGACTCCCGTGAGCAGTTCGAGATGCGCACCCACAAGCGCCTCATCGACATCCTCGACCCCACCTCGGGCACCGTTGATTCGCTCATGCGTCTCGACCTTCCCGCTGGCGTCGACATCGACATCAAGCTCTAAGCGATATCGCTCATAGCTTAAAGGGCCCCGCTGCCATTACGGTAGCGGGGCTCTTTTGTTTTACATGATGGGTTTGGATCGCCGGGTAAGGTTGTCGAGCAGGGTGGCTGTGGCGCCCTATTTACCCATGGGGCGGAGCGATGCCTCTTCAAAATGGAAGGATCGCACGTCGTCTTCCGTCTCGATGCACGCGCGACCAAAGTCATCGACCGTTTGAAAGATGCCTCGCGCCAGCTCGTCCCCAGCAGGGGAGCGGGCGATAACGTGCTCCCCAATCCAATTGAGATGAGCGATATATTCGTCGTGGACGGGCGCGATCGGTCCGGCGTCTTCTTTCATGGCGTTGAGGCGCTCTGCCCACGCATCTACAGCATTCACGACCGCGAGATTGACCTCCTTGAGCAGCACATCGACGGCGGGAACATTCTCGTTGAGGTCCGAGAGGCCAATTGCCGCTAGGCCGCCATCGGGCACCTCTTGGGGCGTGTAGTTTACGTTGACGCCAATGCCGCAGACGGCAAAGGGCTTGCCCTCGTTGTCACGAGCCGCCTCGACCAAGATACCGCCGAGTTTGCGCCCTCGCGCGACGAGGTCGTTGGGCCATTTGAGGCCAATCTCGTTTGCAAGACCCTGCTTTTCGAGCGTCTCGAGCACCGCTAGGCCGCTGACGGCGGCAAGACCAGAGTACTTGGCGGGATCAACACGTGGACGTAGGACAATCGAGAGCAACAGGTTGCCGGCGGTTGAATCCCACTTGTGGCCGCGTCGGCCGCGTCCTGCCGTTTGCGCGCGGGCGGCAAGTCCCGTGCCGTGCGGCGCACCCTGTTTTCCTGCTTCGAGCAGGTCATCGTTGGTCGATCCGGTTACGTCTACTATCGTTAATTGGGCATCCATAGCGGCTGCTACCTCCTTAATGAATAAGTGAATAACGCAATGGTGTCGTGAGGCAGACACAATGTGAAGCCTTTGTCGCATTTGGACAATTTAATGTTAACACGTCAACAACGACTGAAATGCGTTATCCTCTCTTGGTCGATGTAAACACGTCAACAACTCAAAGGAGGTTAGTGATGGGTTTCACGATTCTTGGAACAGGCTCGGCGCTTCCTGCGCGCAGTGTTTCCAATGACGAGCTGTCCGAGTTCCTCGATACCTCGGATGAGTGGATTTTTACCCGCACCGGTATCAAGAGCCGCCACGTCTGCACCACTGAGTCACTCGACGACCTTGCCGTGGCAGCGAGCGAGCAAGCGCTCCAGACGTCCGGAATCGATGCGAGCCAGCTGGATCTTATCGTCTGTTCGACGACGACGGGTGACCACCTTGTTCCCGCTGAGGCGTGTGCCGTTGCTGAGCGCCTGGGTGCCACATGTCCTGCCTTCGACGTTTCGGCGGCTTGTGCCGGCTTCGTATTTGCGCTCGATGTCGCCGAGGGCTATATCGCCCGCGGTCGCGCCAAGCACGTGCTGGTCGTTGCCGCCGAGCAGATGACGCGCGCGCTCGATTGGACCGACCGTGCCACGTGCGTGCTCTTTGGCGATGGCGCGGGTGCTGCGGTCATAGAGGCTGGGGGAGAGAATCCCCTTGCTGTTGAGCTTTCGACGTCGCCTGACGTCGAAACACTGCGCGTCCCCGGATTGGCGGGCTCCTCGCCGTATAAGACGGCGCAGGACTGCGAAAGCGTGCTTTCCATGAACGGCCGTCGCGTCTTCAAGTTTGGCGTCAATGCCATCTGCGACACGGTCAACAAGCTCGCCTGCGACGCGAGCATCGCGGTCGAGGACATCGACCACTTTGTATTCCATCAGGCTAACGAACGAATCTTGAGCCAGGCAGTCAAGCGCCTGGGTGTGCCGGACGACCGTGTGGTCCGAACGTTGCGTGAAACTGGCAACATCTCGAGCGCCTGTATTCCGCTTGCTCTCGATCGACTGGCAAATACCGGCGCGCTGCACGCGGGCGACACCATCGCCCTGGTCGGATTTGGCGCCGGCTTGGATGTAGGTGGCTATCTACTTCGCTGGAAGTAGTCGCACATAGGAAATGAAAACGCCCCTAGGGCACAAACAAAGGAGAACTACCATGGCAGATCAGAAGACCTTCGAGCGCGTTTGCGACGTTATCCGCGAGACCGCTGGCCTTGACGACGTCGAGATGAAGCCCGAGTCCACGCTCGAGGAGATTGGCCTCGACAGTCTGGGCACCGTCGAGATCCTCGTCGCCGTCGAGGACGAGTTTGGCATTGAGCTCGATACCGAGGAGAACCCCAAGACGGTCGGCGAGTTCGTCGATACGGTCGAGGCGGCATTGGAGAAGTAGTGATGCTCAAGTCTCCTCTCTGCGATCTGCTCGGCATCGAAAAACCCGTGTTCCAGGGTGGCATGGCCTGGATTGCCGATGCCTCGCTGGCATCTGCCGTGTCCGAGGCGGGCGGCTTAGGCATTATCGCGGCCATGAATGCCGACGCAAACTGGCTGCGCGATCAGATTCACGAGCTGCGCGCCAAGACGGATAAGCCCTTTGGCGTCAACGTTATGCTCATGAGCCCGTTTGTCGACGAGGTCGCACAAGTGGTGATTGATGAGCAGGTGCCCGTCGTGGTGACCGGCGCCGGCAATCCCACCAAGTACATGAAGGCCTGGAACGATGCAGGCATCAAGGTCATTCCCGTCGTGGCTTCGGTGGCGCTGGCGCGTCTCGCGGCGCGTCGCGGAGCCACTGCCGTGGTTGCCGAGGGCACCGAATCGGGCGGCCATATTGGCGAGACCTCGACGATGGCACTTGTCCCGCAGGTTGTCGATGCGGTCGATATCCCCGTGGTTGCGGCTGGCGGCATCGCCGATGGCCGCGGTGTGGCGGCCGCCTTTATGCTCGGCGCTGCCGGAGTCCAGGTGGGAACACGCTTTCTGGTCGCAAACGAGTGCACCGTATCCGAACAGTACAAAGAGTTGGTGCTCAAGGCAGGCGACACGTCGACGCGTGCGACCGGTCGCTCGACGGGACATCCGGTTCGCGCTCTCAAGAGCCCCTTCACCAACGCGTATGCCAAGAACGAGGCGGCGGGCGCAAGCCCCGAGGAGCTTGGGGCCATGGGCACGGGCGCGCTTCGTAAAGCCGCAAAGGACGGTAATTACGAAGAGGGTTCGTATTTGTGCGGACAGATTGCCGGCATGGTCAACGAACGCCAGAGCGCACGCGAAATCGTCGACGATCTGGTCGATGGCGCCGAGCATGTCCTGAAGGGTGCATCCGCATGGGTAGCGTAGCGTTTCTGTTTGCCGGTCAGGGTGCCCAGCATCCCGCGATGGGCGTCGACCTCATCGAGGCATCGCCGGCAGCTGCCGAGGTGTTCGCCATTGCCGACGAGGTGCGCCCGGGGACCAGCGAGCAGTGCCGGAGCGCCTCCAAGGAGGAGCTCTCGCAGACCGAGAACACACAGCCTTGCGTGTTCGTGCACGACTTGGCTGTCGCCGTCGCCCTGCGCGAGCGCGGCGTGGTGCCTGCCTCCTGTGCGGGATTCTCGCTGGGCGAGGTCGCTGCACTCACCTTTGCGGGGGCATTCGATACGAGAGCGGGCTTTGAGCTCGTGTGTGAGCGCGCGGCATTGATGGCCACGGCGGCCGAGCGTCATCCCGGTGGCATGCGCGCCGTCATCAAACTCGATGCGGCGCAAGTCGAGGGTTTGGCAAAACAGGCCGGCGAGGACTGCTGGCCGGTCAACTACAACAGCCCGCAGCAGACGGTTGTGGCCGGAGCGCCCGATGCGTTGCAGACCCTCGACGTCCTGGTAAAAGAGGCTGGCGGTCGCGCCATGAAGGTCGCGGTGTCGGGTGCATTCCATAGCCCCTATATGGCCGAGGCGACTGAGGGGCTGGCGACGTATATCCAAGCCGGGCACGCCCCGTCCCCTTTGCTGATTCCGGTCATGGCAAATATGACGGCGGCGCCCTATCCGGCCGACACGCAGGCGGCATCGGATGTCTTGGCCAACCAGGTGAGCCATGCCGTGCGCTGGGTCGACACGCTGCATGCTCTGCAGGATCAGGGCATCGATACGTTTATTGAGGTCGGCCCCGGCAAAACGCTGTCTGGTCTGGTCAAGCGTACGCTGAGCGACGTTCGTGTGTATTCGTGCGAAACGGCCGAACAGGTCGCAGCTATTGCCGACGAGCTCGCATAGCCCACAGGGCTGTAACCCGAAAGGAACGACATGGGCAACTTGAACAACGGCGCGCTCGAGCGCGACGGATCGCGCCGCGTGGCGCTGGTCACGGGCGGCTCGCGCGGCATCGGTCGCGCTTGTGCCGTGGGCTTGGCGGAGGATGGCTACGATATCGCCGTCGTCTATGCCGGCAGCGTCGATGCGGCGCGCGAGACGTGCGAAGCCTGCGAGGCGTCAGGCGCCACGGCACGCGCATATCAATGTGACGTGGCCGACCCCGCCGCCGTCAACACATGCGTGGAGACGGTCCTCAACGACTTCGGCTCCATTTGGGCGCTCGTCAACAACGCCGGCATCACACGCGACGGCCTGCTCATGCGTATGGGTGACGATGCCTTCGACCTCGTGCTCGATGTCAATCTCAAGGGCACGTTCAATACGACGCGCGCGCTCACCAAGACCTTTATGCGCCAGCGCGGCGGCTGCGTCATCAACATGAGCTCGGTTGTGGGCCTGATGGGCAATGCCGGGCAGGCCAACTACGCCGCCTCCAAGGCGGGCGTCATCGGCCTGACCAAGGCGGTGGCGCGCGAGCTTGCGCTCCGCGGCGTACGAGTGAACGCGGTCGCACCCGGGTTTGTCGAGACCGATATGACGGCAAAGCTCTCGGAGAAGGTCCGCGCGGCGTGCGAGGAGCAGATTCCCCTGAGGCGCATGGCGCGTCCCGAGGAAGTGGCCGGCGTGGTGCGCTTTTTGGCGAGTGATGCGGCTGCCTACATTACGGGCGAGGTTGTGCGCGTCGACGGCGGAATGGCGATGTAGAAACCAGGGCCGAACAACGGCTTGGATGAGGAGACCAAGATGGAACAGAGAGTTGCAATCACCGGTATCGGTGCCGTATCGCCGCTCGGTAACACGGCGCTTGCTACCTGGGCGGCCATGTGCGCCGGCACGTGCGGCATCGGCCCGATCACGCACTTCGATACCGATGCGTTTGCCGTTAAGGTGGCGGCTGAGGTCAAGGGCTTTGACGGCAACGACTACTTTGGTAAGCACGATGCCAAGCACCTGGACCCCTGCGTTCAGTTTGCCCTGGCAGCGTCGGACGAGGCCATGCACGATGCGGGCTTTGATGTCGAGGGCGCCATCGATCGCGAGCGCCTGGGCGTCTACGTGGGTTCGGGCGTGGGCGGCATGCAGACACTCGTCGACAACGTCCACACGATTGCCGATCGTGGGCCCCGCCGCGCATCGCCCTATATGATTGCGATGATGATCCCCAATATGGCTTCGGGCAATATCGCAATCCGCCACAAGGCAAAGGGCCCGACCCTGCCCGTGGTGACCGCCTGCGCGACCTCGGCCCATGCCGTGGGCGAGGCGTTCCGCGCCATCAAGCATGGCTATGCCGATGCGATTCTCGCCGGCGGTGCCGAGGCTGCCATTATCCCCGATGCCGTTGCGGGCTTTACATCCTGCCGTGCATTGACCACCAACCCCGATCCCGCGACGGCTTGCCGTCCGTTTGATGCAGACCGCGACGGCTTTGTGATGGGCGAGGGCGCCTGCGTGCTGGTTCTCGAGAGCATGGAGCATGCGCAGGCGCGCGGTGCGCACATTTATGCCGAGGTCGTGGGCTACGGCAACACCGACGATGCCTATCACATCACGAGTCCCGATCCCGAGGCTGCCGGCATTGCCCGTGCGATATCGCTGGCGGTGGCCGAGGGCGACGTTAAGCCTTCCGAGGGCCTCTACATCAACGCTCACGGCACCTCGACCAAGCTCAACGATTCGTCCGAGACGGCGGGCATCAAGCGAGCGCTCGGCGAGGACGCGGCACGCGCCGCACACGTCTCGTCGACCAAGTCGATGACCGGCCACATGATCGGTGCTACGGGCGCCATCGAGGTCATGGCCTGCGCCATGGCGCTCGAGCAGGGCGTGGTGCCCCCGACCATTAACTACCACACGCCCGATCCCGCCTGCAATCTTGATTACACGCCTAATCGAGCGGTTCGCGCCGACCTTACCTGGGCGCTTTCGACCAATCTGGGCTTTGGCGGGCACAATGCCGCCATCGCGCTGCGTAGATATGCAAGGAGCTAGAGCATGGATTCCAAAAGACTTGCCGAGATAGCCGATGTTATGGAGGACCGCGGCCTCACGCGCGTGCGCGTTGAGGAGCCCGATGGCACCGCGGTCGAGCTCGAGCGCGCGAGTGCGGCGCAGCCGGTTGCCGTGCCCATGCCCATGCCGGGTGCCGTGACTGCTCCGGCGGTGGCTCCTGTCGCCATGCCTGCTGCCGCGCCGGAGCTCGCCGCGCAGGCGCCTGCCGCCGCACCGGAGCCTAAGGGCACCGAGGTGACCGCTCCCATGGTCGGCGTGTTCTATGCTGCCCCGGCGCCGGGCGACGAGCCGTTTGTGCGCGTGGGCTCCAAGGTCAAGGCCGGCGAGACCCTCTGCATCATCGAGGCCATGAAGGTTCTCAACGAGGTGACGGCAGAGGCGGATGGCGAGGTACTCGAGATCTGCGTGGCCGACGGCGACCTCGTGGAGTTTGGCAGCTGCCTCATGAGGATCGGATAGGTGATATCCATGAACAAAGAAGAGCTCAAGAAGCTGTTGCCGCATCGCGAACCGATGCTTTTGCTCGACGAAGCCGAGCTGGTGGGCGACGAGGCCCACGGCAAGATCACGATTACGGGCGACGAGTGCTTTTTGCAGGGGCATTTTCCGGGAAACCCGGTCGTCCCCGGCGTGATCCAGTGCGAGATGCTCGCCCAAAACTGCTGCGTGTTGCTGATGGGCGATGAGGAGGCGCGCGGCGCGACGCCGTTCTACACGAGTCTGGACAAGGTGCGCTTTAAGCGTCCGGTGCGCCCGGGCGACACGGTGGATCTGGTGTGCTCCATCACGCGTGCGCGCGGGCCGTTCCGCTTTGCGACGGGTACTGCGAGCGTCAACGGTGAGGTTTGCTGTCGCGCCGATATGTCTTTTGCACTCATGCACGAAAGTTAAGGAAGGCTTCATGTTCGACAAAGTGCTCATCGCCAACCGCGGCGAAGTCGCGGTCCGTGTTATCCGCGCGTGCCGCGATATGGGCATCAAGACCGTCGCCGTTTATTCCACGGCCGATGCGGACGCGCTGCACGTGCAGCTTGCCGACGAGGCATATTGCATCGGCGGCCCGCGTCTTGCCGAGAGCTACCTCAACGACGATGCCGTGCTCACCTGTGCCGTAAAGTCGGGAGCTAAGGCAATTCATCCCGGCTATGGCTTTTTCTCCGAGAAGGCGAGCTTCGTGCGCGACTGCGACAAGTATGGCCTGGCGTTTGTCGGTCCTTCGGCCGAGGTGATCGACAGCATGGGCGACAAGGACGCCGCGCGTCGAACGGCCGCCGCGGCGGGCGTGCCCATCGTGCCGGGCTGCGATTTGCTCAAAAGCCCCGAGGAGGCGACGGCCGAGGCCGAGCGCATTGGCTGCCCCGTGCTCATCAAGGCGCGTGCAGGTGGCGGCGGTCGCGGTATTCGCAAGGTCGAGCGCGTGGAAGACGCGGCAAAGGCCTTTACTGAAGCACGCGCCGAGGGAGAGGCCGTTTTTGGCGACGGCGAGTGCTACATGGAGAAGTTCGTCGCGCCGGCGCACCATGTCGAGGTGCAGATTATGGCCGATAAGCAGGGCCATGTGTTTTCGCTCGGCGAGCGCGAGTGCTCGGTGCAGCGCCGCAACCAAAAGCTAATCGAGGAGAGCCCCGCGCCGTGCCTCGACGGACACGACGACATTCGTGCTCGCATGCACAAGGCAGCGCGTGACCTGGCTCGTGCCGTCGGCTACGAAGGAGCCGGTACCATCGAGTTCCTGTATTCGGACGACGGCAATTTCTACTTTATGGAAATGAACACGCGCTTGCAGGTGGAGCATCCGGTTACGGAGTTTGTGACCGATACCGACTTGGTCAAGTGGCAGCTGCGCGTGGCGGCCGGCCAGCCTCTGCCCTTTGAGCAGGAGGACATGCCGGTCCGCAACCACGCCATGGAGTGCCGCATCAATGCCGAAACGCCGGACTTTCTGCCGTCATGCGGAACGGTCACCGCGTTGCGTGTGCCGGGCGGTCCGCGCGTGCGCTGGGATTCCGCCATGTTTACCGGTGCGAACGTTCCGCCGTACTACGACTCCATGCTCGGCAAGCTCATCGTGTGTGCGCCCACGCGTGACGGCGCCATTCGCAAGATGCGCTCGGCCCTGGGCGAGCTCGTGATCGAGGGCGTGAGCGAAAACAGCGAGCTTCAGCTCGACGTGCTGGCAAACGACGAGTTCTTGTCGGGCATGTACCACACCGATCTGATGGGGCATCTCTATGCTGATGAATAGAAAAGCGAAGACGGTCAACGTCCTCGAGGGGCCGATGACCGAGTCGTGCGCCGAGTTTCCCGCGCGCCACGTGTTTATCAAGTGCCCGGAGTGCCGCCGTGTGATCGATGAAGCACGCCTGCACGACAACCTCGAGGTCTGCCCTCGTTGCGGCAAACACTTTCGCGTGAGCGGTCGCGCGCGCATGCGCATGACGGTCGACGAGGGCACGTTTGAGGAATGGGATGCCAATCTGGCGTCGGAGGACTTCCTCTCGTTTCCCGGCTATGCCGACAAGCTTAAGAGCGTGTGCGAGCGTTCGGGCGAGCGCGACGCCGTTGTGTGCGGCAGGGGCAAAATCTGCGGTTGCGATACCGCGCTCTTCTTTATGGACGCCAACTTTATGATGGGCTCGATGGGTTCCGTGGTGGGCGAGAAGATCTGTCGCACATTTGAGCGAGCGACCGAGCTGGGATTGCCAGTTGTCGGCTTTACCGTTTCGGGCGGTGCGCGCATGCAAGAGGGCGTGACCTCGCTTATGCAGATGGCCAAGATTTCTGCGGCGGTTAGGCGCCACAGCGAGGCGGGCGGTCTGTATATCACGGTGCTCACCGACCCCACGACCGGAGGCGTAACCGCGAGCTTTGCCATGGAGGGCGATATTATCCTGGCCGAGCCCGATGCCCTGACGGCATTTGCCGGCCCGCGCGTGATCGAGCAGAACATGCACAAGCGTCTGCCCAAGGGATTCCAGCGCTCCGAGTTTTTGCTGGAGCACGGCTTTTGCGATGCCGTTGTTCCGCGTGGCGAGATTGCGCTCACGGTAGGCGAGCTGCTGGCGCTGCACGAAGGGCATGCGCCCGGCCTGGGGGCACCGCATGAGATCGTGCATACGGGTCGCCGCGGCAAAAAGCTGGGGCACTTGTTCAAGCGCTCGGCGGCACCAAAAACCGCGCTCGAGATTGTCAAGCAGACCCGCTCGGCAGATCGCGCCACGGCAGGCGAGATGATCTCGCTGGGCCTGGATGGATTTGTGGAGCTGCACGGCGACCGTTACTTTGGCGACGACGCCGCTGTGGTGGCTGGCATTGGCTGGAAAGACGGGCGCTCCGTAACGGTCATCGCCATCGAGCGCGGCACCACGACCAAAGAGCGCATGCGTCGCAACTTTGGCATGGCACATCCCGAGGGCTACCGCAAAGCGCGTCGCCTTATGCGCCAGGCCGAAAAGTTTGGTCGACCGGTTCTGTGCCTGGTCGATACTTCGGGCGCGTTTTGCGGCATCGGTGCCGAGGAGCGCGGCCAGGGTGAGGCCATCGCCCAAAATCTCATGGAGATGAGCGGCCTTAAGACGCCGATTGTCTCGGTGGTGACAGGCGAGGGCGGCTCTGGTGGCGCGCTGGCGCTGTCCGTGGCCGACCGCATCCTGATGCTCTCGAGTTCGGCCTATTCGGTCGTGAGCCCCGAGGCCTGTGCATCGATCCTGTGGAAGGATACCGAGCGCGCGAATGAGGCCGCCGAGGCGCTTAAGCTCACGGCCCCCGATCTGTTGGCGCTCGGCATCATCGACGGCATTGTCGACGATAGGGGCCTGTCGCATGAGGAGATCGCCGGTGCCGTCATGTCCTCGGCATTTGATGCCTTCGATACGCTTGGGCGGCTCGACGACGCGACCCTCACAAACCTCCGCTACGAAAAGTACCGCGCAATCGGTCAGTACCGCACGATGTGACAAAGGGACAGTCCACATGTCACATTGGGAAAGGCGTTCCATGCCACAAGTTTCTAACACCTCGTTTACAACGACGGTCTCATCAAACGCCATGGCCGTGGTGGACTATCTGTCCAAAAGCATGATGTCGGCGCTGCCGTTTATTGTCTGCGCGGCGTTGTTCCGCACCGTCGCCGTCATTATGGGCGAAGGCATGCTGGGCCTGTGGCCCGCCGATTCCGAAATCTATCGCCTGTTCTACAGTTGGCTCTATAACGCCGGCTACTACTTTTTGCCCATTTATCTTGGTTGGGCGGCCGCCCGCCAGCTCGGTTGCTCGGAGCAGCTGGGCATGATGCTGGGCGGCGTATTGGTTGCGCCCGATCTGCTTAAGCTCGTCGATGCCGCATCGACGACGGGGGCATCGATGACTTCCGTGTATGGTCTGCTTCCCGCGCCGGTCAACGATTACACGACGACTGTTATTCCGGTTCTCATCTCGGTGCCCGTGCTATGGCGAGTGGAGTGTTTCTTTAAGCGCGTTATCCCCCAGGCCGTGGCGTTTTCGTTCGTTCCGTTTGCAACCATGCTCGTCATGGTTCCGGTATCCCTGTGTATCACGGCGCCGGCGGGCAGCTATCTGGGCATGCTGTTGGGCCAGCTTATGTTTATGCTTGGCAATTCCGGTGGCATCGTGTCGCTGCTCACGCTCATGGGGCTTGCCGCGGGCTGGGAGTTCCTAAAGATCGCGGGCGTCAGCAATGTTGTCCTATCGCTCGCCTATGCGCAGTTTATGAGTGTGGGAACGGATTCGTGTATCCTGATCGCCGCGACGATGGCAACGTTCGCCGTTTGGGGCATGCCCTTTGGCGCGTCGCTCCGCGTTGCGGATAAGGACGAGAAGGCGCTCATGCTGGGCTATTCGATCTCGGGTGTTCTTGGCGGCGTAAGCGAGCCGGCACTGTACGGTTGCGGCTTTAAATATGGCAGGTGCCTGACGTGCATGGCTATTGGCGGCGCCGTCGGAGGCCTTGTCGCGGCCGTGGGCCACGTTACGGCCTATACCATCGGCATGACGAATGTCCTCATGGTCATTGGCTTTGCCACAGGTGGTTTTTCGAACCTGCTGTGGTGCTGCGTTGCCGGCGGCACGGCTTTTGTGGTGTCTGCGGCGCTGAGCTACTGCTTTGGCGTGGTGCCGGCGAAGGGGCAGGCGACGGGGGACGGAGCCGATTCGCCCGAAACAGTGGCGAGCGCTGCTGAAGTAAGCGCATAAACCTGTGCGACAAAAGGACGATCCTTTGTCGTGTTCCAAGGCCGCGGCCCGTGTGGGCGCGGCCTTTTTGTATCTGGGGGACAAAGTGGCTACACTACAATCCGGTCAAGCAATAGATATATAGGTAGTACCGTGGGGGCGGATGCAGATGGTCGAGTGGATTGTTCGTCGCGCGCAGGGCGATCGTGCGCGTGTGGGCACGTTAACGGGCATGGTGTGTATTGTCGCCAATGTTGCACTTTGTGCTGCGAAGGGCGCCATTGGTGTGGTTTCGGGATCGGTTTCGATTGTTGCGGATGCCATGAACAACCTGTCCGATGCCAGCTCGAATATCGTGAGCGTGCTGGGCTTTAAGCTGGCGAGCAAGCCGGCCGACCCCGAGCATCCTTATGGCCACGGTCGCTACGAGTATCTCTCTGGTCTGGTCGTGGCGGCACTCGTGCTGCTGATTGGCGTTGAGCTGGTGAAGTCCTCGGTCGAGCGCGTCATCCACCCCGAACCTGTCGAGTTCTCGCTTGCCCTGGTGGCAGTTCTAGTGCTTTCGATGGTCGTAAAGCTCTGGATGGCGGCCCTCAACCAAAAGCTCGGCGATCGCATTGAGTCCGAGACGCTGCATGCGACCGCGCAGGATTCCAAGAACGATGTTCTTGCCACGGGCGCCGTACTGGCGTGCGCAATTGTTTCGCAGGTGACGGGCATCAACCTTGACGCTTGGGTCGGCCTTGCCGTTGGTGCCTATATTGGCTGGAGCGGTTTTGAACTCATCCAGGATACGGTGAGCCCGCTTTTGGGCCAGACGCCCGACCTAAGCTGGTCAAGCACATTCGAGACAAGATCATGA
>CABUOF010000048.1 GCA_902493125.1 uncultured Collinsella sp. | reverse complement strand
TGCGTGCGCGCGGCATCGCTACTGACGTGGCACCCACCGCGGCCAAGCTCGGCAGCGATCTGAGACACATACTTCGATGCCACGGCAACCAGCGACGAAAGATTATCGTCCAAATACTCCTTGAGCGGCGTGTTGTTGAGCGTCTTGGCATGCGAGATCATCTCGTTGAGATCGCCACCCGCAACACGAAGCTGCTCGGGCAGGCGGCTCAGGACTTCCATGATCTGACCAAAGAGAATCGGCGACAAGATGCAAACGACACCGACGAGCACGGCAACAACAACAATAAGCGCGATAAGCGAACCGATGCCGCGATTCACGCCATGGTGCTCGAGCCAATTGGTGATCGGGGACATCACAAAGGCAATGATGGAGCCAACAGCGAGAAACTCGATAACCGGCGCCAGGATGCCCATAAGGTTAAATATGACAGCGGCGATGACAATGCAGCCGACAACAGCCCAAATGCGAAGCGTCAGAATGCGGGTGTCGCGCAGCACGCGATCGGTTTGTTGGGGGTGTTCACTCATGAACGAATCATCACTCCGTCGGGGTCGATCTTGTCCTGAATCTTCTTAAGCGTGCGGCGCAGCAGACGCGAAACCTGCACCTGAGAAATACCCAGCTTCTTGGCGATCTCGATCTGGGTCATGCCCTTCACAAAGCGAAGCTCGATCACCTCGCGCTCGCGCGGCGAGAAATCACGGATGGCTTCCTCGATCACTAGGCGGTCATCGGTAAAGTCGAGCTCGTTGTCGTCGTCGGCGTAACGGTCGAGAATCGAAGGGGCATCGTCGGAATCGGACGCACCAGGAGCCTCGATGGGCACCGAGGTATAGGCCGAAGACGATTCCATAGCCTCGAGGACCTCATCGACAGTCACATCTAGATACTCAGCGATCTCCTCAACCTTGGGCGAACGCTGCAGCTCGTTGGTAAGTTTGTCAGTAGCCTGGTTGACCTTGGCCGAGAGCTCCTGCAGACGACGCGGTACGCGCACACTCCAGCCCTTGTCGCGAAAATGGCGTTTGATCTCGCCCAGGATAGTGGGTGTCGCAAACGTCGTGAACTCGAGTCCGCGCTCGGGATCAAAACGGTCGATAGCCTTGAGCAAGCCCAGATAGCCGACCTGCATGAGGTCGTCGAGCGGCTCGCCGCGATTCTTAAATTTGTTGGCAAGAAACCTTACCAGGTTCATATGGGACATGACGAGCTGCTCACGGGCGTCCGGATCACCGGTCTCCTTGTAACGACGAAACAGCTCGCGGGTTTTCTCCTTGTCCCAAGCGGTCTTGCCGCTCCGGGAACGTTCGGTCATATTAGATATCCGCCTTGAGGTCGAGGGAAAGCGTCAGGGGCGCCGTAGTCTTTTCGTAGGAGTCGCACACGCTCGCGAGGATGAGCTCGGCATACACCGCAGCCTGGTCGTCTTCATCGACCGTAGCCTGGTCGCCAAAGGTAATAGTCATGCCAACGTGGGTCTCATCGACATCGAATTTGATGGTGATGTCATCGCAGTCGACCGCGGTGCAACCAAAGATGAAAGCCTCCTCAGCAGCCATGCGGATGTCCTCGATGCGATCGACAGACATAGAGCACAGGGCACCAACGTTGGCTGCCGTCATGCGCACAAGGCGAGCGAGACGCGGGTCACCGGCAACGGTCAGCGTGATAGGGCAGGTTGCTTCGCTACTCATCGCAGGACTCCTCAGAGGTCTCGGCGGGCGTATAGGTGTAATACTGAGCCGGCTTGGATACAGACTTCTGACCATCATCGTCGCCCGCGGCGGCCTCGTCCTCGCCAATTAGGACGCGCTCGGTAGGCTGCTCGGCCTCCGCAGCGGCAGCGGCGAGCTTGCGATCGGCGTCGGCTGCAGGAGCCTTCACCTTATTGAAGAGCTTCTGCACAGCACCGGCGGCAGAGTCGGTCACGCTCGACACAGCATTGCTGGCCTCGGCCATGCTGCCCGTAACCTCGGAAATGTCGCGAACCACGGCTTCGACCTCTACGAGATTGGAGGTAAGGGCATCAACTGCCGTCTTGCTCGACTTAAGCAGCGGCTCCATCTGGGCAAGCGCCGGCGTAAGCTCATCGACAGCGCCATCGAGCTTTGCCACCACAGGCTGAGCCTCGGCGATGGTGTTGTTGAGGTCGTTCACGGTCTTATCGAGCGAGTCGACAACATTGCGGGTCTTGCGCAGGGTAAGCGCGAGCTCAGCGATGGCCCACACGCCGGCAACGGCGAGCAGCAGCAGGGCGATTTGAATGGGACTCATACAAGCCTCCCAAAGGAATCGATATACAGACGTTTTCCATGGTACCCCAAAGGGGACCGAACATGCCATTAGCAGCAACGTGGGACATAATTATCAGCAGCTACTTCGGTGCATTCCCGCTGCGGTCGCGTTCACTTTGCTCTACGCGCCATTCTTCCCAACCGCGACCGGCAGGCTGCCAGAACGCGCCGCGCTCCAGTCCCTCGGGCAAATAGCGCTGATCAACCCAGCCTTCGGGATAATCATGCGGATACTTATACACACCGTACTCGTCGCTGCCCGGGCGATGACGGTCGCGCAGATAACTCGGCACTTCGCGCAGCCCACTTGAATGGATATCGGCCAGCGCCGCATCGATCGAGGCCTCGCACGCGTTGGATTTTGGCGCCAAGCACACATAGAGCGCAGCCTGAGCCAGGTTAATGCGACATTCGGGATAGCCAATGACCTCGGCGGATTTAAACGCAGCATGTGCCACCAAAAGCGCCTGCGGATCGGCGTTACCAACGTCCTCCGAGGCCTGAATCATAATGCGGCGAGCGATAAACTTAGGATCCTCCCCTGCGTCAATCATACGCGCGAGCCAATAGATCGTGGCATCGGGGTCGCTTCCGCGCATAGACTTGATGAACGCACTGATAATGTCGTAGTGCATGTCGCCGTTTTTGTCGTACGAAAAACCACGACGCGGGTTGGCGATCTTAACGTCATCCACGGTGATGGGATAGCGCTCCCCCGCCGCCGGCGCTGGCGTCCCTTCCGTATCGGGACGCGTGACGGCAATCTCGCTCGCAAGCTCGAGCGTCGTGAGCGCCGATCGAGCGTCGCCCGCAGCCAGCGTACAAATGGTCTTAACCGTATCCTCATCGGCCGAGAACTTACCGTTCAGACCATGCGGAGCCTCGAGCGCACGCTCGATCAGTGTGGCAATGTCCTCGTCCTTAAGGTGTTCAAGTTCCACAACACGACCACGCGAAAGCAGCGCCGAATTGACCTCAAAGTACGGGTTCTCCGTCGTGGCACCAATCATAATGACGGTACGGTTCTCAACCGCATGCAGTAAGGCATCCTGTTGTGACTTCGAAAAGCGATGAATCTCGTCGATAAACAGGATGGTACGACGGTCATACGTATTCAGGCGAGTCTTTGCCTCGTCGATCACGCGACGCAGGTCCTTCACGGTACCCGTGACGGCGCTGACCTCGACAAACTCGCTCTTGGTATGGTTGGCGATAATATGGGCCAGCGTCGTCTTACCCGTACCGGCAGGCCCGTACAGAATCACGCTCGAAAGCACGTCGTGCTCGATCGCGGCACGCAACCATGAGCCCTTACCGACGGCCTTTTGCTGACCCACGTACTCATCGAGCGAATTGGGGCGCATGCGCACCGCAAGCGGCGCATTCTGAAAGGAACGCTCGCGCGTCGAAGCAGAAAAAAGGTCGTCCATAGCCATCCCGTGCATCAATCAAAAACGTTTTCCACTAACAGTATACCGAATATATACGAACTACCGTTCGTTAATATAGGTACGGTGCGGAAACTTCAACCCCGGGAACAACTTGCTCGTCAGCTCGCAGAAATAGCCGTCCGTCATGCTCGAAATGTAATCCACTACGGTCTGATCTTTATCGTCCTGCCAGGCATAGACGCGATCGTAGTAGGAAAGCTGCTGCTCAATGCGAGAAATATGGTGCTTAAAGATGTACGAGGACTCATCGCCTTCGTTTATATCCTGCAGGCAACGGTCATAAAGTTTATCGAAGGCCTCGCGCAGCTCCGCCTCGGAGTCGCCTTCGATGCCGCCCTTGCTATAGATCTTCTCGTAGTTCTCGCGCTTGGCACGGCGGATTTCCTCAAACAGGTCCTCGCTCATCTCGATGCGCGGCTTGCCATAGCTGTGCTCAACGATATCGATGGAGGCATGCGTAAGTATCCAGCTGTTGTAAGCCCCGCCCAGGCCATCGTCAAACGCGTCGGGCGCCAGCAGGCCCGCCGCAATGGCGTCTTGGCGATCGCGTCCAACATAGGCAAGGATATCCGAGATGCGAACCACGCAGCCTTCGAGCGTCATGGGACGCAGGTGCTCAATGGCGCCATAGCCCGTGGCAATGCAGTCCTCGACAGTTCGGTCGAACTGGTCAAAGGAGCCCATGTCCGAGAGCTCAAACTCGCGCTGCTCGTACTCGCCGTTATGGCACAACACGCCGTCGAGCGTCTGGAGCGACACATTGCGGCCATATAGGGCATCGAGCACACGGACCGACTGCACGTTATGGAAAAAGAAGCGGCCGGTACGCTCATGATAGATATCGTTGAGGAAGCGCTCGCCGGCATGGCCGAAAGGCGTGTGTCCCAAGTCGTGGCCCAGACCAATCGCCTCGATCAGATCGCAATTGAGCCCCAGAGCGCGCCCGATATCGCGAGCGATACGCGAGACCAGCTGCACGTGCAAACCGCGGCGCGACAGATCGTCATTGCTACGGAAGCTAAAGACCTGCGTTTTGCCTGCATAACGCGTGTACGCCGGAAGATGAAGAATCTTTTCGGTATCGCGCATAAACGCGGGACGCATAAGCGTGCCTTTGTCGGCAGCGCGATCAACACGACGGATGACCTGGTCGTCGTTGCAACGATACGGGTTGACATAGCCCGAAGCACGATCGGCGGCAATGCGCTCGACAAGTTCGGGCGGCAATGCCGAGGGAATACGGTCCATGCACGCCTTAATGACGGCCGTTTCTTGATTAGTTGTCATGGCATGCTCCTTAAGAAGGATGCGCAATCGGTTACAACGTGCAGCCCACGACCTCGATTATGGCAAAAATCGGCACCAAAAACGGGAGCAATGGCAGGGAGCGCGATTTTGTGATGAGGCAGGTGATGGCAAGCGCCAGGAGCGAGGCAGCAAATGCCACGATGCCACCCATAGGATCGAGCGTGCAAAGCGCGAAGAGCGCCTTGACATCTCCCATGCCAATGCCCGAGGTTTGGCGAAGACGACGCCAGAGGGACTCAGTCAGCACGAGAGCAAGATACACGATGACGGCAAGACCTGCGTGGTCAAGCGTTGTGTTAACACCCTTGTCGAGCCAAACGCCCGCAAAAGCCGCCACGGCACATGCGCCGGCAAGCTCATTGGGAAACCGTCGCTCTCGGGCATCAATGACCGCGCCGGCAAAGATGCAAATCCAAAACGGGATATAGAACATCGAAACTCCCTCAACTGAGCGATCAAATACAAAAACCACCACAAAGGTGCCTGTCCCCTTTGTGGTGGTTTTGGTGGTGGTTATTTGGCGCCTTGCATGACCTCGTCGAGGGTGACGTTTACGGCATGCTGGGTAGGAACCCAGTCGACCTTCAGGAACAGCGCGGCAACCGTGATGGGGATATAGCTGAACATAAAGATCGGGAAGGTAAACAGGTTGGTCACCAGGCGCCACTTTTGTGCGCAGTGAATATGCTTGTACTCAAAGATGGTCGTGAGCAGCGCCAGGATAAAGAAGGTCTGGTACATCATCGCAAAGGTCATAATGAGCGAAGCGGCACACGCCTGCATCTCGACTTCGGTAGCCAAGAAGCCGTGCGAAAGGCCGCCCACGATGAGGAACGTGGCATTGGCGAGCATCGAGATCAAAGACAGCAGCATGCCCGGGGCGATCGTCATGAACATGTCGTAGGCGGCAAAGCGGCGATAGCGGAACATCGACTTGACAAGATGCTTGCCGTAGGTAAAGAACACCTGGTAAAAGCCCTTGGTCCAGCGCATACGCTGCTTCCAGGATGCCTTGAACGTCACGGGTTGCTCGTCAAAAAACTCCGCCGGCGCATAGCCAATGCGAATGCCGTGAATGGCGCAGAACGTAGTGAACTGGATATCCTCGGTCAGCGTGTGGAACTGCCAGCCGTGCATGCCCTCGATAACGCTGGCGGAGATAAGGTAGCCCGATCCCGAGACAGCGCAGGACGTCTTGCAGATATTGCGCGCGTTGTTGAGAAAGCGCGCCTCGCGCAGATACCAGGTAGCATTAGCTGCCGAGATCCACGAGCTGCCGAAGTTCTTGGAGTTGCGATAGCTCGTGACCACATGGAATCCCTGGTCAAAGGCGTCGTTCATCTTAGACACGTAATCGCGGGAGATGACGTTGTCGGCATCGAAGATGAAGTAGCCCTCAAACGTGTCGGGATACTCGTTGAGAATGCGATCGAAACCAAAGTCCATGACCCAGCTCTTGCCCTTGCGAGCGAGGTCATTACGCTCGTAAACAATGGCACCGGCCTCGCGCGCGAGCTGCGCGGTGTTGTCGGTGCAGGCATCGGCGACCACGAAGACCTCGATAAGCTCGGACGGATAATCCTGATCCTTGATGGAGCGCACGAGATTGGCAATTACCGCCTCCTCATTATGCGCCGCGATAAAGAAGGCATAACGATGCAGCTTCTTGGCCTTGGGAGGCGCGACCTCGCCACGAAGAGCGCCAATGACAAAGAAGACCACCTGGTACAGAAAGCAGACCGTGAGCAGCGTGACGACAATCTGATTGAAGATCACGATGGGTGTGTTGGTTTGTAAAAAGGCGAGCATGCAGGCTCCCAGCAACGCGTTACGTAAACAACCGTATATCTTACCGCAGGCTTACCGAGTTCAAGAAACCACCTAATACTGGCTAGGCTTCGAGAAGACCGAGCTGCGGGACGATTTCGTCGCCGGCAGCGGTGCGACCAAGCGAGCGCGGGGCCAGATCATCCAGAACCGCCGCAAGATCCCACGGTAGCTCATCACGGCACTCAATGCGCTCCCCCGTCACGGGATGATCGAATGCCACGCGCCAGGAATGCAGGAACTGCCTGGTCAGGCCCTGGTCAGCGCGCGCATCGCACTTGCCGTAAAGCGGATCGCCCACGCAGGCGTGGTTGATATGGCGCATATGCACGCGAATCTGATGTGTGCGGCCCGTAAATAGGTGGCACTCGACGAGGGTATAGCCGTCGTCAAAACGCGTGGAATCGAAGCGCTCGAGGACCTTAAAGGTCGTGATGGCCTGGCGTGCAAAGGGATCATCGGAAACCGCCATCTTCACGCGGTCCCGCGTAGAACGGGCGATACCGGTATTGATAGTGCCCTCGTCCATGGCAATGTGACCGTGAACAAGCGTAATGTAGCGGCGGTCGAGCGTGCGCGTACGGATAAGATTTTGGAGCGCGCGCTGGGTATCGTCGTCTTTAGCCGCGAGCATAAGGCCCGAGGTATCGCGATCCAGACGATGCACGATGCCGGGGCGGTCCTCGCCCTGAACGGTGCCCAGATGGTCGATACCGCAGTGATAGACCAGGGCATTCGCAAGCGTACCGCTCTCATGACCATGCGCAGGATGGCACACCAGGCCACGCTGCTTAGAGAGCACGATGAGATAGTCGTCCTCATAGCGAATGTCGAGCGGGATGGCCTCGGGAATCACGTCGGTCGGATCGTGCGGCTCGGGCAAGTCAACCGAGATGCGGTCGCCGGCGCGCACGGCATACTTTTTTGACAGGCAGGTCTCGCCGTTGACGGCAACGGCGCCGCCTTCGATCAGATGTGCACAGGCAGAGCGCGTAGGGCAGCCGTCATTGGCACCCAGATAGGCATCGAGACGCTGGCCAGCGCAATCGTCAGCAACAAGGATATGGATGTCGGCCATTAGCGCTCATTCCTTTCGCGAATCTTGCGGGCACGCTCCCCACGCTGCTTGGCTTTGCGCTTGGCGCGCGCCTCATCACGGGCATTGAGCTCGGCAGTCGCATCGACTTCGCGGGCCGCAGGGCTCAAGAACATGTAACCAACGAGGGCGAGCACGACACCCACGGTAATACCGATGTCCGCAACGTTAAAGACGGGGAAATCAATGAAGGTAGTGGCAATAAAATCGGTCACGAAGCCAAAAGCAAGACGGTCGATCGCGTTGCCAATGGCGCCGCCCGCAACCATCGCCATGCCCACAACCTCAAGCCGAGCGAGCTGAGGTGCACGGAGCAAGTACACAGCAATGGCGACAATGACCGCCAGCGCCAGCAAAGCAAACGCAACACCATGCCCCTCGCCCATGCTAAAGGCGGCACCGATATTACGGACAAACATAAAGTCGATGACACCGGGGATGATGGTCACATGCAAAGCGTCGCCCACGGCACGAACCGCAAGCTTGGTCAGCTGGTCAACAAGCAACACAACGAGCGCTACCCCACCAGCAACTCCCAACCGCCAACGCAAAGGCGGCGTCATATCCCCAGCACGACCCAAATCAATCCCCTACCCTCAAGATCATCGAATTACGTTTAATGCAAAGAACTATCTTATATTGCCATACGAAGAACGCACGACATATCCACCAACGCAAGCGAAATAACCAGCTAAAAAGGAAAGCGGCATTCCGAAAAACAGAATGCCGCTTGAATGTGACACAGGTAGTCAATGGAGACGTTCTTGTTTGACTAGTCATTTAAGAACGTCCCCAACGACTAGTTCAGCGCCTCCGCGCAGCGCTTGCAGATATGTGCGTGGCCGTTGTACTCGCCAACGGTGGTGCGGTAGTTCCAGCAACGGTCGCAGCACTCGCCCTCGGCTGCCTCGATGGCAACGGAGAGCTCCTCGCCCTGGGTCAGCTCAACATCGGAGACGATGTAGAACTCGGCCAGGTCGACGGCCTTATCGCCGGTCAGCAGCGCATACATCTCGGCGGGAACGACCGCCTTGACACGGACCTGCTGGCTCTTAGTGAAGGTGCCGGCAGAACGGGCATCCTCAAGGGCCTTGGTCACGGAGCTACGGAGCTCGAGCGAAGCCTCGAGCACGCCCTCAAACTCATTGGCCTCGTCGACCGTGATGGGCGACTTGTACCAATCGAGCAGCGCGGCGTACTTCTGGTGGTCGACGCAGCCGGCGGGCGCATATGCCATGGCCTCATCGACCGTGTAGGACAGGATCGGCTGCAGGTCGCGCATGAGCATCGAGAAGAGCTCGGCCAGCACGGTCTGGGCGCTGCGACGCTCGAGCGAGCCGGGCTTATCGCAGTACAGACGGTCCTTCAGGGCGTCGAGGTACACGTTGGAGAGCTCGGTAACCACGAAGTCGTAGAGCGCACGGTAGGCGCGCGGGAACTCGTAGCTGGCGTAGGCATCGTCGACTTCGGCCTGAACCTGGGTTAGGCGGGCAACCATGAGCTTGTCGAGCGGCAGCAAGTCGGCAAAGGCGACGCCGTCGGTCTCGGGCTCAAACTGACCCTCGAGCTCGGAGAGCAAGAAGCGCAGTGTGTTGCGGAAACGACGGTAGGCATCGGACGTACGAGCAAGGATCTCGTGGTCGATGGAGACGTCGGAGCTGGTATCGACCGAGGCGACCCACAGGCGGATGATGTCAGCGCCCATCTCGTCACAGACCTTGTTGGGGTCGATGACGTTGCCGAGCGACTTGGACATCTTGCGGCCCTGGCCGTCGAGCGTGAAGCCCTGCGAGACGACTGCCTTGTACGGAGCGTGGCCATTGGCACCCACCGAGGTGAGCAGCGAGCTCTGGAACCAACCGCGGTGCTGGTCGGAGCCCTCGAGGTACACATCCGCCGGATACTCCAGCTCGGGACGGTACTCGCAGACGGCCTTCCAGGAAACGCCGGAGTCCCACCACACGTCGAGGATGTCCTTATCGGCCTTGAGGTGATGGCCGCCACACTTGGGGCAGACGCAGGCCTCGCCCAGGTAACTCTCGGGAGCGTCGGTGAACCAGGCGTCGGAGCCCTTCTCGTGGAAGAGCTTGATGACGGCGTCGAGCGTGGCGTCGTTCATGACCTTCTCGCCGCAGTCGGCGCAAGTGTAGCTGGGGATAGGCACGCCCCAGTTGCGCTGACGGCTGATGCACCAGTCGGGACGCTGCTCGACCATGGCGCCGATGCGGTTGGCGGCGTGAGCCGGATACCACTTGACGTTCTCGCGGACCTCTTTGCCAGCCTGCTCGCGCAGACCGGTCTTGTCCATCGAGACGAACCACTGGTCGGTAGCACGGAAGAGCACCGGGTGCTTGCAGCGCCAGCAGTGCGGATAGCTGTGCGTGATCTTCTTCTCGAGGACCAGGGTGCCGCGCTCGCGCAGGAACTCGATGATGTGCGGGTTGGCCTCGTCGGTATCCATGCCGCTGAAGGGGCCGCCGGTGCCAAACTCCTCGCCGGTGTAGAACTTGCCGTCGTCATCGACCGGCATGCAAATGTCGGTGATGCCCTCCTTGAGGCAGGCGAAGTAGTCGTCGACGCCGTGACCGGGCGAGTTGTGGACGATACCGGTACCGTCATCGACACCGACGTAATCGGCCAACAGTGCCACGCCCTCAACACCGTCAAAGATCGGCTGCTTATAGTGAATGTGATGGAAGGTCTCGGCGGGAACCACATAGGGCTTGCCGTCGACCACAACCGGGGTGTACTCCCAGCCAAACTCCTCGCAGCACTTGGGAGCCAGGTCCTCGAGCATGACCTCGGCGCGGCCGTCGTGCTCAACGGCGACGTAGGCGGCACCGGGCTTGAGAGAAACTGCCTGGTCGGAGGGGATGGTCCACGGCGTGGTCGTCCAGATGATAAAGTCAACCGGGCCGTCGAAGTTCTCGAGGCCGACGGGCTTGGAGGTCATCTCAAAGCGCACGAAGATGGACGGGCTCGTCTCGTCGGAGTACTCAATCTCGGCCTCAGCAAGTGCGGTATGGCAGTGCTTGCACCAGTGGACGGGCTTATGACCGCGATAGATCATGCCCTTGTCGAACATGGCCTTGAAGACCTCGATGTCGGCGGCATCGTGCTGGTGATAGAGCGTCAGATACGGGTTGTCCCAGTCGCCAAGCACGCCAAGGCGACGGAAGCCGGCCTTCTGCAGCTCGATGTTCTCGACAGCGAACTTGTTGCAAAGCTCGCGGATCTTAGCCGTGGAGGTCTGGTTGAACTTCTCGGTGCCGAGCTTCTCCTCGACCTTGTGCTCGATCGGCTGACCATGGCAGTCCCAACCGGGGACATAGGGAACCTCATAACCCTGCATCATCCAGTAGCGGTTGATCATGTCCTTGGAGATCTTGTTCATGGCGTGGCCGATGTGGATCGGGCCGTTGGCGTACGGAGGACCGTCGTGCAGCACGAACTTCTTGTGACCCTCGTTCTTCTTCAGAACCTGCTCGTAGACCTTGTTGTCCTGCCAGTCCTTGAGTCGCTTGGGCTCGGACTTGGAAAGACCGGCACGCATGGGAAAACCGGTCTTGGGCAGATTCATCGTCTGCTTGTACTCGTTTGCCACGGTACCCCTTTCATGTCGTGGGCGCGCACGCCCTCTGGGCACCAAAAAAGCGCCCGTCCCTGCAAGCTGGGACGAAGCGCCACAAACGGGCCGCACGCCCGCAAAAGCTCTTCGCTTAACCACCCAGCTTAGATGCCCTCGCCCGCGTATTCGCGCGCTCGCATCCGTTACTCGGCTGGCCTGTATCGACGACCATCTCGGCGATGTCTACTAAGACGTGCCTATGCGGCGCGTCCGTTGGGACCGCAGCTCCGGGGTGATTTTCATCGGTCGCAAGCACGGGTTCTCAGCGCTCCCCGCTCTCTGTAGCATGCGGACGGCCGACTACTCGTCCCCATCAACGCTTATGCGGAGTATGCTAGCACGTTCCGCGCCGGCGAAAAACCCTCAACACTGGTTTTATACGTTCGAAATTTCTCGCGGCTGTGGACCTTCTCTAGGAGCAAAATACCTGAAAGCACTTTATCGAAAGAAAGAAGGTTGCCATGCGCACGATTGGAATGAGTGATTATACCGTTGGCGAGGATTGCTTTACCGAGCTGCCCGCCGCACTGGCCGAGTACGGAGCGACCAAGGTCGCCATCATCGGCGGCAAGCGAGCCCTGGCTGCGGCGCTGCCGGGAATCGAGGCGGCACTTGAAGGTACCGATGTCGAGGTCCTGGAGACGCGCGTCTATGGCACCAACAGTACGCGTGCCAATATCGCCAAGGTCGTGAACTCCCCTGCCTGTCAGGAAGCCGACGTGCTCATCGCATGTGGCGGCGGCAAGGCACTCGACACTGTGAAGACAGCGGCCATCGAGCTCAAGAAGATCGTCTTTACCGTACCGACGATTTGCTCCAACTGCTCGGCCGCGACCGCCATTGCCGTTGTCTACAATGACGATGGCTCGCTCGAGGGCTATTCGTACCCCAACCGACCGGCGCACATCTTCATCAACCCCAAGATCATCGCCGAGGCACCGGCAGAGTACTTCTGGGCCGGCGTGGGCGATGCCCTGTCTAAGCAGCCTGAGGTCGAGTACGCCACGAGCGCCGGTAATTTGGAGCACACCGCCGGTCTTGGCCTGGCACTCGCCCACACCTGCTCCGAGCCGCTGTTTACCTATGGCGTCCAGGGTCTTGAGGACGTGCGCCAGGACCTGTCGACCGAGGCCGTAAAGCAGATCGCACTCGACATCGTGGTCAACACGGGCTATGTCTCGAACCTGACCAACCAAAACGATTACTACTACAACTCGAGCGTGGCGCACGCGTTCTACAACGCCACCTGCAGCATTCCGCGCGAGGGAACCTATCTGCACGGCGAGGTCGTGAGCCTGGGCGTGCTGGTGCTGTTTGCCTATACGGGCGATACCGAGAACCTTGAGCGCTACGCCGCCTTTAACAAGCAGATGGGGCTGCCCGTGACGCTGGAGCAGGTCGGCCTTACCGAGGCCGACATCCCGGCGCTGTGTGAGTATGCCCACGCCACCAACGAGTGGAAGCAGGGTAACCCGGAGCCCTTCACCGACGAGAAGTTCGCCGCCGCCATCAAGGCCGCAAACGCCTACGGCCATTCTATCCTGGCCTAACCGACCAAAACCGCCACAAAGGGGACAAGCACCTTTGTGGCGGTTTTTTATTGCCGTAACATGCTCGAGTCGAACTCGCTAGCCGGGATAACGCGGTAGCCGTGGCGCAGGATCAGGTCAACGAAGACACCGTTACCTGTTGTGAGCGTGCCGCTGAAGGATCCGTCGTAGATATGGCCCGCGCCGCACGAGGGACTACGGTCCTGCAGAATGCACGCGGCGATCTCTTCCGGCCCACCCGCCTGCTCGCACATGTCGAGCGCACGTTGGGCGCCTAGGCGAAATTCGCGATCGACCGAGATGCCCTCGCAGGTACGAACCTCTCCGTTCACAATCTCGGACGGCTTGCGCGGCGTGGGCAGGCCACCAAAGACCTCGGGGCACACCAACAAGACCTCAGTCCCCGTGCGTTCGCAGGCCTCGACCAACTCGCGATGATAGTTGTCGAGCCCGTTATACTTGCAGCTCTCGCCCATCAAGCAGGCGCTCACCACGATCTTCATTTCCATCCCTCTCAAGCAAAACGCCCCATTTGAGAAAGCTGCTCAAATGGGGCGTCGGCGTTTACTGGCTCGACCGCGGCTTTACTGTTGCTTGGGCATCAGCGGATTCTCGCGCGTGAGGAGGTTCATGAACTCCTCACCCGTGATGGTCTCCTTCTTGTACAGATAACGAGCCAGCTCATGGAGCTTGAACTTGTTTTCCTTGAGGATCTGCAGGGCGCGATCGTGCGCGTCCTCGATCAGCTTAGCGACAATCGCGTCCACACGCTCGGCCGTACCGGGGGCGCAGGTGAGCGACGTGTCCTGATTGAGATACGCGTTCTGCACGGTACCGAGCGCCATCATGCCAAACTCGTCGGACATACCAAAGCGCGTCACCATATTACGGGCGAGCTTAGTAGCCTGCTCGATGTCGTTGGCGGCGCCGGTCGTCATCTCTCCAAAGATGAGCTCCTCGGCTGCGCGGCCACCGCAATAGACAGCGAGCTTGTCCAAGACCTCCTGGCGTGTGGTCAGGAAGCGCTCGTCCTCCTCGACCTGCATGGTATAACCAAGAGCACCGCTCGTGCGCGGCACGATGGTGATCTTCGTGACCGGCGCAGAGCCCTTCTGGCGAGCGGCAACGATGGCATGGCCGATCTCGTGATAAGAAACGACCTGCTTCTCGTGGTCGGACAGCACCGTGGACTTACGCTGTTGGCCGGCAATGACGACTTCCACTGACTCCTCGAAGTCGTCCTGGGTTGCACGCTTGCGACCCTCGCGAACGGCGCGCAGGGCGCCCTCGTTGATGATATTGGCCAGGTCGGCGCCCGAGGCACCGGGCGTGGCGCGGGCAATCGCGGTCAGATCGATCGGCGGCTCGGTCTTCACACTCTTGGCGTGGAGCTCGAGGATGTTCTTACGGCCGGTCAGATCGGGCAACTCGACGGGGATGCGGCGGTCAAAACGACCGGGGCGCAGCAGCGCCGGATCGAGACTGTCGGGGCGGTTGGTTGCGGCAAGGACAACGATACCCTTGTGGTTATCGAAGCCGTCCATCTCGGTCAGCAACTGATTGAGCGTCTGCTCGCGCTCGTCGTTGCCGCTAAAGCCGCCGCCATCGCGCTTCTTACCGATGGTATCGATCTCATCGATAAAGACGATACACGGGGCCTTTTCCTTGGCCTGCTTAAACAGGTCACGAACCTTAGCAGCGCCGCGACCGACAAACATCTCAACGAACTCAGAGCCCGAAATGCTAAAGAACGGAACACCGGCCTCGCCGGCAACAGCCTTGGCAAGCAGGGTCTTACCAGTACCCGGAGGGCCAACAAGGAGAGCACCGCGCGGCAGCTTGGCGCCGATCTCCTCGTAGCGCTGCGGCTTCTCCAGAAAGTCGACGACCTCCTTGAGAGACTCCTTGGCCTCTTCCTGGCCGGCGACGTCCTTAAAGGTCACGCCCACGTCCTTGGAGGCGATCACGCGCGCGCCGGACTTACCCAGTCCGCCGCCGCCAAAACCGCCGCCGCCAAAGTTCATCGACGGGCCGTCATCGCCCATAGCCTTCTTCATACGGCGGTTGAGCCACCAACCGATGAGGAAGAAAATCGCCATGGGAAGAATGAGGGTGAGCAGGTAGTAGGTCATCAGACCCGAGTTTTTATCGGGAACGACCGACTCCAGCGAAGCACCGGACTCAAGCACGCGATCGGTAAAGCCCGCATCATTCGGCACACCGGTCGTCTTGTAGGCGATGTTCTCGTCCTCGCCCTTCTTGGTGTAATAAATCGAGTAATCGTCCGTGTTGTACTCGACCTTGTCGACGCTCTTCTTATCGAGCGCTTTGACAAACGTCGAATAATCGGTCTTCGTAATCTGCTGCGTGTGACCGATGTTGGGGAACAGAACGGTCGAGAGCACGAGGTAGACGACGAAGGCGATGAGCACGTAGAGGATCATATTCCGTCTACGTTTGTTGTCATCCATCTCCATCTGCTTGAACTCCATCTACTGGGGTTGATAATGGTTTCTAGAATACCCAACCCGAGCGACGATAAACCTACGCCGGGCACGAAAGGACAGAGATGGCATCACTGGAAGTCGGCAAGGTTCAAATCTATACGGGAGACGGCAAGGGCAAGACGACGGCTGCGCTGGGGCTCGCGCTGCGCGCCACGGGCTATGGACTTAACGTGCTCATGCTTCAGTTTGCCAAGAAGCTGCACTGCGCCGAACATGACGCAGCACCTCGATTGGGGCTACGCATCGTACAAGCCGACCGCGACATGCCCGAAGCCTGTGCCGCACAGATCATGGAGCTGGCGCGCGAGCAGATTAATCAGGTAGACATGCTGATCATGGATGAGCTGGGAGAAGCGATGCGCCGCGGCTTTGTGACGCGTGAGGATGTGGAGGGGCTGATCGCGCTGAAGCCTGCCACCACAGAGCTCGTGCTCACCGGCCGGGGCTTACTGCCCCTCGCGAACCTCGCCGACCTTGTCAC
>CABUOF010000047.1 GCA_902493125.1 uncultured Collinsella sp. | reverse complement strand
TTTCCTGCTCTACAGTCCTGCTCGCACGAAGAGCACATTAAGTGCTCTTCGGCTCGTGCGGAACTCGCGATAAATCTCACTGGCCGCGTCCGGCCCCCTGTGGGCGAGCAAGCTGCGGAAACTCGGTCGGTCCAGAGCAATATCGTGCAAACGGAATTCAGGCTGATGAACCGTTCGCGACAAAGACTCGATAGGTAGCCCCCTCTATGACCTTTTATAAGTTGCGGTGAAATAGGGACTAAATTTGGGGTTGAATCGTTTAAACAGTCCCTATTTCACCGCAACTTATGGGAGGGGTAGAAAAAGGCGGAGGCCCTGGAGAGGGACTCCGCCTTATATACAGGGGGCGATGGTATTCGCGTGTTGCGGGATTAGACCAGGCGGGCGTTGATCGTCTTGGCGATCTTGGCGGCGTCGGTGGAACCCTTGACGGTGGCACGGAAGTCCTCGTCCATGAGCGCCTCGGCGACCTTGGACAGGATCTTAAGGTGCGTGGTGCCGGCCTGGGCACCCGGGATGAGCAGCGCGATGGCCACGTTGACGGGAGCGCCGTCCATGGTGTCCCAACCGGTCACACCGGACTCGTCCTTGACGACGATGACGGCAGCCTCGGTAATGGCGTCGGACTTGGCATGCGGGATGGCGAAGCCCTCCATCATGCCCGTGGTGCCCTCGGCCTCGCGGGCCAGGAAGGCGTTCATCACGGCGTCGGCGTCGCTGGCGATACCGGCCTTGACAGCCTGGTTGGAAACGAAGCTCAGAGCCTCGTCACGAGAAGCGAAGTCCTCGGCGACAAAGACATTCTCGACCTTCACGAAGTCGGCAGCCTCGGCCTTGGGGGCCTCGACGGCAGCGGCCTTGGGGGCCTCAACGGACTTGGCTACAGGAGCGGCCTTCTGATTCTTCTCGAAGTCGTACTTCTTGAAGGCCACGAACAGGATGCCACCGACCACAGCGCCGATGAGGATCGCGAGGACCCACAGCGGACCGTTCTCGACAACGGGCAGGACCAGGAAGCCGCCGTGAGGCGCCGGATCGTGAACGTTGAAGAAGATGGTCAAGATGGAAGCGATGGAAGAACCGAGCATCATGATGGGCATGACGGGCCAGATGTTCTTGGTCATGAACGGAATGGCGCCCTCGGTGATGTGGGTGCAACCAAGGATGAGGTTGACGATACCGGCGTCATGATCCTCCTGGCTGAAGTACTTCTTGCCGACAACGACGGCGAAGGTGGTGATCAGCGGCGGAACGATGCAAGCGGCGGAGACGGCAGCCATGAAGTTGGTGCCGAAGTTGTAGGTCTCGGTGCCGACGCCAGCTTCGAGAGCGGTACCGAGCAGGAAGGTGCCAGTAGCGTAAGCAGCCTTGTTGACCGGGCCGCCCATATCAAAGGCGCACATGCAGCCGATGGCCAGGCCAAGGATCACCGGACCGGAGTTACCGAGGCTCTGCAGGAAATCCATCATACCCTGGTTAATGGCAGCCATGGGGCCGGAAATACCGAGCATGACCAGGCCGACGATGGCGGTAGAGCACAGCGGATACAGGAAGATTGCCTTCAGGCCATTAAGGCTCGCAGGAATTTTAGAGAAAACCTTCTCGAGCAGCAGGATGACATAGCCAGCGAGGAAGCCGCCGACGATGCCGCCCAGGAAGCCGAAGCCCACGCCGGCGCCACCGGCGTCGATCATGCCGGTCTCGGCGTTAACAGGCAGGCCCTGGATGGCAATCATACCGGCGACGAAACCGGGGACGAGCGCTGGGCGCTTGCCGATGGACTCGGCGATGTAAGCGGAGAGCACCGGAACCATGAGGTTCATGGCGATACCGCCGATAATCTTGAGCATCGCGGCAAAGCTGTTGTAGTCGGCAGCCGTCGAATCAAAGGACGTGATGCCCCACAGGAACGAAATGGCGGTCAGAACACCACCGGCAACGACGAAGACCAGCATGTGGCTGACGCCGTTCATGAGGTGCTTGTAGATGACGTGACCGATGGACTCCTTCTCCTCGACCTCGTCCTCGACATCGGCGGCAGCGGCAACCGTGTCGTCGCCCTTGGCGGCGAGCGCGCGGTCGATCAGCTTACCAGCAGCCTCGACAGACAGGGCCTTGGAAACACCAACGGAAACCATGGGCTTACCGGCGAAACGCTCAGCCTGGACATCCTTATCGGCTGCGACGACGACGGCCTTGGCACCGGCGATCTCGCTCTTGGTGAGCTCGTTCTCGACGCCGACCTGGCCATGAGTCTCGACCTTAATGGTCAGACCTCGCTCGGCAGCAGCCTTCTCCAGCGCCTCCTTCGCCATGAAGGTGTGCGCAATGCCGGTCGGGCAACCGGTCGCGGCGATGATGTCAAACTTAGCCATGTGTCCCTCCTTCTTGAGTACAGCGCCCGCGGGCGCTCCCCTACACGCGCTTCGATGCGCGTTTTTCCACACTTGAAAGATACCAACCTACCGTCCGCGTGAGAAGAGACAAGGCGCAATTCTCCGGTGAAAGGTTCTTTCATAACCGTAAACGGCAAGTGAAAGTTTACCATCAACACTTGAAACGGCAAGGTGTATCTTGTAATTGAAAATGCCCGTATACTATGGCATTGCAAATCAAGCTAGATTTTCATGCCAACCAGGAGCCATCCATGACCGATAGTAGCAAGAGCGCACTTTCCCTCATTAGTACCCATCAGGGATACAGCGAGTCCGAGCAGCGCATTGTCGACTATATATTGGAGCACCAGTCCGAAGCGCCACGCCTCACGGCCGCTCAGCTCTCGCGCGCTGCCGCCACGTCCGAGGCGACCGTTTCGCGTTTCTGCCGCAAGCTGGGCTTTGGCAGCTTCCGCAGCTTTCAGTTTTCGTTGGCGCGCGACTTAGAGAGTCAGCGCAACGAGGGCCTGACCGACGAGGTCTCGCTCGACAACATGGTGCAGAGCCTTAAAAATATCCTCGCCGCCAAGGTGAGTGAGCTTAATGCGACCATCGACGGCATTGATCACGACACGTTGGCCGCAGTTGTACACGCGCTTAAGAATGCCGGCGTTATTGAGTTCGCCGCCGTGGGCAATACGAACGCGGTCGCGCTCGATGCGACGTTTAAGTTTTCGCAGCTGGGCCTGCGCTGCATGGCGAGCACCATTAGCGAGACATCAATCGGCTTTGCGCTCACGTTACGCCCGGGTGACGTCATCGTGCTAATCTCAAACTCTGGCAAATCGCGCCGACTGAATCGCATGGCAAAAGCGGCTCGCAACTGCGGCGCAACCGTAGTCGTCATCAGCAGCGATAGCAAGTCTCCACTTGCACGCCTCGCCGACTACACCTTTAATACCGTCAATCACGAAGCGCTGCTGACAACGGGTGACTTCGCATTCTCCAAGATGAGCGCCACGATGATCATAGAGGTCATCTACAACTTCCTGCTGCCCGAAATCGAGGACGCCCGAGAGCACATCAGCTACTATGAGGAACTCATCCAACCGGATAAGGTCGTGGAGTAAAACGCGAAGTGAGACAAAAAATTCAGTCTATTTTGTCCCACCAACACCGCTGATACGACCTAACCTCGAGCTTCTTCAAGCATCTGCTTGGCATGCGCCAAGCTCGCCTCCGATTGATCGCCGCTCAACATGCGGGCGATCTCGGCGGTACGCGCTTCGCCGGTCACCTCGTCCAAATGCGTCTGGGGAACATCGCCCGGTTCCTTACTGACAACATAATGTTTGTCGGCCATGACCGCAACCTGCGCCAAGTGGGTTACGACAATCACCTGATGCGTAGCGGCGAGATCTGCCAGCACGCTCGCGAGGGCACGTGCGGTAGAGCCGCCGACACCAGCATCGACCTCGTCAAACACCAGCGTATCGACACCGTCCGCGTTACCGAGGACAACCTTACTTGCCAACATGACGCGGCTGAGCTCGCCGCCCGACGCAATGCGGCGCAGGGGACGTGGAGTCAAACCGGCACCGCTGCGGTATAGCAGCTCGTAGCTCGAAGGACCAACGGGCGTCCACTCAGCACGGGGAAGATCACGCGACTCCCAGACGAGCTCGGCGCCGCCCATCTCCAGGCGAGCCATCTGGCGGCAAACCTCGTGGCAGAAGCGCGGGGCCGCCACATTGCGAGCGCGCTTAAGTGCCTTGGCAGCGGCAAACAACTCGTGCTCGGCGCTCCCGAGTGCCTCACGCGCCTTTCTGATCTGTTCATCGCCATCATCGACCAGGGACAGCAGCTCTTGCGAGCGATCGCGCATGGCAAAAACATCGTCCATGGTAGGACCCCACTGACGCAGCAGGCCCTTGAGGTCGGAATACCGCTCACGCATGCGAGCGAGCTCGCGCGGATCGAAGGCGACGCCATCGCGATAGGCACGAAGTTCGTTCGCGCAATCCTCAAGGGAGATACAGGCATCCGAAAGCAAATCGGCAATGTCGCCAAGTTTGCGATCGACGGAAGCCATACGGGAAAGTTCTGCCACGGCGCTGTTCACGGCATCGAGCGCTCCCCCTTCAGAGGCAAGCGATGCATGGGCATCATTAGCTGTGGCAACCAGCACCTCGGCATGTTCGGAGCGCGGCAGCAGTTCCTCGAGTTCCTCATACTCGCCTGGCTTGGGGTCGACCTCGCCGATGCGCTCGAGGGCAAAACGCGCTTCCTCGACGCGACTCCCCTGCGCACGCGAGGCCTCCTCGACGCGACGGACCTCCTTGGCAGCCGCGCGCGAGGCTTTAAAGCAGGCGCGGTACACATCCAGCGCCTCAAGCGCAGAGCGCCCCGCCCAGGCATCGACCATCGCAACGTGATGCGCCGGATCGAGCAAGCGCTGGTGCTCGTGCTGGCCGCACAGATCCATCATCACGCCAACGCGCTCCGAAAGCTCGCGCACACTGGCGATGCGGCCGTCAATCTTCACGCGGCTGCGGCCCTCGGCAGAAAGGCTACGCTGGACCGTGAAACCCTCCGTGTCGTGTGGACCGTCGAACAGCCGCGCCTCAACGCTAGCAAGCGCCTCGCCCTCGCGCACCGTCGAAGAATCCGCGCGCTCGCCCAAAATAAGCTTGAGGGCCGAGAGCAGCGCGGTCTTGCCGGCGCCGGTTTCTCCGGTCAGAACCGTTAGGCCCGCGCTCGGAACCAGCGTCGCCTCGCGAATGAGTGCAATGTTAGAAACCTGCAGCTCATCGATCATGACGGACTCCGTAGAATACGCGGCTCACCGAGTTATAGAAGCTCTCGGGGCCGTAATCCAGCAGCAGCACATCACCGGGCCCGCGGCGCACAGCCACGCTCTCAACGGTGCCATCACAGGTAATAAACTGCCCATCGATAGCGATCGCCGGAACGCTCGGACGGTCATCAGACATAAAGATTTCGACGACATCACTCGGCGAAGTCAAGAAGGCACGGGCCTGAATGGTGTGCGGCGCAATGGGTACGCAGACCATGCCCGTATAGTCGGGGCTCACGATGGGGCCACCGGCACTGAGCGCGTAACCCGTAGAACCAGTCGCCGTGGACACGACCACGCCGTCGCCACGCAGTCGGTCGATATGGTGGCCCGACACCGTGATGTCGAACTCGACCATATCGGACAGCGGACCGCGGGTAAGCGCCATGTCGTTGAGGGCGAAGGTGCGCACGACATCCTTCGTACCGTCTTCGCGCACGGACACGATATCCGCGGCGATGGTAGCGCGACGGCTCACATGCAGCTCGCCGGACAGGGCGTCGCTCACGACCTGCAGAATATCGCGCTCCTCGGGACTCGCAGCCGTCAAAAAGCCCAGGTGACCATAGGAAAGACCGAGGATAGGAATCTCGCGATGGTTGAGGATGCGGGCAGCGCGCAGCAACGTACCGTCGCCGCCGAGCGTAATGACCAGATCGGAGCCGTCAATATCAGGCGTGCTCTGAATCTTGGATCGCTGGTCGGCAGCCCATGCGACCTCATAGCCCTGGCGCGTCAGCCAAAGCTCAAGCATCAGGCCGCTCTCGACCGCCTCTTGTTTGTAGTAATTGGGAACCAGAAAGACCTTCATAGCGTTGCAGCTTTCTCGCTCAAAACCGATACCTGGGATTGCAGCTCATCGTCGGTGCGGTCGCCGGAGTCAAATCTCGTGCCGTACAGGAAAAACTCAACGTTTCCCTTGGCACCATGAATGGGCGACACGCACACATCGACCGGGAACAGCCCCTTAGAGGCAAAGAGTTCAACTGCCGCAACGAGTGTATCACGGCGCACGGCGGGTTCGGTCACAATGCCGCCCTCGCCCACCAGCGCCGCCGGAGCCTCAAACTGCGGCTTTACGAGCGTGCAGAATGCACCCGTAGGCGCGAGGCACGCCAGCACCGCATCGATAATGTTCGCGATGCTGGTAAACGAGACATCACACACTGCCAGGTCGATGGCGCCGGCATAGCCAAGCTCAGGCAGCTGCGTCACGTTTGTGCGCTCATGCAGCGTCACGCGATCGTCCTGACGCAATGACCAATCGAACTGGGCGCGACCCACGTCCACCGAGACAACGGTCGCAGCTCCGCGCTTGAGCAGGCAATCGGTAAAGCCGCCGGTAGAGCAGCCCACATCCAGGCAGGCAAGGCCCGTCGGATTGATGCCAAACGCATCAAGTGCGCCTTCGAGCTTAAGACCGCCACGGCCAACATAGGGAATGCGCCCCTTCACGTGCAGCGGCAGCCCCGGGATCACCTTAAGCCCCGGCGAAGTCAAGCGCTCACCGCCACTCGAGACCAAGCCGGCCATAAGAGTGCGAAGGGCATCCGCGCGATCGGCGCAGATGCCCTGTGAAATCAGTTCGTCATCAAGACGCACGCGTTTCATGAATGCCATCAACCATTCGTATCCGGAGATGCGGCCTAACTATCCTGGGATTCGTTTGCCGCATCCTCATCGTATTCCTGCTCGAGCTTGTCGGCCTCACGCGGTGTCAACTCAAACTTGTCGACCATATCGACCGCGCGGGAGCCCAGCTCAATCGCTTCGTCAAACAAATCGAGCGAACGCTCCAAGGAGGTATCCTTGGAGCGAACGGTAGCGATGATCTGATCCAGACGGTCCGAGATCTCGTCGAAGTTGCGGACGGAACCCTCTGGCATGGCTACTCCTCGACGGAGTCGACAACAGCCTCGGCGGCGTCCGAATCCTCGGCCAGCACGCCAGCCTCAGCCTGGGCAACCGCAACCTTGGCGGCAGCCTCGGCGGCCTGGGCCTCCTCGCGGGCACGGTCCTCGGCCAGCAGCTCTTGGTACAGGTCCTCGCCCGGCAGCTCCTCGCTGCGAGCGATCTTGCCCAGCACGCCGTTGACGAACGACGCAGACTGGTCGGTGCCATAGGCCTTGGCAAGCTCGACGGCCTCGTTGATCACGATGGCGTCCGAAACCTCCTCGTCGGTGAGGAAACGCATCTCGTAAACGGCAATACGCAGCAGATTGCGATCGGCGCCGGGCATGCGCATAAGATCCCAGTTCTTGGCAACGGAGCGCAGAGCGCAGTCGATGCGATCGATATGCTCATAGGCACCGCGGCACAGCTCCAGAGCATAGGGATCGAGGGGACCCTTCGAGATCAGGAAATCACCCTCGAGGACGCGCTCGAGCGGACTGTCCGTGGCCTCGGCCTGGAACAGCAGCTGCAGCGCCTGACTGCGGGCAAGCGTACGCCCGCGATAAACCTTAAGGCTCAAAGGTTACTCCTTGGGGAAAACGAGACCGTCGATGCAAACGTCGACGCGCTCGACCTCAACGCCCACTTGGGCATCGATGGCGGCGACCACGGCGGCGCGAACAGCCTCGGCGAGTTTCTTGAACGGATAGCCAAAGAACACCACGACACGCACGGTGAGTGCGAGCTTGTCGCCGACGACCTCGGCCTCGACCGCCGGCTCGGAAGCGGGGGCCTTGGACGAGAGCATCATGGAGACAAGGTTGGTGGCAAGGTCCTTGACGCCAACGGAGGCGATGCCCTCGACATCGGACACGGCGCGCGAGACGATGGCGGTCAGAACATCGGGCGAAATGCCGATACCGTCAATCTTGATTTCCTGGGGCATGAATCCTCCTAGAAGAGTTGGTTGCTAGACGCGGGAGACGAACTTGCCGTCGCGGGTGTCAACCTTGATGACCTCACCCTCGTTGAGGTACATGGGGACCTGGATGACAGCGCCGGTGTCGATCGTGGCCGGCTTGGTGGAACCCTGGACGGTGTCGCCCTTAAAGCCCGGGTCGGTCTGGACGATGGTGGTCTCGATGAACATCGGCGGGGTCACGCCCATGAGCTCATCGTCGGCGAAGAGCAGCTGGCAGATGTCGTTCTCGCGCAGCCACTTGGAGTTCTCGCCCACCATGTCCTCGGGAACGGGAACCTGCTCATAGGACTCGTTGTCCATGAAGATGTAGTCGGTGCCATCGTTGTAGAGGTACTGGAACTCACGGGTAGTGAGCATGACGCTCTCGAACTTGGTGCCGGCGTTGCAGGTGTTCTCAACGACGCGGCCGCTCTTGATGTCGCGGGTCTTGTAGCGCACAAACGCGCCGCCCTTGCCCGGCTTGACATGCTGGAACTCGACGATGGTGTAGACCTTGTCCTTGATGCGGAGACCGAGGCCGTTCTTGAAGTCGGCGGTAGAAATGGTAGGCATAGCGACCTTTCTTGTTATGGGCAGAACGCACAAGCGTCCAAATTACATACGACAGAAATTATACACTTGCAGACGGCGCCTGCAGCGAGCGCATAAAAAGAGAACGCGGGGCGTCCGAATCGATCCGAACGCCCCGCCCCAAACTATCTACCGAAGTAGACTAGCAGTCGATAACGTGCAGGTCGTGCGGGGTCTTGGTGAAGGGCTCGTAGCCGTTCTCGGTGACCACGCCGTAGTCCTCCAGGCGCACGCCGCCCACGCCGGGCAGGTAGACGCCGGGCTCCATGGTGACAACCGAGCCGATCTCGATGGTGTTCTTGCTGCGGTTGAAGTTGGGCAGCTCGTGGATGTCGATGCCCACGCCGTGGCCCAGACCATGGTTGTAGTAATCACCATAGCCGGCATCGCCGATGATCTTCTTGGAAAGCTTGAAGATGTCGTTACCCTCAACGCCCGGATGGATGGCGGCGACGCACTCCTCGTGCGTGCGGCGCACGAGTGCGTACAGGTCGAGCTGCTCCTGGGTGGGCTCGCCCATCACGACAGTGCGCGTCATGTCGGAGCGGTAATCGCAATAGCCCGCGCCATAATCCATGAGAACGAAATCGCCCTTCTCGATCACGCGGTCGCTCGGCACGGCATGCGGGTTGGCGGTGTTGGGACCGCTCGCCACGATGGAGCCGAAGGCAAGGCTGTCTGCGCCGTTGGCGAACATAAAGTTCTCGAGCTCGTTACGAACCTGCTTCTCGGTCATGCCAGGCTTAATAAAGCCGAGCATGTGCTGGAAGGCGGCGTCGGTGATCGACTGTGCGTGGCGCATAAGCTCGATCTCCTCGGCATCCTTGATGGCGCGCATCTTGCGGATGTCGTCGTGCATCAGCGGCAGCATGCAGGCGACGGAACGGTCCTCCAGGCCGCGCTGAATACCCTGGTAGAAGTTAATCTGCATATCGTCCTCGACAGCACAGACACGGCACTTGTTAGCCGCAATCTTGCCGGCGACCCAGCCGGGGATGGTACCCTCGTCCATGTCGTAAACCCAGGGGCTGCCGGCGGGCGTGTTCTCCTCAAAGCTGTTGAGGTAGCGCGAGTCGGTATGGAACAGGCACTGGTCGGCCGTAATAAACGCCGCGTGCGGGAATTCAAAGGTGTAATCGAAAACGCCCTTCACGCCCGTAAGCCAACGAAGGTTGGCCTCGTCGCGCACCACGATGGCGTCGTAGCCACGCTCGGCCATCAGGGCACGGACACGCTCGATACGACCGGCAGGACCGGCAGCAAACTCAGACATGCAGATTCCTTTCTTGTTGTCTCTATAAAGACGGGACGGGTCTCAACCGAACGACGGAATCGCATGCGATCCGCAACAGATTGGAAACCCGCCCCTCAACATGATACGAAAGACGATGGATGTCAATAAAACTTAGAGAAGTTCTTTGCGAGAAGCCAAGTAGGCGTGAGCATGGCGCTCAAGAACCTCGTCCTCAACGCACGTTAGACGAATAGCGCCGAGTGCCGCGGGCAGCGGCAACATACTGCGGTTCGAGCGGACAAACTGCTGCCTGCGGAACTCCTCGATATATGCGGCAGGCTCCAGATCGAAGGCAAGTTCCTCGATACCAAAGTCCTCCAAGCAGTCATCGACCTCAAAGACGTAATCGATATCGAAGTCACAGGCATCATGTGCTAGGCGCGCCTCAAAGCGCATGCCCTCGGACAACAGCTGGTAGGCAGGGACCTGTGAAGCGGCATCGCCCAAGCAGGCGCGCAGGGTACGCTCCCCCGTCTTGCCAAAATCGAGCGCATGGCGAGCGCTCGGGTTCGTGGCCATCAGTACGTCCTTACGGGCAGTCTGAGACCATTGAACGGCATTGACGAGCGCAACCTCTTCGCCCGCGAGAATCTCGGGGACGGTCTCAGTAAACTGATTCCAGCGGGACTTACTGCTCGAAAGCATGGTGCCAACAAGTACCACAAAGCCGAGCTTGAGGTCCTCGGGGTCCGCCTCGCGAACAAGGTCGAGGTCACACACGACCAAGCCCGTTTCGGGACGGAACGCGATAGCGGGAAGTGCATTGGCCGACGAGGCGACGAGCGGCTTCATGGTCGTCGCGACCGTGAGCATGGCGTCGAAGGTCGTCGGCAACAGCGCGCACTCGGTTCGGCCGCACCACTGGTTTGCGCACCAGCTAACAACCGAGCAGGTTGCGGCATCGCCAACGGCGACAACCAGATCGTCGCAGGTAACGCCGTTGGCAGACAGGGCGCCAAAGATAGCATCAGCATCGGCCAGCGTGGCACCAGCAGGCGAAACCTCGAGGACTAGCGGCGACACGGCAAAACCGGTGTCGACCAGCGCATGCTCGACGACCTCATCAAAACGCTCTGACGTGGCAGTGCTCCAAACGACCATCGCGCGCTTAGGCTTGCCCACAGCCGAGGCAAACATGCGCGACAGCTCATCGAACGCGCCCAATCCGACGCGGACATCGACACTGCGGTTTTGGAAATTGATCAGTTGACGGCGAATCATAGCAGTCCACGCTCCAAAAGCATCTCGGCACAAAGGTAGGAAACGTCCTCGAAGGACTTGTTGCGAATATCAAGGGTAAGGTCGGCGGCCTGGCGATACAGCGGACGGCGATGCTCAAACAGGCGCGCAGCATGCTCGGGCGAACGGAAATCGGGGCGCGTGTCGGACCGACGAATCTGGCGAATCGAATCCTCGAAGTCGCCCTCGAGGTACACGCACGTACCCATTTCGTGCATCAGCTCAATATTCACCGACGTCTCGACAATGCCGCCCCCGCACGAAACCAACAGGCTGCGCTCACTTTGGAGCGAACGGAGCGCCGAGGTCTCGAGCTCACGAAAACGATCCTCGCCCTCGGTCTCAAAAATCTCGGTTACCGACTTACCGCAACGGCGCACGACCAGTCGGTCGGTATCGATAAAACGCCGCTTGAACATAGTGCCGACGTTGCGCGCGAGCGTCGATTTGCCCGCGCCCAAAAAGCCGATAAAGAAGATATGGTCGCAGCCGTGTTTGATGTGCTGAGACATGGCGAAACCTATTCCTCGCAGGGAAGGTCGCGCAGGGCCCGGCGCTCAAAGATACGGAAGATCTTCGTGTACCACAGGTCTTGGGTTGCCTGCGGCTTAACCAGGATAGTATCGACGCCGGCGAAGTTGCCACTCCACACGTCCGTGTAGAGCTGATCACCGATCAGCACCGCCTCGTCGGCCGTGGCGCCGAGGCGCTTAAGACCCGCCTTGAGGGCAAACGGCGCCGGCTTCATGGCGTGGCTGATGGCCTCGAGTCCCAGCTCGCATGCAGAGCTCATGACCTGGTCGCGATGCCAGTTGTTGGACACCATGCACAGCTTAAAGCCTTTGGCGCGGGCGGCATCGAGCCAGGCGGAAACCGCGGCAGGAACCTGCTCGGTGTCGCGCGGCACCAGGGTGTTATCGCGATCGAGCAGAATGGCGCGTTTGCCGTCGGCCCACAGGGTATCAAGGTCGATGCGATCGACCGAGGCAACGTAACGTTTGGGGCTAAAAATCCTCATGCTAATTCCAAGACTGTTGATGCTCTTCGTAGGTTTGCGAGAAGTACTCCTCGTCCTGTGTAATGTAGAAATACAGGTCATCGGAGTCGGTCGGCTCAAGCGTGGCCTTGAGTGCCTCGAGCGACGGAGAGCAGATGGGCGTGGGCGGAAGGCCCTCGTGCTTGTAGGTGTTATAGGGACTATCGCTCTGCAGGTCGTCGGCGGTAACCTCGCCACCGGTGACATACATCATGGTCGCATCGCTGTTGAGGTAACGCAGACCATCGAGCTTGCCGGCCAAGCGGTTGTAGAACACCGATGCCACATGCGCGCGCTGATCGGCATTGAGACCCTCGCGCTCGACGATGGAGGCAAGGTTGACGATGTCGTAGTCGGACATCTCCACACCGTAGCGCTCCTTGATCTTGGCTTCGCAGCTCGCAAAGTCAATCGACTTGTACTCGGTCTTAAACTGATCGAGCATAGCGCGAACCACGTCATCGGCCGTCGGCGAATCACCCAACGAATAAGTCTTGGGGAACAAGAAGCCCTCGAGCGAGTCGTTGGCGGCGCCCTTAAGGAAGCTATAGTCGTCCACGTAGTTGGAGGCCTTGGCCTGGTTGAGGAAGTCTTCCTTAGAGATGCTGTCGTAAGCCTGGGCCACACGGTCGGCGACTTGATCGACCGTTAGGCCCTCAGGGATTGTCAGCGCATTGGAGCCCGCGTTGGGGCCTTCCATGAGCTGCTGAACAACCTTGGTCGCATCCATGAGCGTAGTGAACGAGTAGGTGCCAGGCTTAAGCGACATATCGGCGTTGAGCTTTTTGACCGCCGCGTAATAATCCTTGGGGTCTTCGACGATATGGTTCTCGGAGAGAATCGAAGCGATCGTATCGCCCGAAGCACCATCGGGAATGGTCACCGTAACCTGCTGGCCAGCAGCGACTTTCGCATCCTCACCGCCAAAGAAGCCCTTGACGGCCGGCACGACAAAGAAAACGATCGCGACAAGCGCAAGCACGGCGACGACGCCACCGATAATCATAGGCACCGGAGAGCTTTTCTTTTGAGCGCCGCGACGAGCATGCGTGTTGTAGCTCGAGCGGGACGCCGGAGCAACGCCATACGAACCGCGAGCGTGATGCGAATGCGATTGAGGGGCCTGAGTTCGCTGGGTAGGTGCCTGCAGCTTAAAGCGGGTACCGCCTGCAGGCTGGGCCGTACGAGCAGTGGGCTGCTGAGCCGCGTGAGAAGCCGAATGCTGAACCGAACGAGCAGAAGGCTGCTGACCCGTCCGTTGAACAGGTTGGGTCGAATGAGAGAAGGACTGCACCGGGCGCGCGGCAGGCTGAGCTGCGCGCTGCGTCGGCTGTGCCGGACGCTGGCCAGGCTGGGCAGGGCGCGACGCCGGCTGCCGTGTACGATTCTGCTGGCGCGGATCGGAAGCGCTAGGCATGCGAAACCTCCTCGTTTTTACGATCGAGCCACGTCTGCAAAAACAGGCTGGCGGCAATCATGTCGATCTTGCCCCTCATCTGCTTTTCGTTGAGGCCCTGCTCGCGCAGGATACGCTTGGCCTCTTGCGAGGACAGACGTTCGTCCTCAAACTCCAGCGGAAGATCGAGCTCGTCGGCAATCTTTTGCGCTACGGCGGCAACGCGCTCGGCCTGGGGGCCGGGCTCACCGGCCATGGTCAAGGGACGTCCGCTTACCAGGATGTCGGGCTCATAGTCCTCGACCAGGTAGCGGAACGTCTTGGCCATACCGGTGACCTCGGCAGCCGGAAGCACCTTGACAGGCATCGCCATCTTGCCATCACGGCTCGAGACGGCGATGCCAATCCTGGTCTCCCCTATGTCCAGCGCGAGCGCAACCACAGCGACTTCTTAGATTCTTAGGCGCCGAGTGCGGTCTTAGCGGCCGCGAGGGCATCGGCGATACCGGCAGCGTTCTTGCCACCAGCCTGGGCCATGTTGGGACGACCGCCACCGCGACCGTCGACCAGACCCGCGATCTGCTTGATCACGTTACCGGCGTGGAAACCGGCCTTGACGGCGTCATCGGAGCCGGCAGCGAGCAGGGCCGGAGTGCCCTTCTCAGTCACGCTGGCGACGACACAAGCGACAGGGCCGGCGACCTTCTGATGCACGGTATCCCATACGTTGCGCAGGTCGGCAGCCTCAAGGCCCTGGAGCTCAGCGACAACGAGCTTATAGCCGTCGAGCTCGACGGCGCCCTCGATGGCGCTGGAGATGGCGTCGGAGGAGCCACCGGTCAGAGCCTTCTTGAGCTTGTTGGACGTCTCGCGCAGCTCAGCCTGCAGGTTCTCCACGCGGGCGGGGACCTCGTCGACGCGGCACTTGAGCGCAGCGGCGGCGGCGTCAACGAGCGCCAGGCGGTCGGCCATGTAGTCGAGGGCACCCTTAGAGGTCACGGCCTCGATACGGCGGACATTGGAGCCCGTGGAGGACTCGGAAATGATCTTGAACAGACCAATCTCTGCGGTATTGGCGGCATGGGTGCCACCACAGAGCTCGCGGGAGAACGGCTGGTCCTCGGCGCCCACGGAGACGACGCGGACGACATCGCCGTACTTCTCTCCAAACAGAGCGACAGCGCCGGCAGCCTTAGCCTCGTCGATGCCCATGACACGGGTCACGACCGGCTTGGAAGCGAAGATCTGCTGGTTGACCAGGTCCTCGACAGCCTTGAGCTGCTCGGAGGACAGGGCCTCGAAGTGCGTAAAGTCAAAGCGAAGGTGCTCGGGCGTCACCAGCGAGCCGGCCTGGGAGACGTGCTCGCCCAGGACCTGCTTAAGGGCGGCGTCGAGCAGGTGCGTGGCGGTGTGGTTGCGGCGCAGGAAGCCACGGCGCTCGGCGTCGAGCGCGGCGGTAACAGCGGCACCGACAGTCAGCGTGCCATCGGCAACGTGCGCGACGTGGGCATACAGGCCGTTGTGGTTCTTGGTGTCGGCAACGGTCAGCGAAACGCCCTCGGCGGAAAGCTTGCCGGCATCACCCTGCTGACCACCCATCTCGGCATAGAACGGGGTGCGGTCGAGCACAACCTCGACGTCCTCGCCGGCGGCAGCGGACTCGACGGACTCGCCGTTGCGCACGATGGCGACAACCTTGGCGCCCTCGATCACATCGTTGTCATAACCGTCGAACTCAGTCGCGGCGACCTTGTCGGAAAGCTCGACCCACACGTCGTTGAAGCTGCCCCAGGCGTCGCCCTTGGCATTGGCGCGGGCGCGGGCCTTCTGGTCCTCCATGCAGGCAGTGAAGCCGTCCATATCGACGTAGTGACCAGCGGTGCCGGCGATCTCGACGGTCAGATCGATGGGGAAACCAAAGGTGTCGTGCAGCTTAAAGGCGACATCGCCCGGAAGCACGGCGCCCTCGGAAAGCGCTGCCAGAGCCTCGTCCAGATAGACGCGGCCGTTGTCGAGCGTCGTGGAGAAGCGCTCCTCCTCGGAGGCGACGATACCCTTGACGAGGGCGACGTTCTTGAGCAGCTCGGGATAAGCCTCTCCCATCTGAGCATTGACCTCGTCGATGAACTTGGTCAGGAAGGCACCCTCGATGCCCAGCAGGCGACCGTGGAACACGGCACGGCGGAGCAGACGGCGAAGGACGTACTCGCGACCCTCGTTACCGGGCAGGATGCCGTCCGAGATCATAAAGTCGACGGCACGGGAGTGATCGGCGATGATGCGCAGGGAGCGGCTGGCGCCGGAGTAATCGTCGGCGTCATAGGTCTTGCCGCTGATCTCCTCGCCCAGCTTGATGAGGTGCTGCATCAGATCGCCGTCGTAGTTAGCAGTCTTGTGCTGCATGATAGCGGCCATGCGCTCCAGACCCATGCCCGTATCGAGGTTGCGGTGCGGCAGCTCCGGCATGGAGCCGTCCTCCTGGCGGTCGTACTGGGTAAAGACGAGGTTCCAGAACTCCAAGAAGCGGTCGCAGTCGCAGCCGGGCTTGCAGTCGGGGCTGCCGCAACCGACCTCCTCGC
>CABUOF010000046.1 GCA_902493125.1 uncultured Collinsella sp. | reverse complement strand
GCGCCCTGATCAACGACCCCGAGATTGTGCTGGCAGACGAGCCGACCGGCGCCTTGGACTCAACGACATCCGTGCAGGTCATGGACCTGCTCAAGGACGTGGCACGCGACCGCCTGGTCATCATGGTCACGCACAATCCCGAGCTGGCGTACCAATACGCCACGCGCATCGTCAACCTGGCAGACGGCAAGATCACCGACGATTCCGATCCTTTCGATGTCGCCGACGCCACGCGTCGCGAGGCCAAGCCTACGCGCAAAACCTCGATGAGCTTTGTGACGGCGCTGGGGCTTTCTGCCCGAAACCTAATGACCAAGAAGGGCCGTACGGCCATGACTGCCTTTGCGGGCTCGATTGGCATTATCGGTATCGCGGCGATTCTGGCGCTGTCCAACGGCGTAAACGGCTACATCAAAAAGGTCGAGGAGGATACGCTCTCGAGCTACCCGCTCACCATCTCCAAACAGGACTACGACCTGTCGTCCATGATGGGCGGGCAGGGGGCTGCGGATGATGACTCGCCTGAAAACGTGGATTCGTCCGACGACAGTGCCGGCGGCAAGGCTAAGGGATCCGATAAGATTCCCGTGGTCACGGCCGTAAAGGATATGTTTGCGAGCGTTAAGTCCAACGACATGACGAGCTTTAAGGCATGGCTCGATGCCGGTGGCGACGGCATCGATAAAGAGGTCAACGCCATTCAGTACGGCTACGGTGTATCGCCGGTTGTCTATCGTGCCGGTAAGGGCGATGAGAAGCCTGTCCGGCTGGTGCCCAACGCCATGACCGAGGCCATGAGCGGAGGCGCGAGCTCGGCGGCAACGGTGAGCATGGAATCCATGGGAACCTCGGTCTTTAACGAGATGATTGACGACCAGAGTCTGCTCGACAGCCAGTACGATGTCGTCGCCGGTCATTGGCCCACGTCTGCTAACGAAGCCGTAATGGTGCTTTCGAGCCGCGGCACGGTGGGCGACTATACGCTCTACAGCATCGGCGCGCTGGATATCGATGAACTCAACGATCTGGTAAACAGCGCTATGACGGCTGACGGTGGGGTCGAAACGCCCGAGACCGGCACCGACTTTACCTACGACGATGCGCTGTCCACGACGTTTAAAGTGCTGTCGCCGGCCGATGCGTATCGCAAAAACGAAGAGACCGGCATGTGGACCGATATGTCTGGCGACACCGACTTTATGGCCGCCAAGGTTGCCGACGGTATCGACGTGCACATTGTGGGCGTGGTGCGACCCAACGAGACCGCCAACGCGAGCGCGCTGTCCCCGGGCATTGCCTATACGCATGCACTGACTCGCCAGCTTATGGAGCGCGCCGCGGATTCGCAGATTGTGCAGGAGCAGCTCGCCCACCCCGAGACGGATGTCTTTACGGGCAAGTCTTTCGATGAGCTGCAAGGCGAGGCCAAGCAAGGCGTGGATCTGGGCAGCATGTTCAGTGTGGACGAGGCGGCACTTAAGAGCGCGTTCTCGTTCGATACGTCTGCGCTTTCGGGTGCGGCCGGCGGTATCGACCTTTCTGGTATTGACTTGTCCGGGCTGGACATTGACCTTTCGGGTGTTGGGAAGGACATCGACTTCAGCGACATCATGGCCAAAGCACCGACCCCAGATTTCTCGGGCATCTTTGACGGCCTGGAGCTCACACCCGAGCAAATGCAGCAGGTGGGAACGCTTGCCAACCAGCTGTTTGAGGGATTTTTGCAGTCGGAGCAGTTTAAGGCGTTGTCGCCCGAGGATCTTAAGGACGCGTCGAAGCTCGCTGCCGCATTCTCGACATATCTTGAGAATGATGCCGCAGCCCAACAATGCCTGGCCCAGCTGAAGGCCCTCGGCGGCGATGCCCTGGCCGAGCGCCTGCAACAGGCGATGACCGACTATGTGCAAAAGCAGCTGGCCCCGTATCTGCAGCAGGCTATGGATCAGGTGATGAAATCGATCAGCGATCAGATTGCGGCGACGGTGTCAGCTCAGCTCAAGGCAGGCGCGGCGGGGCTCATGGGCCAGATGGCGACGCAGATGTCTTCGAGTTTTGCCAACCTGGCGAGCGCCATGCGCGTGGATGCGAGTGCCTTTGCTCATGCCATCCACTTCAACATGGACGCCGAGGACCTGAGTTCGCTCATGATGAGCTATGCCAAGGCGTCGAAGCTCACCTACGACAACAATCTGACCACGTTGGGCTATGCGGACGAGGCAGACCCCATCTCGGTCAAGATTTTCCCGCGTGACTTTGAGGCCAAGGAGCGCGTACTCGATCATATCGATGCGTACAACAAGCAGGTCAAAGCCGCCGGCCACGACGAGCAGGCAATCTCGTACACCGACTACATGGGCATCATCATGGGCTCGGTGACTGATATCGTGAATACCATCAGCTTGGTGCTCATCGCGTTCGTGAGCATCAGCCTGGTCGTGAGCTCCATCATGATCGGCATCATCACCTACATCAGCGTACTGGAGCGCAAGAAGGAGATCGGCATCCTGCGCGCGATCGGCGCGTCGAAGCGTAACGTGGCCAACGTATTCAATGCCGAGACCTTTATCGAGGGCCTCATTGCCGGCGTCTTTGCCATTGTCGTCGTGGTGGCCGTGAGCTTCCCAGTTAATACCTGGGCGCTTGCGGCCAAGCAGGTTCCGAACTTGATGAGCCTGCCCGTTGAGGACGCGCTGGCGCTCATCGCGATCTCGGTGGTGCTGACGGTCGTCGCCGGCTTGCTACCGGCCCGCAGCGCGTCTAAGAAAGATCCCGTGGAGGCCCTACGCTCCGAATAATGTGGCAAAGGGACAGTCCCCTTGCCACATTGGGGAAGGGACGGCCCCTCTCCTGCGCCTAGCTCGTTTTGCCCATCAATGTGATACGGATGCTTGGATGGGTGTACTCGTCAAACTCGTCCTCGGGATCCGTGTCAAACGAGCAATACGCTCTGATGGGGTCGTCGCTCGTCCTGATGGAGATTCTCTCGTAGAGCGAACCGTTCAAAAAAGCCTGCCTAAACTCTTCGGGGAGCTTTTGCGGTGCTAGGAGCTCGGGACTCACGGTCTTGACGTCTGTGGTTTGGACGACAGAGGAAAGCTCGTCAAAGTCGAGCTCGATGCGGGTGAGGTTGTCCTCAAGGCTCGCATCGGGGTCGATTTCTGCTATGTAACTCACTTCCTTGAGCGTTCCCTTGTTGTCGAAATCCAGGTACGTATAGGTCTTCTGGGTATCGGAGTCGCTGTCGTGCAAGTAGCCGCGGACGTGATAGCCGTAATCTTGATATCGCTCGTAAGGGTCATCGGCAGACACGTACTCGCATGCGGGCTCTAACGTCTTGCGGGCGATGGCGATCTGCTCGGCCGCGGCCGCGGCGTTCTCCTGCATCTCGGTGTTTCCCTGCGCCAGCTGCGGGATATAGGCACCGCATACGATTGCGAGGGGCAGCGCCACAAGCGCGATGATCCACTTTTTTGCACGGGGGATAGGCAAGCCACAGGCCTCCGCCATGGCCTTTGCGTTGGCGAAGCTCTCGGTAAGCACGTCTGCCGCGGTGGCAACGGCGCCTACGGCAGCGGCGACTTCTGCCGCACCGCCTAGATTGCGTGCGGTCTCGTTGTCGCTGTTCTTGAGTAAGCGTGCGGCGGCCTGCGTACCGACAACGCCTGCGATTTGTGCCGAGCGGTCTTTCTCGGTCTGTTCGACGACGAGTCGGCGCTGCATTTCCTTCCATTGCTTGCCGCGCATACCAAAGCGTGGCGCGAGCGTACAGTAGCAGAATATGACGAGCTCGATGGCGGTGAGCACCAGAGCGGTCATCATACCCGTCTCTTGGAAGCCTTCGTGATGAAAGACGATGTCGTCAATCATTTCGAAGGGAATGATCAAAAATGGCAGCACGAATGCCATGGCAAGCGCCGCACCGGCAATCTTGGGGTAGATGCAGTATCGCTGGATGCGCTTGCGTTCTTGTTCGGAAAGTGTAGCCATAGCCGGTCCTTGGTGTCGTGGCGGTCGTTGCGGCGCGCGGCATATGTGACTCAGTATAGAGAATCCCGCCATCGATGAGTGCTCGATCATGCGGCAAAAGTGCTACGGCGGCTCGCTTGCCGCATTGGGACCCTTGCGAAATCGATGTCTAATACTTTCCCGAGAAGTGAACGAGTGGAAACGGGCCCCCGAAACATCGGCACTTTTGGCGTGCAATTTCCTGCGGTTTTGTCAGTCGAATCCTGCGGTTTTGACGTCTAAAAATGTCAATGCTCCGGGGGTCCAGATACAGCCGTTCACTTCTCGGGAAAGTATTAGACCTCGAGATATAGAGGGCGTTAGACTGTCCCTTTGTCACGCGTAAAAGCAAGGAAGTCGCAAGGTCTGGGGCGGGGATGCTGGTATACGCCTCGGATACAATCGAAGCCATGCTAGAAAGAGGCTTCGATGATTAAAAAATCGTTCTTTAATCCGTTTTCGTCGCTGCTGCTTGCACTTGCTGGCTTGGCCTTTTTGGTCGACGTTGTACCGCAGGCGCAAGGTCAGACAGGCGCGTTTGCACCTGCCGTGCTGTTTTTGATGTGGCTGGTCGGCGGCCTGGTGCGCCTGTTCTACGAAAACGAAGCCAAGCGCAGCTTCGACCGGCACATGTTTAAGGCGAACCATGCGGCCGTTTGGAAACGTGTCGACGCTTGCTGGATCCAAGTCGATGCCGACCAGCTTGTGCCCGGCGATGTGATTCGCCTGTATGCCGGCATGCTCTGCCCGGTCGATGCGGTCCTCGCCAAGGGCGACCACATCCTTGTCTCCGAATCGTCGCTTACGGGCGAGAACGGTCAGACCGTCAAGCGAGAAGGGGAGGCCGTCCGTGCTGGAACGACCATCGTTGACGGAAAGGCCTCGGCAACCGTTCTCACTCGCGTTGCCGAGGAGCCGCCCACATCGCCGCGGCGCGCTCGGCTAGGCACGCAGTTTGGCGCTGGTGCCAGGAGCATCTGTGCCGCTCTGGTAAGGTGCATGCTCATCGTGCTGCCGTTTGTCATTATGATTCGAGGTTTTGTGCTGGGCGACTGGGCGCAGGCCCTGCTGTTTGCCCTGGGTACGGCCGTTGGCCTGGTCCCCGAGATGCTGCCAGTCGTCACGAGCGTGTGCCTTTCGGGCAGCGCGCACCGCCTTAAGAACAAACAGGTCATTGTTAAAAACGTTGACGCCATGGAATCACTGGGCTCCATGGACGTGGTGTGCGTGGACAAGACGGGCACGCTCACCGATGACGCCGCAGTGCTCGAGTACTATACCGATATCCTGGGCAACGAAAGCGAGCAAACGCTCAGCCTGGCGTATTTGGAGAGTACGAGCCAGGGGGCTGCCGCCAACCAGCTCAACCGGGCCATTGTCGACGCGTGCGCTGCGCCCGAGTTGCGTCTTGCCGCCAAAGACCTCGCAGGCGCATTTACCCTGCACGCATCTGATCCTTTCGACCACGTCACCAAGGCTTCGGGCGTTAAGCTCGATGCCACGCCTGGGGCGCATGGCTGCCTGGGGCTGCAGGCTCGCCCTGGCAATCACCTAACCATCGTAAAGGGCGAGGTCGAAAGCGTGTGCGCTCGTTGTGCCTGGGCCAGCTTTAAAGGCGAACTCGTCCCCATGGACGCCGCGGGCCGCCAGAGCGCCTATGAGGTTGCCGAGGACATGCGTGCCGACGGCATCAAGGTCCTTGCCGTTGCCTACAGCACAGCGTCTTCGGACTGGGGCGACCTGGTGCTCTGCGGTTTTTTGGGCTTTTTCGATCGGCCCAAGGCAAGCGCTCGCGCCGCCGTGCGCGCGCTATCTGACCTTTCCGTTGAGGTGCGCGTGCTTACCGGTGACTCGGCTTCGGTTGCCCGGTCAACCTGTTCGCGCCTGGGCATTCCTGCCGATAGCGTTATCACCGGCAGCATGCTCGATGCCATGGAGGAGTCCGAGGCGCTTGTTCGCGTGGGGCGTACTCGTGTGTTTGCCGAGCTCACGCCCGCGCAAAAGGCTCATATTGTCAGTCTCATTCGACTCTCTGGCCATACGGTCGGCTATATCGGCGACGGCGTGAACGACGTGCCGGCGCTTACGTCGGCAGACGTCGGCATCGTGGTGGATTCTGCAGCCGCCGAGTCCAAGAAGGTTGCCGACCTCGTACTGCTCGAGCGTGACCTGGGCGTGGTCGCCGAGGGCGTACGCGAGGACAGGGCCTCGTTCGCCAACGCCTCCAAGTACATTCGCATCGCGTCGAGTTCCAACTTTGGCAATATCTGCTCGGTTGCCGCCTCGAGTATCTTCCTGCCGTTTTTGCCGGCGACCGCTACTCAACTGCTTCTGCTCAACCTGCTTTACGACGCGACCTGCCTGGCTCTGTCGTGGGATAACGTCGACGGGGAGGAGATCGCTCGTCCCAAGGCATGGTCGGGTAAGGGGCTCGGCAGCTTTATGCTTCATTTTGGCTTTGCGAGCTCGGCCTTCGACATCATTACGTTTGCCATTCTGTTCTTGGGCGTATGCCCCGCCGTCTGCGGCGCGCCCTTTGCCGCGCTCGACGCGGCGGGTCGAGCGGCCTTTATCGCGACCTTCCAAGCCGGCTGGCTGCTGGAATGCGCATGGACCGAATCGCTCGTGCTCCTGGTGTTGCGAACGCGCAGTGTCCGCGACGGGGATCGTCCTTGCACACCGCTCGTGGTGATGGTTGCCGTCATGCTCGTTGTCACGGCGCTCCTTGCGCTCAGTCCGGTGGCGCAGCTGTTTGGGCTCGCCACGCTGCCTGTATGGTATCTGGGCATCGTTGCGCTGCTGAGCGTGTTGTATCTTGTTGTTGCTTCGACGATCAAGCGGGTCTATCTGGCCCGCTCGAGCAGCTTGTTCTAGGGCGGTTCTATGCGTACCAACAGAACCAACATCGCGATTACGCCGGCCGAGGCCGCCGAGCTCAGCAGCGCGCTGTTCTCGTCTGGCAGCGCTGCCGCCCTGGAGCTCGCGCCCGTGTTTGCCGATATCGCATCGGGCAAGCTGACTGCTATCGAGCTGGCGGTTGCCGGCTCGCAGGCAAGTGCCGCCACTGGACCCATCGTTATCGGCGAGCTTTCGATCGACCTGGCCTCGCGCACCGTCAAGGTGTCGGACGCGCCGGTCTCGCTCACGCCCAAGGAGTTCGACATCCTTGCCTTTTTGGCGAGCAACCGGGGTACGGTCTTTAGCAAAGAGGAAATCTACCGGGCGGTGTGGCAAAACGAGTATCTGCTCGATGACAGCAACATCATGGCCTTCGTCCGCAAAATTCGAAAGAAGATTGAGCCCGAACCAGACAACCCCCACTACCTGCTGACTGTATGGGGCGTGGGCTACAAAATGGCCGAGTAACGCTTCGGGTATTCGCTCCCATCGATCCAAATAGTCACTTTGACAATCCTTGCCAAATCGCAAGAAAGCCGCAAGAAACCAGCCATGTGCTCGGTCTTGCGGCTTTTCTATTCTGTAGACAGTCGCGGACGCGAAAGAGAGGTGAGGACCGTGAGCGGCAGTGACAGTACCAGTAACGCAGGACGAAGTTGCCGGCGCGGGTCCACTTTGATGGGGGCGCGCGGCTGATTCGCCCTGCGTCCGATCGATAGAACGGAGCGAGGCAATTGAAGAAGATGACTATGCGCCATACGCCGTCTGCGGTTCAGGCGCAAAACGAACTGATGAGGCATCGCGCGGAGGGTCGCATCCAGTATGCGGCGACCATTCCGCTGACGGAGGCCCTATCCTGGGTCGGCTCGAATCTCGGCGGCCTTAATCGCGACGAGGTCGCGCACAGCGAAGCCGACAACGGGCGTAACGTGGTCACGCGTGGCAAGAAGAAGTCGATTGCCCGCAAGCTTGCGGACGCGTTCGTCAATCCCTTCACGGCGATTCTGTTTTTCCTGGCCATCATTTCGGCAGCGACCGACATGGTGTTTCCAGCGTTGTCGATGATGGGCAGCACGCCCGAAGACTTTGACCCGCTGACGGTGATCATCATCACCACGATGGTCGTGCTCTCGGGCACGCTGCGCTATATCCAGGAAGCGCGCAGCGGCAACGCGGCCGAAAAGCTGCTCGATATGATTACGACCACCGTGACAGTCACCCGCGAGGATGCCCCTAGGACCGAGATTCCCATCGACGACGTGGTGGTTGGTGACATCGTGCACCTGTCCGCCGGTGACATGATTCCCGCCGATGTGAGAATCATTGAGGCTAAGGACCTCTTTGTGAGCCAGGCAAGCCTGACGGGCGAGAGCGAGCCGGTCGAGAAGGTTCCCGCGACGTGCACCGAGTCCGATTCGGCAACGTCGTTCGAGAACATCGCCCTCATGGGCAGCAGTGTGATCTCGGGCAGCGCGACGGCGCTCGCCTTTAGCGTGGGCGAGCAGACCTTGTTTGGCTCTATGGCATCGAGCCTGTCCGAGGATGCCGTAGAGACGAGCTTTTCCAAAGGCGTCAATAGCGTCTCGTGGGTGCTCATCCGCTTTATGATGGTGATGGTTCCGTTTGTCTTTATGATTAACGGCGTCACCAAGGGCGATTGGCTTAATGCTGGCCTGTTTGCCATCAGCATCGCCGTGGGCCTGACACCCGAGATGCTGCCCATGATCGTTACCACGTGCCTTGCCAAGGGCGCCGTGGCTATGAGCAAAAAGCAGACCATCGTTAAGAACCTCAACTCGATTCAAAACTTTGGCGCGATGGACGTGCTGTGCACGGACAAGACTGGCACGCTGACGCAGGACCAGGTGGTGCTGGAGTATCACTGGAACATCGATGGCCAGGAGGATTCGCGCGTTCTGCGCCATGCCTACCTCAACAGCTATTTCCAGACGGGCTACAAGAATCTGATGGATCTGGCGATCATCAAATGCACCGAGGAAGAGGAGCAAAACGACCCGAGTCTCACCGACCTTTCCGAGGCCTATGTGAAGGTCGACGAGGTGCCGTTTGACTTTACGCGCCGTCGCCTTACCACCGTGGTGCGCGATCGAAGCGGCAAAACCCAGATGGTCACCAAGGGTGCAGTCGAGGAGATGCTGTCGGTGTGCTCGCATGCCGAGATTGACGGCGGCGTTCACGTGCTGGACGACGAGGTGCGCGAGCGCATTTTGGCAACGGTCGCCGACCTTAACGACGACGGCTTCCGCGTGTTGGCAATCGCTCAAAAGTCCAACCCGTCGCCTGTCGGTGCCTTTAGCGCCGATGATGAGCGCGACATGGTGCTGATCGGCTACCTGGCGTTTTTGGATCCGCCCAAAGAGTCCACGGCCGATGCTATCGAGGCGCTGCGCAACCACGGTGTAGCCACCAAGATCTTGACCGGCGACAATGAGAAGGTCACGCGCACCATCTGCAAGCAGGTGGGACTCGAGGTCAACAACATGCTGCTCGGCAGCGATATCGCCGCAATGGACGACGCCGAGCTCGCTCGTCGCGCCGAGGACGTGCAGGTCTTTGCCAAGCTTACGCCCGATCAAAAAGCGCGCGTCGTGTCCGTGCTGCGTGCAAACGGTCATGTGGTGGGCTACATGGGCGACGGCATCAACGACGCCTCGGCCATGAAGTCGTCCGACATCGGCATCTCGGTCGATACTGCGGTCGACGTGGCCAAGGAGTCGGCCGATATCATCTTGCTCGAGAAGGATTTGATGGTGCTCGAGGAGGGCATCATCGAGGGGCGCAAGACCTACGCCAACATGATCAAGTACATCAAGATGACCGCAAGCTCCAACTTCGGCAATATGTTCAGCGTGCTTGCCGCATCCGCCCTGCTGCCGTTTTTGCCGATGATGAGCATCCAGCTGATCCTGCTCAACCTGATCTATGACTGCAGCTGCCTGGCGATTCCCTGGGACAACGTGGACGAGGAGTTCCTGCGCGTGCCGCGTACCTGGGATGCGTCGAGTGTCGGCAGGTTCATGATCTGGATTGGGCCCACCAGCTCCATCTTCGACTTTATGACCTATATCTTTATGTACTTTGTCTTCTGCCCGTTGTTTGTGAGCCACGGCGTGCTGTTCAACGAGCTGGCGAGCGTCTACTCGGGTGCCACACTGGAGCAGATGCAGCTGGCCTACATCGCGCTGTTCCAGGCTGGTTGGTTCGTCGAATCCATGTGGAGCCAGACCTTGGTTATCCATATGATTCGCACGCCCAAGTTTCCGTTTATCCAGAGCCGTGCCTCGGCTCCGGTGATGCTGCTCACGATGACCGGCATTGCACTGCTCACGCTGATCCCGTTTAGCCCGCTTGGCCCCACGCTGGGCCTGGGAGCGCTGCCCGTCGAGTACTTCTTGTTCCTGATTCCGTGCATCTTGCTGTACATGGCGCTGGCGACGAGCCTTAAGAAGGCCTATGTCAAGCGTTACGGCGAGCTGCTGTAGCTGATTTCGATGTAGAGAGGAGCGTTTACATGAACTGGGCTCTGATTTGGATTGATTTGTTTGGGACTACGGAGTGGCTTGGGCTCAACATGGGCTTTTGGGTGGCCAATGGCGTTGTCCTGGTGATTGTCATCATTATGAATGTCGTCTTTTGGAGCATGAAACCGCTGCCCAAGGACGAATAACATGCATGGGATTGCCTGCGCCGCTGTGCCAAAATAAACACTCGAATGATGTACAAATGTGAAAAAGGGACAGCCCCTTTGTCACATTGATTTGAAAGTTGATGTTGATGATTCTATCGCTGGCCCCCATGGAGGGGATTACCGGGCATGTGTTCCGTCGCGTGCATGCGGAGTGCTTCGGCGCGCTCGATTGCTATTACACACCGTTTTTGCCGCCGCCGCGGGTGGGAAACCGCTTTGGCGGCAAGGCGTTTAAGGAGATCGATCCTGCCAATAACCAGGGCCTCAACGTAGTGCCTCAACTGATGTCCAAGAACGCGGACGAATTTGTGTGGGCGGCACAGGTGCTCGCCGACATGGGCTACCGCGAGGTCAATCTCAACTTGGGTTGCCCCTCGGGTACGGTTGTCGCCAAGGGCAAGGGCTCGGGTTTCTTGCGCAATCTCGACGAGCTCGAGGTGTTCTTAAGCGATGTGTGCGAGCGGTCGCCGTTGCCGGTATCGGTAAAGACCAGGCTGGGGTTGGAGCGCGATGACGAGTATGAGCGTGTGCTCGATCTGTATTGCCGCATGCCGCTGGCAGAGCTGATCGTGCATCCGCGCGTACAAAAGGACCGCTATACGGGCTCGCCGCGCAAGGAGTTTTATGGCGAGACGCTGGAGCGTGCGCCGTTTCCGGTGGCATACAACGGCGACATTTTTGATCTTGAGGATATGGGTGCGCTGGTGGAGGCCTATCCCGGCACGCGCCATGTAATGCTGGGACGCGGCTTGCTCGCGAACCCCGCGCTGGCTCGCATGGTTAAGGGCGGCCCTGCTGCCACGGCAGCCGAGCTGCAGCGCTTCCACGACACGCTGTTTGCGGCATATGCAGAAGAGATTGGCGGTAACGCGGTCTTTCGCATGAAGGAGTGGTGGTTCTACGTCAAATGCGCCTTCGCCGACCCCACTACCGTTCACAAACTCGTGCGTAAGACCAAAAAGGTCGACGAATACCGAGCCGCCGTCGAGCGCGTCTTTCGCGAGCAGCCACTTGCACCCATAGCCCGCTTCCACGGCTAGTTAGTCGTTGGGGACGTTTTTTAACGACTAGTCATTTAAGAACGTCCCCGATGAGTACTCTCACGCTAGAGCAGGTTCTTCTGTACCCATGCGATGATGTCGCTCGACTCGTAGAGCGGCTTGCCGTCGATGAACAAGCAGGGAACCTGGCGCTTTCCGCCGACGGCGATGAGTGTCTGCTCGGCTTCGGTATCGGTCGAGATATTGCGCTCGGGGATGGTCACACCGTTATCGGCCAGGAATCGCTTGACCTTCATGCAATACGGGCAGCCGGTCATAACGTAGAGCACGAGCTCGTGATCAGTAGTCATAGGTCTCCAATCGGTTGCGGTTTTGATTGAAATACCCAAAGCCGCCGCGGTCTATGCGCACGTCAACGACGACTCGATGGCCTGGACCAGAAACGCCGTGGCTCCGGTGCCGCAGGGCTTGTCGTAGTAGTCAACAAAGCGCTGGTCGGCAAGATAGCCGTGGGCGAGGCCCAGGTACGCCTCGTCTTGGGGCTCGCATCCCCAGTTGAGAGCAATCCATCGACGGTGCATTGTAACCAGTTTTTGGGCTTCGTTGCTCTCTGGGTCGCCAATGCCCATGGCAATCGAGAGCTGGCCCAAAATGGCGCGTTCAAGTTCCTTCATGTCGTTCCATGTCTGAGGATCCATATCCAGTAACGTTTCGTTTGCTGCATCGATAGCCTCATCGCCATAGCGCGCCCGCGCCTCGGCGCCGTAGCGCTCTTCGTTTTCCTGCACGGTGTGCCAGCGCTCCAGTTGCGGCAGGACGGCGCCCATGAGCGAGACGGCTTCGTCGAGCGACATGCCGGTGTTTTGCGCCAGCCGCGGGGCACAATCCTCAATCATCGCCTCCATGGTGGTGTCGTAGGTGTACTTGCCGTGGTCGTAGCACCACTTGCAGTAATGGTCGGTCGTGGCGCCCGTGGCGTCGGTGCCGCAGTCGTCGGGCGTGAGTATCATGCCGCAGCTCTGGCAATAATGCTCGGGCATTTCGAGCAGGTGAGACAGGGGTTCGCCGGTTACGGCGGCGATGAGCTTCATCATGTCGATGCCCGGGGTGACTTCGCCGCGCTCCCAACGGCTGACGGCTTGGCGTGTGACGAAGAGCTTGGCGGCGAGCTGCTCTTGGGTAAGGTGATGGGCGCGACGGACGGCAATGAGCTTTTCTGCAAAGGCCATAGCGGCTCCTTTCTGCTGGTTGATAGCTTAAGCATACGCGGCGGCAGGCACCCTTCCAAGCAACCGTTGGTTGCACGACTGCGGACCGCGGCGAAGAATTGCGCGCAACGCCCCGCGCCTCCATGCCGTACAATGACCGGCATGGAACCTATCGCACACATACATACCGACCTGCCGCAGAAGTTCGGCATTCCGCGCAACAGCTTTTTGGCGCCCCATCTGCAGGGACGCATCGTTTTTGAGCCGGAATTTGCCTCCAATGCAGCGGTTGAGGGTTTGGACTCCTTCTCTCACCTGTGGCTGCTGTGGCGCTTCGAAAACGGAACGCCCGGCGGCACGGCTAAGGACATAGCTGCCGATGCCAAGTCGCAGGACAGGTCCGGCACCAACGTCAAGTGGTCGAAGACCGTGCGCCCGCCGCGTCTGGGCGGAGCCGAGCGCGTGGGTGTCTTTGCCACGCGCAGTCCGTTTCGCCCTAATCCCATCGGGCTCACCTGCGTTAAGCTCGACCGCGTGGAGCTTACCGACGACGGCCCCATCATCCATGTGCTGGGGGCCGATCTGCGCGACGGCACGCCCATCTACGATATCAAGCCCTACATCCCGTTTGCGGACTGCCACCCGGATGCGACCGGCGGCTGGATTGAGGGTGCTCCGTGGCAAGAGCTCGATGTTGAGTTTCCACAAGCGCTGCAGGATATGGTCCCGCCCGCAAAGCTCCCCGGCTTGGTCGAGGTCCTTTGCCAAGATCCGCGCCGCGCGGGCAGCAAGCACGAGCCAAACCGCGTTTACCACTTAGCTTATGCTGGGCTCGACATATCTTTTACGGTCGATAAAACCCAGCTAACCGTAGTCGCCGTCAACGACGCGCAAGACTAACCAGTCATTCGTCTGAACCCGTCAAATTAAGCGCCAAACCCCATGTCAAAATCGCCCATGCTGGTGGACAATAACGCCTACCAAAATAGTCCGCTTTGCATGGGAGCTCAGCATGAAATACGACTTTAGCTCGCTTATCGACCGCCACGGCATGGATGCCATCGCCGTTGACTCTTGGGGCGAGATCCCCGGTATGGCTCCGAACGCACCCGACGAGGGCTTCGACCGCATTCCCATGTGGGTGGCCGACATGAACTTCGCCACGGTGCCCACGGTTCAGGAGTACATCATCAAGCGCGCTCAGCACCCCATGTTTGGCTACTTCAATCCGCGTCCCGAGTACTTCGACCGCATCATCGAATGGCAGAGCCGTCGCAACGGCGTTGAGGACTTGGCGCCGGAGCATATCGGCTACGAAAACGGCGTGCTGGGCGGTGTCGTGTCGACGCTACGCGCGTATGTCCAGCCAGGCGATGCGGTGCTGGTCCACAGCCCTACCTACATCGGCTTTACCAAGTCCATCGAGGCCGCGGGCTATCGTATTGTCCACAGCCCGCTTAAGCTCGACGACCAGGGCGTGTGGCGCATGGACTTTGAGGACATGGAGCGCAAACTCGCCCAAAACCACATCCATGCCGCGGTGTTCTGCTCGCCGCACAATCCCTGCGGCCGCGTATGGGAGCGCGACGAAATCGAGCGCGCCATGGACATTTATCGCCAGCACGATTGCGTGGTGATTTCGGACGAGATTTGGTCCGATATCATCCTGCCGGGACACAAGCATATTCCGACGCAGTCGGTAAGCGAGGACGCCCGCATGCGCACGGTTGCCCTCTATGCGCCCAGCAAGACGTTCAACCTGGCGGGCCTGGTCGGCAGCTACCACATTATCTACAACGAGACGCTGCGCGACCGCGTGTGCGCCGTGTCCGACAAGACCCACTACAACGAGATGAACGTCCTCTCCATGCATGCGCTTATCGGTGCCTACCAGCCGCAAGGTTACGAGTGGGTGGACGAGCTCAATCAGGTGCTTGCCGACAATATCGAGTACTTCTGCGATTACGTGGACGAGCATTTTGAGGGTGTGTCCTATTCACGTCCGCAGGGCACGTACATGGTGTTTCTGGACTGCACCGAGTGGTGCCGAGAGCATGACCGCGATATTCAGTGGTTGCTCGACGAGGGGGCGCGCGTGGGCGTGGGGTATCAGGACGGCCGCCCGTTCCACGGACCCTGCCACATTCGCGTGAATCTGGCGCTGCCGCTTTCGCGCGTAAGGGAAGCGTGCGACCGCCTGGACCACTACGTTTTTAATGCACGGTAAGTGAGCACTGCATGCGGGGCCTTCTGCCAAGTCGGCTGGAAGGCCCCGCATGGTAAAACGTCTGTAACCATTGGGCACTCGTGTGGTTTTGTTTGCTATTATTTTCTACCATTTCAGTCTGTAAACAGGATCGTCTGGAGCTTGATGAAAAGACCCCGTCGCTCGGTTGCCATTTCGTTGTTTGTTGCGCTTGCGGTAGCGTGCGCCTTTGTCGTAGCGATAGCTGGCTGTTCCGGGTCGAATGGCAGAGCCTCGACGTCTGCATTTGAAGGTCTGGACGCCTCGCAAGCCAAAGACGACAACCTTAAGACGCTCAATGTTGGCAGCGACCTCTATCCACCGTTTGTGTATACCGACGAGTACGGCGATATCGTTGGCCTGGATGTCGAGATACTAACCGAGGCTTTGGCCCGCATTGGTTACAAGCCAAAGTACCAGCTGATCGATTGGGAAAAGAAGAACGAGCTACTGGCGAGCGGCGAGCTCGATTGCGTCATGGGCAGCTTTAGCATGACGGGTCGCGAAAACGAGTATCGTTGGGCCGGCCCGTACCTTGCGAGCCGCCAGGTGGTCGCGGTCGATCCCCAGAGCGATATCTACACGCTTGCCGATCTTGAGGATAAGATCGTGGCGGTTCAGTCCACCACCAAGCCCGAGGGCATTTTGCTCAATCGCACAAATGAAAACGTTCCGCAGATCAAGGAGCTCTACAGCTTTTCGGACGGTTCATATCTGAACCCGGCGCTCGTCGAGGGCCTGGTCGACGCTGTCGCCGCGCATGAGTCCTCGTTCCTCACCTACGAAAAAGACTATGGTGTGACATATCGCATTTTGGATGAGCCGCTGCTAAAGGTTGGTTTGGGCACCGCTTTCGATATCAACGATACGCGCGGCATCGACGTCAAGCTCACTCATGCCTACCAAGAAATGCTTGCCGATGGCACCATGGAACGTCTGGTGTCAAAGTACTTTGATGACCCTTCGCCATTTTTGAATGTGGAGGGCCTGTCATGATCGATGCGCCCGACCACGCCGCTCAGGAGCGGGGCAATCGTTCGGCAGGGGCATGGCTCCTTGTCGCTCTGCTGGGGATAGTGCTCTCGGTTGCTGCCGGCATGATGAGCTACGGTTACACGACGGCCCAAGCCGAGCAGCGCTTTGCCGACGTTGTCGATTACGTGGCGACGCAGAGCCTTTCCTACGATGCATTCAACAGCGCCTATACGACCAAAAACCTGATTCGCGTTATCGAGATCGCCGGAGAGGCTGCTCGCGATATGGAGCGCGACGGTTCGGTGGATAACGCCATGCTGGAGCAATACGCCGACCAGTTCAACGTGAGCGCGCTGATTGTGACGGATGCATCGGGCAATTTGGTGTCCGAGTCCTCGACGGGCGATGTGGGCTACGAGTCGCTCGCTACGTATCTCAAGGAAGCGCCCGTGCTGGAGGTGGCAACTCATCCGCTTAAGTCCTATACCGCCCGCATTACGCTTTCGGATGATTCGGTTGCAGACATTGGTTGCGTGACCCGGCGGGATGGCGAGGGTATCGTTATCGCGGTAAGGCATCAGAGCGCGAAGGCGGTTGCAAGCAATACGCTCAAACTGCAGAGTTTGCTCGAAGGCTATGAAACCATCGATAGCGGCAATATCGTGATCGAAAGCGACGGCAAGGTCGTTGCGACCAATGCCGTTGAACCCACCGTATTGGGCGTGTTCGATCTGCCTGCGACGGATGTCTTCATTGTCGACGGTATTAAGGATCGATGCCTGGCTGGTAAGGTCAGATTGGTTAACGCCGACGGCGAGTGGTATTTGGGCACATTTGGAAAAGCGCACAAATTCTATGTGTACACCTATGCCTCGGCGCAGCGCTACTTTGAGGTCGCCGCGGCTGTTGCCGCCGGCGTGCTGGTGCTCTACGGCGGTGTTA
>CABUOF010000045.1 GCA_902493125.1 uncultured Collinsella sp. | reverse complement strand
TCAACGATATGGCACCGTGGGGACACATGTATGTCAATCCTGGTCTAACAGAGCCTTAAAAAATCATCGAGAGGATTGCCTGCTCGAAAAGTAGTCAAAATAGCCCCGTCCCAAAAAGACTGGGTAATGGGCGTTGACAGTTGGCGAGCCGTAGGTAAAATATCAACTTGTCCTGGGGACGTAGCTCAGTTGGGAGAGCGCTGCCGTCGCATGGCAGAGGCCGAGGGTTCGACTCCCTTCGTCTCCACCCTTGGATTTGATAAGCCGCTGACATTGTGTCGGCGGCTTTTTTTAAAAGAAAGGGCTGAACTATGGCCGAGCTTGAGTCCCAACCATTGTCTGACGAGGAGCGCGCCGAGTTGGAAGAGCTCCGCGCCGAGAAGGCCCGCCGCGAGGAGCAGGAAAAAGCTCGTCGCGAGCGTGAGGAGCTGGCCGCCCTGCGCGCCGAGCGTGCGAAGGCCGAGGAGGACGCCACCAAGGCCGCATCCGAGCCGGCGCCCGCCGCGCCCAAACCTCAGCCTAAAAAAGCCGCTCGTCCCAAGCCCGTCGATTCCAAGCCGAGCCGTGACGAGATGACGTTTGCCCAGCGCATGGTCACCTCTAAAGAGCCTGTGGACGAGGACGATATCCCCGGCATGCCGCCGGCTCAAAAGCTCATCATCGCGCTCGCCCTGATTGGGTTTATCGTCTTTATGGGCTACACGATCACGGGCAGCATGGGGCTGCACTAACCGAGCCGCACCCGGCGCCCCGCTCGCGTATTCCGCACCGTCCAACCCTCAACCTCTGTACAACATATTCGAAAGGTCGCCCCATGGCTTTGACCGACATCTCGCATCCCACCGACATCGCAATGCTCACCGATCTGTACGAGCTCACTATGGCCCAGGGCCTGTGGGAGAGCGGCAAAGCCAATGAGCAAGGTTGTTTTACGGCGTTTTACCGCGACCATCCGTTTGGTAGCGCGTACGCCGTCATGTGCGGCACCGCCGAGCTTCCCGAGCTCGTCGAGAATCTGCGCTTTACGCCCGAGGATATCGAGTACCTCGCCTCGCTTCAGGCTCCCGCCGGCGGTGCGATGTTTAAACCCGCATTCCTCGACTACCTGCGCAACTTCCGCGCTCACGTGAACATTGACGCCGTGCCCGAGGGCGAGCTTGTTTTTCCGCGCGAGCCCATGGTGCGCGTCACCGGTCCGGCTCTGGAGTGCCAGCTGCTCGAGACGGCGCTGCTCAACATCGTCGGCTTCCAGACGCTCGTCGCCACCAAGACGGCACGCGTGGTATTGGCGGCGGATGGCCGTCCCGTCGCCGAGTTTGGCCTGCGCCGTGCCCAGGGTCCCGATGGCGGTCTGGCCGTCGCCCGTGCGAGCTATGTTGCCGGCTGCTCGTCCACATCTAACGTGCTTGCCGGGCGCCGTTACGGCATCCCCGTCTTTGGCACCCACGCGCACAGCTGGGTGATGAGCTTTGACTCCGAGCTCGAGGCCTTCCGCGCCTTTGCCAAGTCGAGCCCCAAGAATTGCGCGCTGCTCATCGACACCTACGATGTGCGCGAGGGCTGCGAGCATGCCATTACGGTTGCCAAGGAGATGGAGGCGGCGGGTGAGCGCCTGTCGGCTATTCGCATTGACTCGGGCGACCTGGCCAAGCTCTCCAAGTATGTCCGCGGTCGTTTCGATGCCGAGGGCCTGCCTTATGTGGGGATCTCGGTGTCCAACGACCTGGACGAGTACACGATTCAGTCGCTGCTCGACCAGGGCGCACCCATCGACAGCTTTGGCGTGGGCACCAAGCTCGCGACCTGCTACGATCAGCCGGCACTGGGCGGCGTGTACAAGCTTTCCGCCCGTCGGGCGAACGAGACGGACCCGTGGACGCCGGTGGTGAAGCTCTCCGAGCAGCCCTACAAGCGCACAATTCCGGGCGTGCAGCGTGTGCGCCGCTATTACGACGGCTTTGGCGGCCCGGTCTGCGACATGATCTATGACGAGGACCATCTGGCGGGGGAGGGCGCCGCGCGCGGCAATACCCTCGTGGCCGTGAACGATGCCGCCCTGGTGACCGATGTATCGGAGCTTGAGTATCGCGAGCTGCTGGTGCCGATCGTGCGCGATGGCAGTGCGGTGGCTCCGCGTGAGAGCATCGAGGATGCGCGCGAGCGCTGTGCTTGGGCACTCGACCATCTGGACGCGGCTTTTAAGCGCTTCCTGTATCCGCAGACCTACGTGGTGGGTATGGAACAGGGCCTGGCCCAGGTGCGCGACGAGCTCGTGCGCAAGAACATGGCCGCGGCATCGGCTTTCCCCTGGGCAAAATGATCCGCATGCGACGGAGGAAAGCGGATTATATTCTCGCTCACCCGTTCGCTCGCTTGCTCAGCATTCGATTGGTTTGACGTATGACGACTTCTTATAAAACGATGGTGGTAAAGATCGGCTCGTCCACGGTGGTGGGCGCCGATGGCAAGGTTAACCGCGCCTTTATCGGCGGGCTGGCCGATCAGGCTGCTATCCTGCGCAAGCTCGGCTGGCGTCTGGTCGTGGTGAGTTCGGGCGCCATCGCCTGTGGCTATCCCGTGCTGGGCTTCGACCGCAAGCCGGTCGGTGACCTGCCGAGCCTGCAGGCCTGCGCCTCGGCCGGTCAGTGCATCATCTCGTCGGCCTACGACGAGGAGTTCCATGCACGTGATCTGCTCACCTCGCTCGTGCTACTCACACGTCACGACACGGCGCGTCGCACGTCCTATCTGCACGCGCGCGACGCCCTGCTGCGTCTGGTGGAGCTGGGCGTGGTGCCGGTCGTCAACGAGAACGACACCGTTACCGTCGACGAGATCAAGTTCGGCGACAACGACACGCTGGCGGCGCTCGTGAGCTGCCTGGTTTCCGCCGACCTGTGCGTGACGCTGTCCGACATCGACGGCCTCTACACCGCCAATCCGCACGAGGACCCGACGGCCGAGTTTGTCCCGGTCGTGCATAAGATCGATGCCAAGATCATTGCCTCGGCGGGCGATTCTTCGACCTCGGTGGGTACGGGCGGCATGATCACCAAGATTCGCGCGAGCCGCATTTTGATGACGGCTGGCATACAGAGCGTGATTTGCTCGGGCGAGGAGCCCGATGCGCTCGTGCGCCTTGCCCGCGGCGAGAGCGTGGGCACGCTGTTCGATCCGCCGGCTGAGCGCCTGGATATTGCGCCCCGCAAGCTGTGGATCGCGCTGGGCGACAAGGCCCACGGCTCGGTGACGGTTGATGACGGTGCCGCGAAAGCGCTGGTCGGCCACGGGTCGTCCCTGCTTGCGGTTGGTATTCGTGAGGTCGATGGCGATTTTGCCGAGGGCGATGTGCTCGATGTGTGCGATCCGAGCGGTATGGTCGTCGCCCGCGGTATCGCCGAGGCCGATTCGGACGTGCTGGAACTTGCCGCCGGCCGCCGCCAGGACCAGATCGCCAGCAACCGCCTGCTCGCTAACCTGGCCGAGAAGCCGGCGATACACAGGGATAACTTGATCGTATTTGCATAAAGAAAGACAGCGCTGCGAATCGTTTCCCGCAGCGCTGTCTTTTTCGTGCCGGCACTTGGGGACGTTCCTATTGTGCCGGCAGGTGGGGACACTCCTTTGCTAGAAGATTCGGCGCAGGTCTCCGCGGTTGAGGGCCTCGTCGAAGAGGTGCTTGAATACCACGCTGCCGTGCAGGCCGTCGTGCTCGAACTCGTTGGTCACCCAGGCATGCGAGTTGCCCACGCGTCTGAGCGTATCGAGCTGCAGGCCCGAATCCACGTACATGTCGTCGAAATACACCGCGGCCTGCAGGGGCACCTCGTTGCACGCCAGTCGCTGCGAGTCGTAGATCTTGTCCCAGCTGGTGTCTTCCATCAGCAGGTCCATGGCGGGCTTGAAGGGCTTGAGCTCGGGCATCTGCTCGAACATCCACGGGAACATGGCCTCGCCGGTAAACATGAGCGGGCGCGCGAGGGTGTCGAACTCGGCGCGGTGAGCCTTCTCTTCAGCCGCGGCCCAGCCAATGGGCATAGTGTCACCGTCGGCGTATATGAACTCCTGCAGCGTCCAGTACAGCGGATTCGTGCGCGTGTTGGTGCGCTCGAAGGCGCGCATCAAAAAGTTGTCAGATACCGAGGCGTCGCAGGTCAGCGTGCCGTCGCCATCAACAAAAGCGTGATCGATAATCCAATGCATACGCTCAAAGCTCGGCTTCATGCCAAAGTCGCTGCCCATGAGCTGTAGGCGCTCGACCGTCATCGGCGAGCCGTCGGGCAGCACGGGCTTCTGTGCCTCGAGCGCATCGGCCAGGGCTGCCACGCGCTCGACGTCGGCGGGGTAGCGGTCGTAATACTGCTGCGTCTTGGCGGCCATGCGCGGGAAGGTGTGCGCGTAGACCTCGCTGGCGCTCGCCGGCACGTGGGGGATGCCGCCGCAGGTAAAGCTCGCCGCCACGCCCTCGGGGAAGAGCGACAGATAACTCAACGTCAAAAAGCCGCCGTAGCTCTGGCCGAGCGTGACCCAGGGCTTGCCGCCAAAGCCCACCAGACGCAGGTACTCAAAATCGCGCACGATGGAGCTGGCGAGGTGGCGCTTGAGGAAGTCGGCCTGCGAGCGTGCGGCATCGGAGTCAGCCGCCGTCGCGCGCTCGCCCAGTGCGGCAATCGTGCGCCCGTCTACACAGCTGCTGCGCCCGGTGCCGCGCTGGTCGGGCAGGACGACGCGGAAGTGCTTGACGGCCTCCTCGATCCAGCCGTCGCTTGTGGGCGACAGCGGACGCGGGCTCTCGCCGCCGGGGCCGCCCTGCAAAAACAGGAGCAGCGGCAGATCGTCGTTGATGCGGTCGGGCGCGCAAACCACGCGGTAGAAGAGCTTGATGCTCTCGGGCGCGCCGGCGATTGGTGCCGGCATAGCGCCGCGGCGCATGGTGCTGCCGACGGCCAGGAGCATCGGCTCCAGGCCGCGCCAGTCAAGGGGGACGTCGATGCTGTGGTCCTCGACATAAAGGCCGGGGACGTGGTACGAAGTGATGAGGGCCATGTGAGTCTTCCGTTCGTTGCGGTGTTTCGGGTTGACCAATTCTACCGCCGCGGGCGAGGCCATGCGCAAATCGGCTACCATGGTTGCAAACTTCTAGGAGAAAGGGCCGCCCATGTCGGTCGATATAGCCACGTATGTCCACGATCTTGCCGTTGCCGCCAAGGCAGCGTCGGCCTCGCTTGCCACGGCGAGCGATGAGCAGCGTCAGGAGGCCGTGCGCGCCATGGCCGCAGCACTGCGCAACGGTGTCGACTCCATCGTCGCCGCTAACGAGCTCGATATGTCCGCCGCGCGCGATGCGGGCACTTCGGCCGGTCTGCTCGACCGTCTGCTGCTGACGCCTGAGCGCGTCGAGGGCATGGCCGCCGGTTTGGAGAAGCTCGCCGAGCTGCCCGATCCCGTCGGCCGCGTGCTCGACCACCGTGTGCTTGCGAGCGGTGTGGACCTGACCCGCGTGAGCGTGCCGTTGGGCCTGGTCGCCATGGTCTACGAGGCGCGCCCCAACGTGACGGCCGACGCCGCAGGCATCTGCATCCGTACCGGCAACGCCTGCATTCTACGCGGCGGCTCGCTGGCCTATCACTCGTGTGCCATGATCGCCGAGCTGCTGGCCGATGCGCTCGAGGCCAAGGGCTTCCCGCGCGAGGCCGTGTCGATGATCGAGTCCACCGACCGCGAGGCCACCGGCGAGCTCATGAAGCTCCGCGGTATTGTCGACGTACTCATTCCGCGCGGAGGTGCAGGCCTGATCCAGCGCTGCGTGCGCGAGTCGCTTGTGCCGGTGATCGAGACGGGCACGGGCAACTGCCACATCTACGTGCATGAATCCGCCGACTTTGATAAGGCGCTCAACATTATCGTTAATGCCAAGACCCAGCGCGTAGGCGTGTGCAATGCCGCCGAGTCGCTGCTGGTCGACCGTGCTGTGGCCGATGCGTTTTTGCCTGCGGTCGTTGCTGTATTGCACGACCACGGCGTGCTCATTCACGGCGACGAGGCCACGTGCGCCGCATGCGCCGACGCCGGGCTTGCCGAGGGCGATGACTACGTCGCCGCGACTGAGGAGGACTGGGGTCGCGAGTACCTGGCGCTCGAGATGAGCGTGAAGGTCGTGGCAAACGAGGACGAGGCCATCGCACACATCAACCGCTACGGCACGATGCACTCCGAGGCCATCGTTGCCGAGGATACGGATGCTTGCGAGCGCTTCCTGGATGCGGTCGATGCCTCGGCCGTGTACTCCAACGCCAGCACTCGCTTCACTGACGGCGGCGAGTTTGGCCTGGGCGCAGAGATCGGCATCTCGACCCAAAAACTCCACGCCCGTGGCCCCTTTGCCGCCGAGGCCCTCACCACCTACAAATACAAGCTCCGAGGCACCGGCCAGGTCCGCCCCTAGCGTCCGCGCAAACAAAAACCACCACAAAGGTGCCTGTCCCCTTTGTGGTGGTTTTGAGTGGCGCGGGCGGTTAGGCCTGGAAGGTATCGTGGTCGGGGGCGAAGGACTGCATGGCTGCGATGGTGCGGTCGAAGAGCTCAGGAAGCTCCCAGCCCAGCATCTCGGCGCCCTGCGAAATCACGTCGCGCGAGCAGCCGGCGGCAAAGCGCTTGTCCTTGAACTTCTTCTTGAGCGACTTGGTCGTAAAGTCCATAACGCTCTTGCTCGGGCGCATGATGACTGCAGCGCCGATCAGGCCGGTGAGCTCATCGCAGGCAAACAGGATCTTTTCCATCTGCAGCTCGGGCTTGGGCAGCGAGGTATTGAAGTCCGACGTGTGCGTCTGGATGGCGCGAATGAGCTCGGGAGACGCACCTTCATCCTTAAGAATCTTGGCAGCATAGATGGTGTGGTTCATGGGGTCGTCCTCATGCTCCTCCCAATCTAGGTCGTGCAGCAGACCGACGATGCCCCAAAACTCCTCGTTCTCGGGGTCGAACTCGCGCGCAAAGTAGCGCATAGTGCCCTCGACCGTCTCGCCATGGGTGATATGGAACGGGTCCTTGTTGTGCTCATTGAGCAGTTCGAACGCGCGGTCGCGGGTGATTCCGGCGGTAAGCGGCTCTGCCATAAGAGACTCCTTGTGCTCGTGGGTATCGATAAGAATGAATACTACTAGAACAAGAAAACCACCACAAAGGTGCCTGTCCCCTTTGTGGTGGTTTTTGGCGCGGATGGGTTAGTTGAGGGCGGCTTGGGCTAGGCGGGCTTCGGCGGCCTCCTCGGTGACGCCCAAGGCCACGGCGAACTCCTCGATGGAGCGGCGTTTGGCCTCCTTGAGTACGCGCATGTAGTAGGAGCTGGGTTTTTTATCAGCTTCCTCGGCCTGGCGAATGCGGTGCATCATGGTCTTTGCCACGCGGACCGTCTCGGGTGCGCCCAGCTTGAGCTGCTGCTTAAAGTGCGTCTCCTCAAGCGAGCTGTTGCGCTCGGTAAAGGTGTCGCACTCCAGCTCGTCATAGTGGCTCAGCAGGTGCTCGGCATCTTGCTGCGAGATGGCGGCGTGCAAACGGTCGGCCTGCGCCACGGGGTACATGAGGATCGTCTGCGCATGTCCCTGCTTGGTCTCGAGCAGTAGCATGGGCTGCGGTGTGTCGTCCCTAAAACCGACGACGGTGCAGACTCCCTGACCCGGATGAATGACGTGTTGACCGATTGAGAACATGCTACCTCCAACTTATACGAATTTACGTATGTTTAGAATAACACGCTGACGTGCGCAAACCCTTACTTTATGCAGGAAAAGCACACAACTCTGATAGGTAAGAGTATTCGATAACAGACGCAGCTCATTCACACCTTTATACATTTTCAACGCCTGCATAATCTGCAGGCAGACCGGCATCTTTGAGTGACTCCATACAAGCTGTAGTCATTTTTGTGCATATGCAATATCTATTAGCTTTACCCTGCGACAGTGCCCGTCGCTTGTGATAGAGTGCTACAAACTCTGGCTTTTGCCCTACGAGTGACCAAGAGCTCGGGGGCTTTAACACAAGGAGGATCTATGCCCGAGAAGATTGAAGAGCTGGTACGCGCTGCGCTTGCTGCGGCCCAGGAGGCCGGCGACCTTTCCGCATTTGAACTTGACGATTGCGCTATCGAGCGACCGGCTGACACTTCTCATGGCGAGTGGACCTCTACCATGGCCCTGAAGTCCGCCAAGCTGGCCCACTGCGCCCCGCGCAAGATCGCCGAGGCCATCGTTGCCCATATGCCCGAGGACCCCGCGATCGAGAAGGTTGAGATCGCAGGCCCCGGCTTCATCAACTTCTACCTCTCCGTTGCCGTCAAGAATGCCATCTTTGGCGAGGCTCGCGAGAAGGGTATGGACTTCGCTAAGTCCAACGTCGGTGGTGGCCTGAAGACCCAGGTCGAGTTCGTCTCCGCCAACCCCGTCGGCCCCATGCACATCGGCCACGGCCGCTGGGCCGCGCTGGGCGACTCGCTCTGCCGTGTTATGGACCACGCCGGTTACGACATCCAGCGTGAGTTCTACATCAACGACCACGGCTCTCAGATGAACACCTTCGGCAACTCCATCAGCACGCGCTATATGCAGCTTGCCGACATCATCGCCAAGCAGGGCGTGGATATCGACGAGGCTCACAAGCTGCTGATCGCCGACCGCGACGCCTTTGTTGCCGACGAGAACGACGAGCATCCCGAGACCCATCCGTACCAGGACAACTTTGCCGAGACCCTGGGCAAGGACTCCTACGGCGGCGACTACATCATCGACGAGGCTGCCGAGTTCTGGCGCACCGACGGCGACAAGTGGGTCAACGCCGATCCTCAGGAGCGCATGGAGAGCTTCCGCGAGCGCGGCTATGTGAAGATGGTCGACAACATGCGTGACCTCTGCCACGCCGTCAATTGCGACTTCGATCGTTGGTTCTCCGAGCGCTCGCTGTATGTGAAGGACACCGAGGGCGAGACCGCCGGCACCTCCGCCGTCGACCGCGCCTTTGAGAAGCTCGACAAGATGGGTTACCTCTACACCAAGGACGGCGCCCTGTGGTTCCGCTCCACCGACCTGGGCGATGACAAGGACCGCGTCCTGATCAAGTCCGACGGCGAGTACACCTACTTCGCCTCCGACGTTGCCTATCACTGGGATAAGTTCCAGCGCGTCGACCACGTCATCGACATCTGGGGCGCCGACCACCATGGCTATATCGACCGCGTCCGCTGCGTCTGCGACGCTCTTGGCTATCCCGGCAAGTTTGAGGTTCTGCTGGGCCAGCTCGTCAACCTGCTGCGCAACGGCAAGCCCGTCCGTATGTCCAAGCGCAAGGGCACCATGGTGACCCTGCAGGAGCTCGTCGACGAGGTCGGCTCCGACGCCGCCCGTTACACGCTCATCTCCAAGAGCTCCAACCAGATGGTCGACTTCGATATCGAGGCCGTTAAGAAGCGCGACAACTCCAACCCGGTCTATTACGTGCAGTATGCTCACGCCCGCGTGTGCTCCATCCTGCGCCGTGCCGCCGACGTAACGCCTGAGCAGGCCGACGAGATGGGTATGAAGGCCGTTGCCGCCAAGGCCATCGGTGAGAACGTCGATTACTCGCTGCTGACCGACCCGACCGAGCTCGCCCTTTCGCGCAAGCTCAACGAGCTCACCGACCTGATCGCCAGCTGCGCTCGCGATCGCGCTCCGTTCCGTCTGACCCACTTTGCCGAGGAACTCGCCGGTGACTTCCACAGCTTCTACGCTGCCTGCCAGGTGCTGCCGAGTGAGGGTCGTCCCGTCGACCCCGAGCTTTCGCGTGCCCGTCTGGCCGCTTGCGACGCTGTCCGCGTGACGCTCGCCCTGGTGCTCACCCTCGTTGGCGTTTCCGCGCCCGAGCAGATGTAATCTGCGGGTCATTTGACCGTACAGACTTGGTTTAACTGAGCCCTATAAGCCCGATCTCCCACGGAGGTCGGGCTTTTTTCGCATACGCCGACGTATTGACAAATTTTGAACTGCTGGAAATACGAAACTATGCCGGTTTACTACGATGAATTGAGGAATTCCAACCACGCCGGCTTTTCGCTAAAAAGTGCAAGGCATCTACCTGCGGTTTTAGTTCAACAAGTTTCGGAGTGGTCGCGGTTGAGCGATTCATCGTAGTAAACCGCCATAGTTTTGGCGGAGGCAGTCAGATTTGTGAGTGGTAAACCAAAGAGTGTCCCTTTTGACTAGTCGTTTATGAACGTCCCCGATGACTAAGTTGCAGGTGGCAGCGGTTGTGTTACACTAACGCTGCGTAGTTGACGCAATCATCTCGATACAGATCAATGATGTTCGTTGTTTTGAACGGAACTAGACTGTTTAGCCGCCCTGAAGGTTTATGCAGGGAGCATGTGATCACAGGGCTTGAAAAGAAAGTTGAGCAAACACTGTGTCTGATCAACAGCAAGAAAACGAAATAACGACGACGCAAGCCGCTCCCGCTGCACCGGTTGTGTCGGACCAGGTCGCGGCGCCCGCGCAAGCCTCGACTCCTGAGACGCCTAAGGCTGCTTCGACGCCCATGCCTGTAGCGGCTGAGAAGGCCGTGCCTGCAACTGGTGAGGAGGCTGCTCCGGCAAAGCCCAAGCGTACGCGCCGCACGGCCAAGCCTGCCGCTGACGGCGAGGAGGTCACCAAGCCAAAGCGCCGTACCACGCGCACGACGCGCGCCAAGCGCACCGTTGCAGCTGACTCCTCGGCGCCGATTTCCGATGAGGTCGCGCAGGCACGTGCGTTGGCGCAGATTAGCGAGGCTCAGGTGGTGCGCGCCCGCCGTCGTGCTGCCGAGCGCGAGGCCGCGGCTCTGACCGAGCTTACAGCTCCGTCTGTGCCCGAGATGCCTGCCGCCATCGAGACCCCTGCCGCCGACCAGCCGACCGAGAAACCGGCACCGCGCACACGCCGCCGCACGGCTGCTAAGGCCGAGCAGGTTGCTGAACAGGTAACCCCCGAGCTCACTGAGGCTTCGCTCCGTTCCGCGGCAGGGGAGGGCGCATCGCCTGCTGAGCCCGCTGCGCCTGTCGAGGCCAGCGAAGTTCCCGTTGTCGATCCGGCTTTGCGCCCGCACCGTCGCGGTCGCAAGCCCAAGGCCTTCGTCGAGGCCGAGAAGGCCGCAGCCGCAGCCGCCGCCGCTCGGGATGCTGCGGCGACCGTCAAGTCCTCAACTGCTGCCGATGCACCTGTCCAGGATGCTACGACTTCCGAGGCCGCTCCCGCCGATGTCGAGCCCGCCGACGTCCGTCCCGGTCGCAGCCGTCGCACTGCTGCTAAACGCACGTCCAAGGCTAAGGCTGCCAAGAAGGGTGCGTCCGAGGATTCTGCCGAGACGACCGCCGATGCATCGACTGATGCCGCCGAGCCTCAGGACGCCGAACAGCCTGCGTCCGAGAAGCCCAAGCGCGGTCGCAAGAAGTCCGTTAAGGCCAAGGCCGCCGAGCAGCAGGCTGATGTCGAAGCGCAGGTCGATTCCGGCGCCGAGGCCAATGACGCCGCTGCGGCCAATGTTGACACCGCTGCAACCAATGGTGCCGCCCCCGCCGAGGGCGAAGACGGCACTCGTTCCAACCGTCGCCAGCACAAGCGCAACGACGAGCGCAACGAGCGTAAGGACGACCGCAACAACGACCGTCGCAACCGCCAGCGCGATCGCAAGCAGCGCAACAAGGAGCGTAATGCCGCTCCCACCGAGCCCACGCTTTCGCGCGAGGAACTCGCGGCCATGAAGGTCGCTGAACTGCGCGAGAAGGCTAAGGAGTTCGAGATCGAGACGACCGGCAAGAAGAAGGCCGAGCTTGTCGAGGAGATCTACACCACTGCTGCGAAGGCTGAGGGCTTCCGCGATATCAAGGGCATTCTGCAGATTCGCCCGGACAGCTCCGGCATCATCCACGCCCATGGCTACATGAAGTCCAACGACGACGCCTTCGTGCCCGCCTACCTCATCCGCTCCGCGCGCCTGCGCACGGGCGACGTCATCGAGGGCTCGCTGCGTCCTTCGCGCGGCGGCGACAAGCGCGCCGGCCTCGCCAAAATCACGACCGTCAACGGTCTGGACCCCGAGCAGATTCGCAACCGTCCCAAGTTCGGCGACCTCACCCCGGTCTATCCCAACGAGCCGCTGCGCATGGAGCACGGCAAGGACTCCATTACCGGTCGCGCCATCGACATCGTGTCGCCGATCGGCAAGGGCCAGCGTGGCCTGATCGTGTCCCCGCCCAAGGCCGGCAAGACCACGATTCTCAAGAAGATCTGCCAGTCCATCTCGATTAACAACCCCGAGGTGCACCTCATCTGCCTGCTCGTCGACGAGCGCCCCGAAGAGGTCACCGATATGCAGCGTTCCATCAAGGGCGAGGTTGTGGCGTCGACCTTCGATATGCCCGCTGACAACCACACCCGCGTGGCCGAGCTCGTCATCGAGCGCGCCAAGCGCATCGTAGAGCTGGGTGGCGACGTCGTGGTGGTGCTCGACTCCATCACGCGCCTCGCCCGCGCCTACAACTTGGCGGCGCCCGCCTCGGGCCGCATCCTTTCGGGCGGCGTCGATTCGGCGGCACTGTATCCGCCCAAGCGCTTCCTGGGTGCAGCCCGCAATATCGAGAACGGTGGCTCGCTCACCATCCTGGCCTCTGCCCTCATCGACACCGGCTCCAAGATGGACGAGGTCATCTTTGAGGAGTTCAAGGGCACCGGCAACATGGAGCTTAAGCTCGACCGCGACCTGGCCGACCGCCGCATCTTCCCTGCTATCGACCCCGTTGCCTCCGGTACGCGTAACGAGGACCTGTTGGTCGACGAGCAGATGCGTCCGTTTGTCTTTGGCCTGCGTCGCATTCTTGCCGGCATGAACAACACCGAGCGCGCAGCCGCATCGTTTATCAAGGGTCTTAAGGGCACCAACACCAACCAGGAGTTCCTGGTGCGTTCGGCCAAAAAACACAGCGACTACGAGCAGACGTTTTAGGTTGTCATCCACGCGCGGCGATAGTCATCAATGCGATAAAGGGTCGGGGTTTGCGCCTCGACCCTTTTCCATATCGCCGTTCGACACCTTTTTTGACCATAAGACCGACGAGCAGCAGGTTTCCCGTTTCAATCCGACATCGTCGCTTGCAATCGACAGGGCGGTTTCGCATAATAGCTTTTAAGCTTCGCGACGGAAAACGCAGATGAAACGAACCATATACCGTTGCTTTGGGGCATAGCCCCGCTTCATCTTCTCTCGCGCAGCCAACTGAATGATGCGATTTGGGTGCTGGAAGATGGGGAGAGCTCATGGCTTCTTCTGATGCAACACAACGAGCAGTCCTTGCCGGACTTTCGTGCGGGATCGGCCTTGCCGCTCCCGTGGTTATGTATGCCGCGACGCTGCCGTTTTCGTCGGTGAACGAGACGGTCGTGGCGGGTGCGGTTCCCTTCGCCGTGGGCGCGGTGGCGGGCGTGGGCATCTATGCCGCCTCGCTGGGTATCTCCGAGTATCGTGAGCAGCGTGAAGAGCGTCTGTTCCAGCCCGATGCCATGGGCGGTGCCGCCAATCTCAATCAGCATCAAAGCGAGTTCAAGACCGCCTCGATCCCAGCTCAGCAGCAGGATGCGACTCCTTACGCTGCGGCTTCTGCTTCTCAGGCTCAGGCGGAGCAGTCTACCTCGGCATTCCTTTCCGGCCTGACTGGTGCGTTCCAGCGCCGTCATGCCGATGATGGTGTTCCCACCATTGCTCGAGCCGCAGATGCTATGGACGAGGACGAGGCTTGGTCCATGATCGACAGTATGCTCGACGACGATTCGCCGGTGAGCTGCGACCCTGCGCGCTCGCGCGATGTCTATCAAGTCGCCATCGACGAGCTCACCAACGGCGGGCAGACCGGCTCCTTCAATCGCGATGACATCGCCGCCGCGGCACGCGCCGTGTCGGGCTCCCAGGCCGCCCCTGCGGGCAGCACGGCGGCTTTCGTGGCACTCGTTGCCAACGCGGCAGCCAATAACGCCTGCAGCGCTACCTCGGCGGACGCGAACGCTTCTGCCGATAATTCGTACGTTGATGAAGCCATGACCGCGGACGAGGAGGCCGTTGCCGCCCGCCGCGCCGCCGAAAGCTCGCTTTGGGGCGCTCCTGCCCAGCAGCAGGCGGCTGAGGCTGCGCCGTACAACGCAAACCTCGCCAGCATGCCTATCATCTCCGGTGTCGCGGACATCGATCTCGATGACCTCGATGAGCCTGCAGCCATCACCGCATCGATTGATGCCCAAGATCGCATCGACACCGGCGACCTTCCGGACGCTTCGCTCGAGGTTGATGTCCCCATGGCCGATTACTCGGGCCACGAGGACATGTGGGCCGCCGCCACCGCGATTCTGGATGAGATTGACGGGCCTGCTCCTGTTGCAGCCCCCGCTCCCGTCACTGCCCCTCAGCCTGCTGCCCCCGCCTATGTCGGCCGTCACAGCGCTGTGTTCCCCGAGGATACCGCCCGTATCTCGCGCGAGGGCATCGAGCGGGCCGAGGCTATTGCCGCCGGCATTATGGAAAATCGTCGTCACGAGCGCGTCAATCAGATCCTCGAGGAAGAGATCGAGCGCCTGCAGTCCTCTACCGCCAAGCGTACGGGCCGTGCCTATCTGAGCGTTATCGAGGGCGGTACCGCCAGCTTCGCGCCGCTCCGCGCGGAGGCATAACTTCTGCATGGTTAAGATCAATCGAAAATGGGCGGTCGTGACCTGCCTGATGGCGCTCTTGATCTGGGGCAATTCGCTGGTTCCCGGCTCGGGGTCGGGCTCGCTGAGCCTAACGGTCATGGAAGCTATCCGCGGTTTCCTGCACGGCGTGGGACTTCCATATGAATGGGTGACCAATTTTGTTGTTCGCAAGTGCGCGCATTTTACCGAGTATATGGTGCTCGGCATCCTGGCAACGCACGCTTTTGATTTTGAGGGCCGGCGCACCTTTGACGTGCTGCTGCCCACGGCGGTGTTCCTGCTGCTGATTCCCTCGATCGACGAGACGATTCAGCTCTTTGTGCCGGGACGCGCCGGCATGATCACCGATGTGATGATCGACTGCTGTGGAGCGGCAACGGGCGTTGTGCTCCGATATCTCTTACGGTCGCTGATGTGCGCCAAAAAGGCCGCCTAGGACGTATTGTTTGGTCCTAGGCGGCCTTTTTATTTGAGGGCTTATATGAGGCGTGGTGGCGTCGCTCCATTGGTCGGATTTGCTGGGCGCGCCACGCCCCGTGGGTGCGTCTGTTACTGAAGCGCCTGTGCGCCCAGGGCCAGGCAGCCCATGATGCCCTGCTTGCCCTCGAGGCTGTTGTTGACGATGTAGCTATCGATGTCGTTGACCTCGGGCGTGACGATATAGCCGTTGAGCATCTCGGCGCACTTCTTGCGTGCGAGCGGCACGATGGGGGTGTGGTCGGCCACGCCGCCACCGATGATGATCTTTTGCGGTGCGTAGCACAGCGTGTAGGTCATGAGCGCCTGTGCCAGATAGCCTGCGAGCAGGTCCATGGCCTCCGGGTCATCGGCCATGTCACCGGCGCTCTTGCCATCCCAGCGCTTTTTAACGCCGGGGCCTGCGATGAGGCCCTCTAGGCAGTTGTCGTGGAAGGGGCAGGCGCTATGCTCGCCGATGGTGTCGCGTGGGTCGCGCGTGACCAGGATGTGGCCGGCCTCGGGATGCATCATGCCGTGCACGAGCTTACCGCCCGAGAGCACGCCGGCGCCTACGCCGGTGCCGATGGTCAGGTAGACCACATCGGTAAGGCCCTTGGCGCAACCAAACGTGACCTCGCCTAGGCAGGCGACGTTGACGTCGGTATCGTAGCCGCAGGGGATATTGAGCTCTTTTTGGATAGTGCCCAGCAGGTCAAAGTAGCGCCATGCCGTTTTGGGCGTCTCCAGGATCTTGCCGTATTGGGGCGAAGCGGGGTTGACTGCGGTGGGGCCAAATGCGCCGATGCCCAGCGCGGCGATGCCCTTGTCGGCAAACCACGCGTTGACGGCCTCAACGGTCTCCTGCGGGGTCGTGGTCGCGATCTGCTCGCGCTTTAGGACCGTACCGTCCGCATAGCCCGTGGCGCAGACCATCTTGGTGCCACCGGCCTCGAGCGCTCCGATAAGCTGCTGCTCTGCCATAGTATTCCTCTCTCTGGGACGAGTTGCTCCGTGACTAAAGTATAGAGCTCTAAACCATTTAAGAAAGCGTTATAGAAAGAAGCCTCGCAACGCGGCGGGCGGTGCGAGGCTTCTTTGGTTGCTTTAGTTGCCGGGCCGTCCTTACCCGCGCGGCTTGATTTTATCACGTAGCGACTTGAGGTTCTCCAGCGCCGCGTTAAGCGTCTCGTCTCGCTTGGCAAAGTGGAAACGAATCAGATGGTTGACGGGCTCGCGGAAGAAGCTCGAGCCGGGCACGGCGCCCACACCCACCTTAGACGCGAGGTCCTCGCAGAACTCGAGGTCGCTGTCGTAGCCAAACTCTGAGATATCCATCATCACGTAGTAGGCGCCCTGCGGCACGTTATGCTCAAGACCGATGCTGTCGAGTCCCTGGCAGAACAGGTCGCGTTTGGCGGTATAGAGGTCGAGGACCTCATCGTAATAGCTGTCGTCGAAATTGAGGGCGGTGACGACGGCTTCCTGCAGGGGGGCGGCGGCGCCCACGGTGAGGAAGTCGTGGACCTTTTTGATGCGCTCGGTGATTTCGGCAGGGGCGATAGTGTAGCCCAGACGCCAGCCGGTGATGGAGTAGGTCTTGGACAGCGAGCTGCAGCTGATGGTGCGCTCAAACATGCCGGGCAGCGTGGCCATATAGACGTGCTCGTGGGGTGCGTAGACGATGTGCTCGTAGACCTCGTCGGTGATGCAGTACGCGTCGTACTTTTTGCAGAGGTCGGCGATAAAGGTGAGCTCCTCGCGCGTAAAGACCTTGCCGCAGGGGTTGGAAGGATTGCATAGGACGATGGCTTTGGGGTCGTTGTCGCGGAAGGCCGCCTCGAGTACCTCGCGGTCAAAGTCGAATGTGGGCGGGTTGAGCGGCACATAGATGGGCTCGGCACCCGAAAGGATCGTGTCGGCGCCGTAGTTCTCGTAGAACGGCGAGAAGATGACGACCTTGTCGCCGGGGTTCGTGACCGTCATCATTGCGGCCATCATGGCCTCGGTGGATCCGCAGGTGACCACG
>CABUOF010000044.1 GCA_902493125.1 uncultured Collinsella sp. | reverse complement strand
TGTGCAATCGCAAGAAGATGACGGGGCGGAATGTCAATCCTGGTCTAACAGAGCCTTAAATTTTGTTGCTCAACATTTGACACTCTGGGCGTGGTAACTTTTTTACCAACAGGTATGATTATTGTCATGTGCGCCGCGCCTGCCTGCCGGGTTGCGGCACACTTGTGACAGCCTTTGACACCCTTGGAGCGTGTACTGTGGATGTAACCACAAAAAGCGTTCGGGGGGGGGGTGCTCACCCGCGAGCAATTCCTCCCGCATGAGATGCGCATCGTCGCTGCCCTACGTACACAGGGCGCAAGCGACGAGCAGGTCATTGTACGCGTAAAGAGCGAGAACCTCTTTCAATATCCCACGGAGCGCATGGTCGCCAACCGCGCAACCGTGTGCCTTCGCCGCCTCGACGCCATGGTGCCCACAGACGCCGCATGCGCCGCGCACGGCATCGACCCCAAAACCGCCGCTGAGGCTGCGTCATCCCTAACCAACCTCATGGCATCCGGCACCCCCACGCAGGCGGACCAGGCCATCTTCTACAGCATGATCTGCCGCTACGACATCGTGCGCGAGCTCGTGCTCGTCGAGGTGGGGGAGCGCCTGCAACACTTTGATTATGCCTTTACGGCGGTTGACCTCAACGCCTTTATGACGCGCTTTACCACGGAGTATCCGGACGCGGCCCGCTGGACTGAGGCTACGGTCAAGCGCATCAAGGGCTCGCTCCGCCAGACGCTCCGCCATGCCGCCCTTATCGGCGAGGGTCAGGGGCCGGAGTCCGAGCGCCTGTCGCCACTCTTCCTCGATTCCGATGTCGAGCGAGCCTTGGTCCAGCTGGGCGAGCAGTCGCTTATCGCGGCCCTTACCGGCAGGTCGGTGATGTAGCGTGGCTCCCGTCAACAGCGCCGTCGACCCTGCTATTACCCCGGCGACCGATCTCACCACCAATATCGGCATCCATTCCCGCAAGAGCGTCGTGGCGGCGCATGTCCGCTCCGAGCGCGCCTGTCAGGAATTTGAGCGCCGTGCGCAGCTTCTGCGCGAATGCCTGCGCAGCGAGGACTTTTTGGCCAACAAGGGCATAGGCAATGAGATCGGCTTCCACACCTTTTGCTATGACCCCGCGCTGGAGTTTGAGGCGCGTGCATTATTTGACACCCTTTCACGCGATGCCGAGGCCGACAAGCTTCCGTGCACGCTCAAGGTCGTGAACCTTTACGACGCCGTGCTGGCAATTCTCGAAAAGCGCCGTGTCCTCAAGGCTATCCCGCGCCAAGAGGAGCGCCGCGGTACCCAGCGCGTGCTCGAGGACGTGGCCAAGTTCGCATCGCCCGAGAAAGTCGCCGCGTACATCCTTGAGCAGACCGAGCCGCACGCGCCTGGAGACGTCGTTCTCCTCACCGGCGCGGGCGAGGTTTTCCCATTCTTTCGCATACACACGCTTCTCCACTGCATGCTTGCGGATTTTGATGAGGTGCCTGTGGTCGCCGCCTATCCGGGCAGTTTCAACGGCTCTTCTTTCCAGCTCTTTAACCGTCTGCCGGCCGACAACTACTACCGCGCCATCGATATCTCGTAAGCAGGCCTCCCCGCAGACAAGTCCCTGCCGCCGGTAACAACCCTTTCCATAACGTTCCCAAACCCAAAGGAGCACCCATGGACAACACGATCATTCGCGACCTCTTTGCAAAAGACATCAACCGCTCCATCAACGGCGTGGTCAAGGTCCAGGATTCAAAAGATGGGTCCATCCGCCAGGAGCTTGACGAGTACGTGGTGACGCGCGAGTTGCAGAGGCATTTTGCCACGTTCTTCAAGGCCTACGGCGATGCCATCGATGTGCGCACCGACAAGATCGGCGTGTGGATCAGTGGTTTCTTCGGTTCCGGTAAATCGCACTTCCTCAAGATGCTGAGCTACCTGCTCGAGAATCGCCAGATCGGCGGCAAGAGCGCCATCCGCTACTTTGACGGCAAGATCGTCGACCCCATGGTCGAGGCTGCCATGGAGCGCGCCTGCTCGGTGTCCACGCAGGCCATCCTCTTTAACATCGATAGCAAGGCGGGCCAGTGGAAGCAGGGCGATACGGCTCCCACGGCGCTGCTTCGCGGCTTTGAGCGCATGTTCTACGAGGCGCGCGGCTTCTACGGCGAGGACCTAAAGCTTGCAAAGCTCGAGGACCACATCGATTCCCTGGGCAAGACCCAGGAGTTCCGCGAGGCCTTTGAGCGCGTCAACGGCGAGTCCTGGCTCCAGACCCGCGACACCTACAGCTACTTTGAGGACGACGTCGTCGAGGTGCTGCAGAGCGTGCTCGGCATGAGCGAAAAGGCCGCATGGAACTGGCTTGAGGGTTCTGAGGACGAGGTTTTGGCCCCCGATGTCTTTGCCAAAAAGGTCAAGGACTACGTAGACGCTCAGGCAGCGGCCCACGGCGGCAACTACCGTTTGCTCTTTATGGTCGACGAGGTGGGTCAGTTTATTACAAACGACCGGGATCCAAGCCTTATGTTGAGTCTTCAGACCATCGTCGAGGAGCTGGGTGCCGCCTGCGGTGGCCGCGTGTGGGTGATGGTCACGAGCCAGGAGGCCATCGACAACCTGAGCCTGCCCGTGGGCAACGACTTTTCAAAGATCCAAGGCCGCTTCAATACCCGCCTTTCGCTCTCCAGCTCCAGCGTGGACGAGGTCATCCAGCGCCGTGTGCTCGAGAAGACCGCGCCGGCGGCCGATATGCTTGCACAGGTCTACGAGCAAGACGCCGCCGTCCTCAAAAACAACTTTACCTTTGAGGGTGGCTCGCGCTCCGACCTTGCCGGCTTCGCCAACTCCAAGGATTTTGTGGCCAGCTACCCGTTTGTGGGCTACCAGTTTAAGCTTCTGCCCGACGTGATGACCGAGGTGCGCAAGCACGGTGTTAAGGCCAAGCACATGTCCACGGGCGAGCGCTCCATGCTGAGCGCGTTTCAGGAGAGCGCTCAGGCCATCCAGCATGACCAGACTGGTGCACTTGTGCCGTTCTGGCGCTTCTTCGACACAATCTCCAAGGATTTGGAGCACGGCATCATTCAGGTCGTCGTCTGTGCGGAGCGCGCGGCTGAAAACGCAGAGGGTCTTGAGAGCTACGATGTCCAGGTGCTTAAGCTCCTGTACTTGATCCGCTACATCGGCTACGTCAAGGCCACGGTCGAGAACATCTCCATCCTTATGATCGATAGCCTGGACGTGGACAAGCGCGCCCTTAAGGACCGCGTCAAGGAATCTCTCGCCCGCTTGGAACGCGAGAGCTACGTGGCACGCCAGGGCGATACCTATAGCTTCCTCACCGACGAGGAACAGGAGATAGCGCAGGAGATCGCACGCACCCCGATCGACAACGCGAAGGTGATTGAGTACATCAAGAAACGCCTGTTCGAAAGCATCTACACTGCGCGCAAACTCAACCGCGGGGCCAACGACTTTCCGTTTGACCGCTATGTGGACGGCTCAATCTACGGTACCAGCATGGGCGGCATGGAGCTTTCCGTGGTGACCATGGCCAGCGATCTGGGCCGTTCGGACGATGCCGAGCTGGCATTGAAATCCGTGGATAAGGCCATCGTGGCCTTGAGCGACGAGGTGGATTATTGGGCCCCACTCGTCAACGCCGCTAAGATTCGCATGTACGCCCAGACGCGCAATCTGCAGGAGCTACCGCCGAGTACCCGCCAGATTGTCGAGGCCAAAATGCGCGAGAAGGACTTTAACGAGAAAGAGGCTGACGCCCTTTTGGCTGAGGCGGTGCTCCATGCACGATGCGCCGTCAACGGTCGCATGATTGAGATCCGTGCTGCCAAACCCGCTCAGGTCTTTGAGCAGGTGCTGGCGCAGCTGTGCGATGTGGTCTTTGAAAAGGCCGACTATATCGGCGCGCCGGTCACGAGCGATTCCGATATTCGCTCTACTCTGGTGGGCAACGTTCAAGTGGGGCTCGCTGGCATGGATGCAGGTAACACGCGTGCGCTCAAAGAGGTCGAGGACTACCTCAAAGTGCAGCACCAGCGCCACCTGGATACCGCTATGGGCGATATCCAGCGCCAGTACCAGCAAAAGCCTTTTGGCTGGCGCGAGGTCGACATCGCAAATGTGGTGGCGCAGCTTGTGGTGGAGCAGCGCGCGCAGGTGCTGTTTGGCGGTCAGACGGTTCAAACTAACGACAGCCGCATGGTGGCGCTCCTACGCAAGGATGCCGATAAGGCCCAGGTGCGCTTGCGCATGCGCATGAGCGACCGGTTGCTACGTGCCACGGGCGAACTCATGTGTGACCTGTTTGATCTCAAGACCGTACCCTCCAACGAGGATAAGCTCGTGGCCGAGCTCAAAGAGCGTCTTGAGGGCTTGCGCGAGGCGTGCCTCGCCATGGCACGCGACTACTACACGGGCATCAAGCCGGCCTACCCGTATCCCGGTGAGGACGAGTGCGAGAAGATGCGCTCGGAGGTGGCCGACGTCCTTAAGGACCAGAACGAGGCCGAGGCGTTCTTGACCACGTTCACCAAGCATGAGGAGCGTTTGCTCGATGCCAAGGAAGACTTTGACAAGGTGGTTGAGTTCTTCGAGTCCAATCAACGAACAGCGTTTGACCACGCCAGGGATTTCTTGAACCGCACCGAGGGTATCGAGTATGCCTCCGATGACATTCCCGGTGCGGTGGAGAACGTGGCAACGGTTCGTGAGATCCTCAAAGATCCCAAGCCCTACGGCCGTATTAAAGACCTGCAGCCGCTTATGGATCCCGTCGAGGATGACATGAAAAAGCTGTTGGGCATCCGCCGCAATGAGTTTTTGTGTCGCATTGAGAGCGATCTGCAAGACCTGCGGGCGCAGGCCGAGAGTCAAAAGGGCTTTGTCAATCAGGCCAAGGATGCCATAGCAGACGCCGGCACTAAATACGAGTCGTTCAAAAACCGTGCCCACAGTGCTCAAAGTCTCAACGAACTGAGCGTTGTTGCAACTAACTGGGGCGACTGGCTCAGTGCGGCGGCCAACGAGATGTACGACGCTGTGGATGAGGCCCGCGTGCGTATGGACAACGAGCGCCGCACCACCGAGGTCATGAGTACGGGCGAGGTGGTCAAGAAGGTCTCCAACAAGGGCGCCGCACCGTCTGCTCCCGTGCCCGCGCCCAAGCCCCAGCGCAAGATCAAGACTGTGCGCCGCGCCGATCTGGCCAAGCCGAGTCGTCTCTTGTCCGCAGAGGACGTGGAGCGCTACGTGGACGAACTGCGCTCCCGCCTTATGCAGGCGCTTGCTGCAAACGACGAGATCCGTATCAACTAACCCGCGGAGCCACCGGTGCCAAAGCGCGCACCGGTGGCTTATGGCGTTTAGAAAGGCTCATCAACCATGAACGATTCTGCTCTTAAGAGCTTCTGCACCTGGGCCCGTACAGAGCTCATCAAAGGCGTGGAGGCACAGATGGTGCGCTACGGCATCACCGAACCTGCACCTTCGCCCGTTGGGTCCGAGACCGTCAACGGCCTGCCCCTAAGTCCTGCTGAGGTTGAGCAGCGTGACGAGCTGCTGCGCATACAGACAGAGGTGGGTCACGAGGCGCTGCGCGATCGAGCGGCCTACACCTGGTTCAACCGCATCGTGGCCATTCGCTTTATGGATGCACGCGGATGGCTCCCCAGCCGCATGCGCATGCTGAGCCGTGCGGACGGCAGCCATGGCAGCGAGGCCGTGGAGAACGCACTGGACGTGGAGATAGCGACGGCCGATACCGATCGCATAGCCGAGCTCAAGATGGCGGGCTTGGATGAACCGCTGTGGCGCTACCTGTTTATGGCTCAGTGCGAGGAGCTTGCCGATTGCCTGCCGGGCGTCTTTGAACGCGTGGGCGGTGCCATGGAGCTGCTGTTGCCCCAGGGCCTCATGATGGCTGACAGTGTGGTGGGCAAACTCAATGCCGTCCTCACTGACGAGGACTGGCGCGAGGGCGTGACCGTTCTGGGCTGGATGTATCAGTACTACAACGCTGACGTCAAAGACGAGTTCTTCAAGGCAAAACGCAAAGCAGCGGCGACGGACATCGCGCCCGCCACGCAGCTCTTCACCCCCGAGTGGATCGTGCGCTATATGGTCCAGAACTCACTCGGCCGTCTGTGGATGCTCAACAACCCGGGGAGTTCGCTGCGCGAGCGCATGGAGTATTACATCGAGCCTGATACTGAGCACGAGGACTTCATCCGCATTTCGAGCCCCGAGGAGATAACCCTCTGCGACCCCGCATGTGGCTCGGGCCATATTCTGGTCTATGCGTTTGAGCTGCTCTTTGCCGTGTACGAGGAGCGCTGCTACCGCGAGCGCGAGATCCCGGAGCTCATCCTGACCAAAAACCTCGCTGGCATGGAGATCGACCCCCGTGCGGCTCAGATCGCGGAGCTGGCGCTTGCCATGTGCGCCCGCGAGCACGATCGTCGCTTCTTTAGGCGTGGCGTTCGCGCCGACGTTGCCGTGCTCTCGAGCATCCCGCTAGGGGAGGACGAGCTGCCGGGTAACAAGAAGCTCGCCGAGGAGCTGAGTCATTTGGGCGAGATCGGTTCGCTGCTCAATCCCTCAGAGGACGAGATCGACGAGCTCAAGGCTGCCGCCGCGAGTTGTTCCGATGACCTTTTTGCCGCTACGGCCAAAACTAAGCTCGAAAGCGCTGCCGCCATCTGCGAGAAGCTGTCCCGTCGTTTTGCCTGCACCGTTGCGAATCCTCCGTATATGGGCAGCAGCAGCTTTAATCCATTCATGAGCAAGTGGATCAAGAAGAACTACCCCGACGTGAAGAGCGACCTCTGCACGTGCTTTATCGAGCGCGGTTTTAACCTTGTCGAGGATAAGGGCTACGCTGCAATGGTTACCATGCAGAGTTGGATGTTCCTGGGCAGCTTTGAGAAGATGCGCTCTTCGATCATCGAGGGCAAAACGATTGTCTCGATGGCTCATCTCGGCCCCCGCGCATTTGACGCCATCGGCGGCGAGGTCGTCAACGTAACCGCCGATGTCATCTACAACGGCCGCGCGGCATACGAGGGCGCTTACGTGCGCCTCGTCGACATCAACGGCAGCGAGGCGAAGCGCCTTAAGCTGCTTGCGGCGATCCAGAACCCCGACTGCGGCGGGTTCTACCGTCGCGGCGCCGACACCTTTAAACAGATCCCAGGCATCCCCATAGCCTACTGGGCCAGTGACGCTCTTCTGGATGCGTTTGGAAACGCAAAACAGCTCAGTGAGTATGGCAAGCCGCGCCAAGGGCTTGCTACTGGCGAGAACGCTCGTTTCGTTCGCGAGTGGTGGGAAGTCGATGATTGCAAGAGCGTCTATTCCTGTGGATCTATTCAAGAGTCGATTGAAAGCGCTTGCAAGTGGTTCCCCTACAACAAGGGCGGCGATTTCCGCAAATGGTACGGAAATAATAGCTCAGTTGTTAACTGGGAGAATGACGGACAGGAGATCCGTAATTACAAAGACCAGAATGGTAGATTGCTTTCCAGGCCACAGAATACAAACTGCTTCTTTAGCCCATCGATTACCTGGTCGAAGATTTCAAGCGGGTCCATTGCGTTTCGTTTTAAGCCTGCTGGGCATATCTTTGATGTGGCGGGCACGAGCGTTTTTAGCGACGAGGAGTCACTCAAGTATCTCCAGGGAGCTTGTAACAGCTCTGTGATCATGCGTGTCGCAAGCATGCTCTCGCCGACGCTTAATTTCGAGGTAGGCCAAATCGCAACCTACCCGATCATTCAGAACGAGGAACAGGAGCCGTTGGTCAACGACATGGTCGACTCGTGCCGCGAACTATCAAAAACCGATTGGGATTCGTTTGAAACCTCCTGGGATTTCAAACGCAACCCCTTGGTTTAGGTGAGATTCATGTTTGAAACAGTATCAGCAAATAAGGTTGTGTTTGTTGAATCTAATCCTGCATGGGTTAAATGTGGTCTATCTCAAAAGTCACTGGGCCCTGTGCTTTCCCCGCTTCTTAGGTTCTTTGTTGTCGAAACTCCAGCTCCGGGGCTGTCTAGCAGAAGCATCCCTGTATCTGAATACGGGTGGGATACTCCCTGGAGAAAACCCCAATATTTGAATAAAAAACTTAAGGCAGCAAGCTCAAATAAGTCTTTATATTGGGCTGCCGCGGCTGTTGGTGATATGGAACAGGCTTTGCGTAATGCTGATTTGTTTGATTGCGCCGGCATCGAGTCAAAGCCCTTCGAGTCTGCTGTCTTTTATGATGCCAAAAGTAATCAAACACTCAGTTTGTTTTATCACCTACGAAATGGATTTGCTCACGGCAGATTCTGTGCATTTAAGTCAAAGGGCGATGTATGGTTCGCTATCGAGGATGTTGCGGGAAAACGAAAGAATGACCCGGCAGGTGACATCAAAAGACTCACTGCAAGAATTTTAATCAAGAATTCGACTCTATGTAAATGGATGAAGCTGATAAAGGATGGGCCTGGTGTTCGTTAATGGGTTTCACCTCGTGTCCGGGTGTTTAGCTGGCTTTAACTAGTGAGCTGAGAAATGATATCAGGTTGTCTTTCCTTTACGCTTGATGCAGTTTGCAGGGTTTGACTTGCGATGTCGTGAGACACTAGTGCGTTTCTGCAAATGTCCGATGCGGTGAATAGCTTTTCCAGAAGTCGATCGGTAAGGTCGAGGCATTCTTGGAGATTTCGGTCCCTTAGTTTAAGCCTCTTGACAACTTATCAACAATGAAAGGACGGCCTTATGGCCACGCTACTCAAAGATAAATACGAGGTTCGCAAGGCCGAGGTCAATGCTCGCTTCGAGCAGCTCCGCGCTAACGAGGAGGAGCTCAACCGAATCTTTGCCAAGATCTACAACATGGAGGGCGAAGTGCCCATCGAGGTCGAGGACAAGTACGTATCGGTGGCACGCATCTTTGATACCGCCGACGAGATCCCCGAGAGCTATAAGGGCAACAAATACGTGCGTACCAAGCGCGACGAGATTACCTCGCTCATAAGCTATGCCGTGGGCTGCATGTTTGGCCGCTATTCCCTGGATGCGGACGGGCTGGTCCTGGTCGATCAGGGCGCCACGGTCGACGACTATCTGGCAAAGATGCCCAATCCCGATCACGTGACCTTTATGCTCGATAGCGATAATGTGCTGCCCATTACCGATGACGAGTACTTTGACGATGACATCGTGCGCTACTTTATCGATTTTGTGCGCACCGTGTATGGCAAGGAGACGCTCGAGCAGAACCTGGCCTTTATTGCCGAGGCGCTCGGCGGCAGGGGTACCTCGCGCGAGGTAATCCGCACCTACTTTTTGAAGGACTTCTTTAAGGACCACTGCCAGACCTATAAGAAGCGCCCCATCTACTGGCTGTTCGACAGTGGCAAAAAGAACGGCTTCAAGTGCCTTGTTTACATGCATCGCTATCAGCCCGACCTGTTGGCTCGCATCCGCACCGACTATGTGCATGAGCAGCAGGAGCGCTACCGTGCCCAGATCGGCTATGCCAACGATGCCCTTGCTGGTGCCGAGCGCGGCGAGCGCGTGCGCTTGGACAAGCGCGTCAAAAAGCTTAACGACCAGCTCAAAGAGACCATTGGCTACGAGGAGAAACTACACCACTTGGCAGACCAGATGATTAAGATCGACCTGGATGACGGCGTCAAGGTCAACTACGCCAAGTTTCAGGATGTGCTAGCAAAGATTAAGTAACTGCAGATACGGTAAGGATATTCATGCCCAAGATCGATGTAGAAGAACAGCTCAAGTTGCGGTTTTTGCAACCGTTGCTCGCATGCATGCCCCGCCGTGTAGTGGTTTGGCACGATGCGGACGGCGAGTTTGCTCCTGAGTTTGAACGTTTGGCCGCCGAGGGCTTCGACGGTGCGGGGACTGATGACGGCGTTATGCCCGCTCACGGTGACTTTGAGCGCCCAGTGCGGTTTGTTGAAGCCTGCGAGGGCCGTATGTTTGCCGTCAAGAAGCTCATCAACCGCAATGACCTTGCGAGCGATATCTTGCTGTATCGCCGTTGCCCGCGCGGCAGGCTTGAGGGTGATTGGCTTGCCGATGTTGAGCTGTATGCCGATCAGTTCCAGGCTGACTATCTTTCGCTTTTGGCCGATCAGCTAGGCATCGAGAATATCGACGCCGTGCGCGAGAGCCTGCGCGAGCACAAGACGTTCTTTGATGCCAAGACCCGCTGCGCTAAGTTTGCCGCGTGTGTTCCGCATGCCTCGGGCGCATCCGATATCGAACTCGGCATCCTTACGGTGATTTTTGGCGGTAAAGAGCTTGGTGACGCGCGCCCCGCGTTTGTGCTGCGTGGCTGTATGACCATGCTGCTGCACGAGGGTCCCGAGGCGCTGGCCGAGTTGATGGACAAGTACTGCGTGCGCGATGTACTCTCTGCCTTTATGCTTCGCTGCTATGGGCTTGAGGGACCGCTGTATGAGCGCGACTCATTGCTTATGCTTTCATCCCATGTGCTCCTTACGGCGGCGTCTACCGCGCTTCCCGAGGGAGCGCTCAAGGGACTCGAAAGCTATGTGGCTCCCGCCTACGGCTCCTATTGCCTTGAGGCGGTGCGTACGTGGGACCAGACCGCCGATACCCAGGCGTCGAGCGAGGACCTATTTGAGATTTGCCGTTTGGTTGAGGACGCCCGCGGACTCTTTGCACGGTTCGAGACCTTGCCGATCGATGTACTGACCTCGCTTGATGTGTTTCCGTGCGTCAATGAGGCCGTGCTCTCGCAGCTGTTCTGCTCGTTTGCCCAGGGCGCGGACCGTGTTGAGGATGCGCGCGCATTTGCTGCGCGTCGCTGCGACCTAAGCTGGTACTGTCGTGTCGAGAGCTACTTTGACCTGCTTGCCGCTGTGGCCGATATGTGCGCGTTTAGGCAGTCGCACGCGGGCGGGTTCCATCTGGCGCAGTCCCAGCAGGTGTGGGATGCCTATACGTCCGAATGGTATGCCATGGACGCTGCCTATCGCCATATGTGCACCGCGTATCTGCGGGCACGCTCCGTCGAGTGCGATGCGCTCGAGGAACCTGCCCGCGCCGTGGCGGACTGGGCGGAGAATCTCTACAGCAACTGGTTCTTGGCGGATGCCAATGCCTGCTGGGCGGCTGCTGCGCAAGGGGAGTGGGCCGATTGCGGCTACATCGATGGTCCCGCACGGCAGGATGAGTTTTACTGGCATGTGCTGCCCGCCTTTGTGGGTTCTGCCAAAACAACGGTCGTTATCGTGAGCGATGCGCTGCGCTATGAGGTTGCCCGCGACGTTGCGGCGCTGCTCGAGCGCGAACGCGGCGGCAACGTCAAGGTTTCTAGCATGCAGGCGGTCTTTCCCTCCATTACCGAGGTGGGCATGCCTGCGCTGCTGCCGCACCAGGTGCTTGAGCTTGCAGAGGATGGCGCGTTTGTGTTGGCTGACGGCATGCCCACTGCGACGACTCCGCAGCGCGAGGCCGTACTTACCCACGTTGAGCCCACGGCCCGCGCTTTGCGCTCGAGCGCATACCTCAACATGGCGGGAACCGAGCGCAAAGCGCTGCTCAAAGACTCCAGGCTCGTTTATCTCTACCACAACAAGATCGATGCCACGGGTGAGAAGGCAGCTACGCAGGATGACGTTTTCGATGCCTGCGCGGACACCGTGGAGGAACTTGCCGCGTTGGCGCGCCGCGTGTGCACCGACGCCCCGGGCGCGCGTGTTGTTATGACGGCGGATCACGGCTTCATCTACACGCGTCGTGAGCTCAACGAGTGCCAGATGCTCGGCAAGCCAGACCTTCCCTTCCTTGACGCTCCTGTCATGCACGGCAAGCGTCATCTGGTGGTGCCCAACGAGGCCGTGGCCAAGCTTTCGGAAGAGGCATGCGAGGTGTTTGTTAATGTTGGCATGGGACGTTTAGGTGCCGGTTTTGAGGGATTTGCCCCGCGCGAGAACGTGCACTTCAAGCGTCCCGGCGGCACTAACAACTACGTCCACGGCGGCATGAGCCTGCAGGAGCTCTGCGTGCCCGTTATCGGTTTTTGGCGTGCGCGCTCGGGTTCCAAGGACTTTGTCGACACGCGCGCGGCGACGCTGCGCGTACTAAGTGAGGGACGCCGAGTGACCAACTCGCTCTTCTCGGTCAACTTGATCCAGGAAGAACCCGCCCAAGGCAAGGTCTTGCCGTGCGAATACGAGCTGGTGTTTACCGATGCAAGCGGCAACGAGGTGAGCGATACGGTCAAGGCGCATGCTAACAAGACTTCTGTTAATTCGCAGGAGCGCGTAGTGCATGCCAAGTTTGCGCTGCGCGCGGCGGATGGATTCTCGGCAAAGGGTCCGTACTATCTGGTCTGCCGCGAGCGCGAGACGGGCAAGATCGTTTGGCGCGAGACGTACACCATCGCCGTTTCGTTTGCCCCTGTTGCTGACTTTGGTTTTTAGGAGTGTGCCCTATGTTTGATAGTCATGACGACGATCTGTGGGAAGTCCCCTCGATTAATGTGGATGCACCCGTGGAGGCTGCGGCGCCTGTGGAGGCCCCGGCGGCTGAGGCTATTGCGCCTGCCCCGGAGCCGGCGGAGGCCGCCGCGCCCGTTGAGGCTGCCGCGCCCGCCGAGGACGAATCCTTGACCGATGGCTATGACCGGGCTGCGGCCGAGGCCCCCGAGGACGACGGCTACGACATGGATGGCCTGGACGGCAAGCTGCTCGAGCACTTTGCTGGCAAGATCGTGCGCAAGGACCTGACGGCCCTTATGAAGCGCGGCGCCAACGTGCCCACCTTTGTGCTGGAGTACCTGCTGGGCATGTACTGCTCAACCGACGACGAGGATGCCGTGGCAGAGGGTTTGGACCGCATTCGCAGAATCCTTACCGATAACTATGTGCGCCCCGACGAGTCTGAGCGCATTAAGTCCAAGATCCGCGAACTGGGCCGCTTTACCATCATCGACAAGGTGACGGCCAAGCTCGACGAGTACAAAGACATCTACGTGGCGTCGTTTGCCAATCTGACCATCGAGCCGTTTGTGATGCCGGCCGAGTACGTGCGCGGCTATTCCAAGATTCTGCAGGGTGGCATTTGGTGCATTATGAGCATCGAGTATCGTCACCCCTTGGATGAGGAAGACGAGTTTGGCATGGAGGTCTTTGGCGACGATGCGCCACGCCGCTCCAAGGCCAAGCGCAAAAAGCGCGGACCCGAGGACTCTCCGTTTAGCGTGGCGTCGCTCACGCCCATCCAGATGCCCAACCTGGACCTGGATGCCATGGTCGACGAGCGCCAGTACTTTACGCGCGACGAGTGGCTCAATATGCTGCTGCGCTCGGCTGGCTACGAACCCAGCGAGCTTTCCGAGAAAGAGCGCCTGCACTTTATCGAGCGTATGGTGCCGCTCATCGAGCGCAACTACAACCTGTGCGAGCTGGGTCCCCGCGGCACCGGCAAGAGCCATATCTACAAAGAGGTCTCGCCCTACGCCATCTTGCTTTCGGGCGGCCAGACCACCACGGCCAACCTGTTCGGCCGCATGAACTCCATGCGCGCCGACCGCGTGGGCTTGGTGGGCCACTGGGACTGCGTGACGTTCGACGAGGTCGCCGGCATGCGCTTTAAGGACACCAACGCCGTGCAGATCATGAAGGACTACATGGCGAGCGGCAGCTACGCGCGCGGCCGCGACCAGATTAACGCCGATGCCTCCATGGTCTTTGAGGGCAACATCAACGACACCGTGCAAAATGTCCTTAAGACCACGCACCTGTTTGATCCGTTCCCGCCGGAGTTTAACAACGATTCGGCCTTCTTTGACCGTATCCACTATTACCTGCCGGGCTGGGAGATTCCCAAGATGCGCTCGAGCCTGCTGACCGGGCATTATGGCCTGATCACCGACTGCCTGTCGGAGTTTTGCAAGGAGATGCGCCGCAAGGACTTTACGCACCATATCGACCGTTACTTCCGCTTTAACAGCGACTTTAACAAGCGCGACGAGATCGCCGTGCGCAAGACCTTTAGCGGCCTTGCCAAGCTGCTGTTCCCCGACGAGGCCATGGACAAGGACGATGTGCGCTGGCTGTTGGATTACGCCATCGAGGGCCGTCGCCGCGTAAAGGAGCAGCTCAAGATTATGGCGGGCGTTGAGTTTATCGACGTCAACCTGGGCTATATGGATGCCGACAACCCGCAGGACGTGCACGTGGTGCGCGTGCCCGAGCAGAGCGAAGACACCCTGATTCCCGACGGGCCGCTGCTGTCCGGTCATGTGTTTGGCGTGGGCAGGTCGCAGGGCGGCGAGGTTGCCGTGTACAAGCTGGAGAACAAGGCCGTTGCCGGCGAGTGCAAGTTTAAGCACGAGGGCGTGGCCTTTAACAAGCCGGTGCGCGATACGCTGGAGGCCGCGTTCGACAACTTTGTGAACCTGGCGAACCGCGTGGCGCCGGGCATGCACATTGGCTCCAAGGATTACCTGCTGTTCTACAACGACCTGCAGAGCAAGGGCCTGTCCGAGGAAGTTTCGCTCGCCGAGTTTGTGGGCCTGTGCTCCGCGGCTTGCAACCGCCCGGTGATGCCCGCGCTGGCGATTCCGGGCATCTTGCGCATGTCGGGCTCTATGGACGAGATCCGCGGGCTCGAGGACATTATGCGCGTGGCAAAAAACGCCGGCGCCAAGCGCGTGATTTTGCCGCTGAGCGCTATTGCGGGCCTGCAGAGTGTTTCGTCCGAGATTATTTCGGGGTTGAGCCCGGTGTTCTACATGGATGGCGATCCCGTCGACGCCGCGAAGAAGGCACTGGATCTGTAGAAGTGCGGGCGAGCGGGCTTGCGTGCGCGTGGGCCCGCGGGCGTGTTGGTGCGTAGTGCGTGAGGAGGCCTTGCCATGGCGGGCGAGCGTTCTGTTGGCGAGCTGCTCGACGAGCTGTTTGGCTTTGAATCGGTAGCCAAGCGTCAGACGGCGCTTGAACAGTACGATCGCGGGGAGCTGGTGCGCAAAGCGCGCTCCCGCGAGCTGTTGGGTGTGCTTAGGGGTGTCGAGGCTGCCGAGCACGCTGCGCGCGAGTCTGCCGTGCGGGCTGTTGACGGGTATGTTCGCCGTGTTGAGGGCGCCGCGATTGCACGCGCTCGCAAGCAGGCGGGCATTGTTGGACCGCTACGGATGGAGCGCCGCTATGCTGCCTTTTTGCGCATGGAGGACAAGGCCGAGCTGCTGGCCCGTTTGGAACAGACACTTGCGTTTATCGAGGTAAAGCTGCGTGCGAATACGGCGGACAAGGTGCGCGCGGCGTACGATGCTGCAGGGGCTATGGTGCTGCATGACGTGGCGCGCCTGAGTGACGTGCGCGTTGCCGAGGCCGTGCCTCTGGATGCTGATCTGCTGTGTACGCAGCTGGAGCAGATGCGCTGTGCCGCCGACGCGACGGACCTTGCGGGTATGATCACAGCGACGTTTGAGTCCGAGCTGAGTGCGACGGGGTCGCAGGGCGCCGACGGGTTTACGGGCGATTTGGCTGGCGATGTTGCTGGTGACGTGGCGTTGGAGCGTGAACTTACCAACGTGCGCGGCGCTGCGCAGCGAGCGCGCTTGGCGGCGCAGGCGTATCGGGCCGAGCGCGCCGCCCGCGTTGCGGGGAGTGCGGTGGAGCCTTCGGGGCTGCCGGAGCCTGCGTGCGTTGCGTGCGAGATGGCGTGTGATACCGGAGAACTTTCCGAGTTGCTCGCTCAGGTTAAGAAGTCGTTTGAGACCTACCGTCGCGTTGTTGCCGACGGCGGGTTGTTCTGCGCGTTTGGCACGGGCTCGCCGCACGGCATTTGTTGTGGCACGAGCTATTTGGACTACGATTCTCGGCTTGATGAGGACGTGCTGGTGGGCGAGTACGATGGTGCAACCAGGCATGCTGTTCGGCGTGAGGTTGCGATTCCCGAGCTGGTGGATGAGGCTTCTGCCGAGGGCGGCGATTCGCTCAAGGTTGCCGTGGCGCGCATGCGCGAGTTTAACGGGCGTCGCTACGATGGTGTGCTGGATGAGGATCCTACGCGCCACGTGAATGCGTTTTGGTATGGACTCAAAAAGCTCGGCCAGTATTGCGAGGCCGCCGTGCGTGTGGAGGAGCGTGCTTGGGATTGCTTTATCGATAAGGTGCAGTTTGCCTACGATGAGCCCGTGGGGCGCCTGGCCACTCAGATGGACGACAAGCAGGTTGCGGCTTTTGTTGCTGCCGTGGATGAGCTCGGTATTGATGAGTAGGGTCCTGGTCTGGTAGGAGGTTTCATCATGAAGATCGACGTTGATGTAGCCCAGCTGCGCGAGAGTCTGCTCGACCGCGCGGGGAGCGCGGCGGGCGTGGGTTTTCCTGCTGCCATGCTTGACATGATGGATATCGAGGATGAGTCCCCTCAAGAGCTTCTAGACCGAGCCGAACGCGAAGGCCTCGACCTCCGCGACTTTGCCGTCGATGACGATTGCGGAGCGTCTGACGACTGGTAACCCCGGGTCAGTTCATCCTTTTCTTCCTGAGATATAAGAGAAATCCCTTTTTGAACGTCCTTCGGGTTCCAAAAAATAGTCGATCAGTCTTTGTATCTTCCTTGCTGTCAAACTTGATAGCCGTTAGCTCGATCGTACAGATGTAGTCAGCAACTTGGAATAGCCGGTAGGCTCGTGGTGTGGCTTCTCGGTATACGATGACATCCCTTGCTAGAACGTACTCAAGCGCAGAATGAATGACCTCCGTTACAATCGGTTGGCCGTTGTCGTAGTAAATCTTAACGGTGTCGTATCGCTGGAAGAATTCCAGATGGTCGAAAAGTTCAACTGTGAGGTCTCGCCTCATTCTCTCCGCGAGACCGTTTTGATTGCCGGCGAATTCGCTCATTCGGTATTGCAGACAGAGATAGCGTATGGGGAGATGCTGAATGAATGCGCGAAATGCGCTCAACATGTGCCTTCGCTGCTCCTTGGGAAGATCTTTGTAGTCGCCGTTTCCATTCAGTAGGGGTCCTGCATGAAAAGGCGTATTGGGAAGCGAGGACTGCGACAGGGCGCGCTCGTAGCGGTCAATGCGTTCAACGATTGCATCGTTTTGATCGTGAAAAACGAGGGTGACGAGGTAGTAGTTGGAGACGCCTCCGAGGTCGCCAGATTCGTCAACAAAGACGGAGAGTTCGCTCATGATGGGCCTCCATTTTTGCAAAAAAATGCCGGGGGTAAGACCCCGGCTCTTGGAGGCCCCTCTTTTGGAGGGAACCATATTCTTTATACCATGAGATAAGGGGTGCTTTCAAGTAATATTATAATAAGCAAACATATGTTCGTCAAACTACCTGCGAAAAGTCCTTAGCCGTCCAGAGGTGGGTAGAGCGTCTCGTAAATTGCTGATGCAATGGGCCGGCGTTTTCCCGAGAAGTATTTAGTCTTGACTCGCATAAAAAATGCCAGGGGACATCCCCCGGCTCTTGGAGGCCCCTTTATTCGAGGGTATCGATTTCTTTATAGCATGAGATCGGACGGCTTTCAAATGGCGCCATGTGGATGGGATGGGATGGCGCGCCTGATAAAGCCCTCAATGAATGGCATCTAACTAGCGTTCGTGATATAAAGAAGTCGGTCATCTCAAAAGAGAGGGCTTCCAAGTGCCGGGGACGTTTTCCCCGGCTTTTTTATAATATGAGAAAGCCATTGTCAATAGGCATGTTCGTTCGAGCCCGGTTTGAAACCGGGCTTTTTCGTTTCCCGTCGGGAGGGCCCGCGCACGCTGCATGGCTTAGTCGACGCTTGCCTGGCAAGCTAATATCCGCGGGCTCTTGCGGGTGCGCTTCCGGCGGTCAGCCCGGTATGTCCGCGCACCCCACCGCATTTCGATTCTCCGTCCG
>CABUOF010000043.1 GCA_902493125.1 uncultured Collinsella sp. | reverse complement strand
CAAAAGCCTTCTGCAGAACACGGGCGTTAAAGTCATCCAGATACAGAATGCCGATATCGCTGCGAAACGCGCGGACGTCATCGATGATCTGCGATGTGGTAGTCTCGCGCATGATGAACTCGAACTTGCTGTCGCGGCAGCGCTCGACCACGTTGACAAAGGCCTCGACCGAAAAGGCGTAGTGCTGGGCGGAAATGGCGAGGCGGGCTTGCGGGGTGCCGCCGTCCTCGTAGCGCGCCTCGAGCATATCGGCCTGCTCTACGACCTGGCGCGCATAGCCCAAAAGCTCGGTGCCGTCGTTGGTGAGCGTGACGCCGCGGCTGGAGCGCGTAAAGATCTCCAGGTGGAGCTCCTGTTCCAGGCTTTTGACGGCGTTTGAGATGTTGGACTGAGCGGTATAGAGGCGCTGAGCTGCGGCATTGATTGAGCCGGACTCTGCTACGGCGATCAGGAAACGAAGCTGCTGGAGGGTCATCGGCGCCATCCTTTCGAGTGTTATCTATATAACCGATAACAGGTTAGCGCTTTTAAGTGATTGACCGAGGGAAACAATGCTCGTACTATTCAAAACACACAAAGGCGGTAGGTAATTAAACCGACCACGGAACCGGGATGCGAAAGGAGGCCCGCATATGAATTGCTTACCAAGACGAATGCCGGGCTCCTGTTTGCGCCCGTCGGCGTGATCAGGAGACAGCGACTTACTTCTCTCTAATTTATTAACTTTTGTTCGATCAAGGAGATCATCATGAGCCAGTTCATCAACAACCCCGAGCACACCTTTGGTTTCGATACCCTGCAGCTTCACGTTGGCCAGGAGAGCGCCGATCCCGCATCCGACTCCCGCGCCGTGCCTATCTACCAGACCACGAGCTATGTGTTCCGCAATTCCCAGCACGCCGCCGACCGCTTTGGTCTTGCCGACGCCGGCAACATCTACGGCCGTCTGACCAACTCCACCCAGGGCGTCTTCGAGGACCGTATCGCCGCACTCGAGGGTGGCGTGGCAGGTCTTGCCGTCGCCTCCGGTGCCGCTGCCATCACCTATACCCTGCAGGCTCTCGCCCAGGCCGGTGACCACGTGGTCGCCCAGAAGACCATCTACGGCGGTTCCTACAACCTGCTGGAGCATACGCTCTCCCAGTTTGGCGTCGAGACCACGTTTGTCGATGCCCATAACCTGGAAGAGGTTGAGGGTGCCATCAGGGACAACACCACGGTCATCTATCTCGAGACGCTCGGCAACCCCAACTCCGACATCCCCAACATCGACGCCATCTCCGAGATCGCCAAGAAGCACGGTCTGCCGGTTGTCGTCGACAACACCTTCGGCACCCCGTATCTGTTCCGTCCGCTGGAGCATGGTGCCAACATCGTCGTTCACTCCGCAACCAAGTTCATCGGCGGCCACGGCACCTCGCTGGGCGGTGTGATCGTCGACGGCGGTAACTTCGATTGGAAGGCGAGCGGCAAGTATGCGCAGATCGCCGAGCCCAACCCCTCCTACCATGGCGTCTCGTTTGCCGAGGCTGCCGGTCCCGCCGCCTTCGCAACCTATGTCCGCGCTATCTTGCTGCGTGACGAGGGCGCCTGCATCAGCCCGTTCAACGCCTGGGTCCTGCTCCAGGGCACCGAGACTCTGTCGCTGCGCGTTGACCGTCATGTCGAGAACACCAAGAAGGTCGTTGAGTTTCTGGCTGGTGACAGCCACGTCGCCAAGGTGAGCCACCCGAGCCTGCCTGAGCACCCCGATCACGAGCTCTATCAGAAGTACTTCCCCAACGGCGGTGCCTCGATCTTTACCTTTGAGATTAAGGGTGGCCAGGAGGCAGCTTGGAAGTTCATCGATCATCTGCAGGTATTCTCGCTGCTCGCCAACGTGGCCGACGTCAAGTCGCTCGTCGTGCACCCGGCTACCACCACGCACTCCCAGCTCTCTGCCGAGGAGCTCGCCGAGCAGAACATCACGCCCTCCACGATCCGTCTTTCCATCGGTACCGAGAACGCCGAGGATATCATTTGGGATCTGAAGCAGGCCTTCGCCGCGCTGGACGAGTAAGGCGACTTGTGCAAGGACCCCTTGCGACCCGATAGGTATAACTGCATAAAATGCCTGCTCAAGGCGCCTGTGCGAACAATGGTTGCACAGGCGCCTTTTTTGCATAGAACGGGTGCAAAAACAGGGTTTTTGACACGCTTTATGCATTCGAGTTGTGGAAAACTCCTGTTGAGAGGATGTGAGTTTTACGCAATTGACGTGCGCCTTTTGAGTAAAACCGCAGGTCGCGATTTGCTCGGGGTACTATGCAGCGCAATCGAATCACACGCAGCTCAAACGCAGCAAAAACGCACTACGGAGGTTTCCAGCTACATGAGGATCGATTCACGAAAACCGAAAGCCGCCGCCCTTTCCGCCGCTCTGACCGTGGCACTTTTGGCGGGCGCCGGTGCAACTGATGCCCACGCCGCAACATTGTCCGATACGGTTGGATCTACGCCGTCCGAGACGACGCTGGTACAGCCCGTTGACTATCGCGGCGATGGTTATGGTTCCATGCAGGAGTGGAACGCCTCGATGGAGGCCAAGCGCGATTCCCTGGAGATGCGCGCTCAGATCATTATGAATATGTATGGCGACTATGCTACCGATGACGAGCGCGCTGTGTTGCAGGGTTGCATCGACGGTGCGGGCAGCCTGTTGACGATGGGGGAGGTCGACGCCAAGTCGACCGAGCTCGATGAGCTGCGCACCGCGCTTGAGGATGCCAAGCGCGAAGCGCTCGAGGCGGCCGCCGCCGAGGCGGAGGCTGCCGAGGCCACCCAGGCTTCGTACTACAACGCCGGTTTTACTCCGTCCTACGCGTCTGCCGCGTCCTACGCGAACGGATCGGGCCTGACGCGCTCTGCGGGTGTCAATAACTACAACGGGCGCCGCGAGACCTATTACAGCAGCAATGTGCTTTATCACTATCGTACGGGCGAATGGACTCAGGATTCTGAGGGCTTCTGGCGCGATTCCGACGGCTATTACGTTGTTGCCGCGGGCGATATGGCCCAGGGCTCGACCTTTACGGGCTCCAAGGGCGATTGCAAGGTCTATGACTCCGGCTGCGCTGCCGGAACCACCGACTACTACACCGGTTGGTAATTTTTCTGCATCACGGATATTTGGCGGACGGGCGTCTTTACCGAGCTTTAGGGCAATGTAAGGACGTCCGTTCTATGTATGCGTTTGAGTTAACAGAGCCCTTACCGTGGCGGTACGCTGGGCGTATGGATGCGGGGCACACTGGTTCTTGAGAAATAAGGTCTTTCTCTTGGAGGAAGTGGTCTTGTGAATGCTCGAGATATCGCCGTTGCCGCCGTCGCGTTGATGCTTGGCTGCCTTGGTCCCACGGCCGCGCTCGTCGCGGGCATGCAGGGGACATGCGGGGCTGCTCCTATCGTGGTCGGCGCGCTGATCGCGGCCGCGCTGCTGGGAAGTGCGGGTGTAGTCCTTTGTCGCGACGATGAGGACCAGGCGTCGGAGTCGCAGCTCTAACCGTTGTGAAGCTGATTATTGGCCAAAGATGAAAAAGGAAGCCGCCGCGAGGGGAGTGCCCCTTGCGGCGGCTTTGCCATTGGATCTGTTGGCTGCAGTATGCCGAGCACTACCAGCTGCTTTCTATTTCGCGAATCCTCTGGTAGAGCCAATCGTTTTGCGGCACTTGGATATCGTGTTTGGCGGCCAGGCGGCAAATGGTGCCCGCGAACTCCTCGACTTCGGTTTTTCGTTGTGCGATGCGGTCCTGCGCCATCGAGGGCATACCGGCGGGGTCGATTCCCTCGATGAGGTGCACCATTTGCGTCAGGTCTGCCTCGGTCAGCTCAACGCCCTCGGCGTTGGCGACCGCAAGCGTTTCGCGCATGGCGGAAACAAAGCAGCGACGCTGCTCGGAGCCCGGCTCCGTGGCGCTTCCGTAGGTCCCGCCGTAGGCCATGCAGGTCTGGTTGATGCCGTCGTTGAGCATGAGTTTGGCCCACATGCGGTGGGCGATGTCGTCCTCGACGGTATGGGCGATGCCGCAGCGCGTGTAGAGCCCGTCGATAGCGGTGACGGTCGCGGGGTCGGTGCCGGCGGCTGCACCAAAGCGGATCTCGCCCGCATTGGTAAAGGTGAGCGCGCCGTTGAGGAACACGGCGTCCATGCCCTGGCAGATACCAAGAACGGTATGCTCCCAGCCAAAGCGTTCGGCAATCTTTTGCTCGCTCGTAATGCCGTTGCACAGCGAGGCGATGAGTGTGTTGGGTCCCACGACACGCTCCATAGTCTTGAGTGCTTGGTCGAGACCGGTGGTCTTGACCGTCAGGATGACCAGATCGGCGGGCGCTGCCTCGCTGGCGCGGACGGACGTGAGATCGCAAGGCTTTCCGTTGACGGTGAGCGCATCGCCCGCGTGACGCTCAAAGCGGGCGTCATCCATAACGTATTCGACGGCGTCATTGCCGAGGGCCTTGGCAATCATGCTGCCGTAGAGCAGGCCGACGCCGCCCTTGCCGATAAAGGCGACCTTGTTGATCTGCATATGAATCATCTCCCCATATAAAAGGCGCCCGCGTAAGGGGCGCCTGATGGATTGTATGCTGCCAGGGTGATTGGCGGGTGCGCGGGGCGGCTGTTATAAAAAAAGAAACGTTTGCCTGGACGCTACGCTGCAGGGCAGACCGCAAAGACGCGGGCGGGGTATCCGACGCCATCGTGGACCTTGGGGAAGGTGCAGAAGATGACGGCACCCGTGGCGGGAAGCTCGTCCAGATGGTCCATGACCTCAATCTGATAGCGGTCGACCGAGAGGATGTATTGCTCGCCGGGGTAGGGGTAGGCGTCCTCGCGCGTGGTCACGCTCGCCGGGTCGGTGTCAGCCGGCTCGTGGCCGATAGCGCCGATGTTGCGTTCTTCAACGAGCCACTTGATGGCGTCGAGGTCCCAGCCGGGGTAGTGGGGCTGGCCGTCCTCGTCCTTGTTTTCCAGATCGGCGAGCTTGGACCAGTCGGAGCGGAAGGCGACGAAAGCGTCCTCGGGAATGCGACCGTGCTCGTCCTCCCAAGTTTTGAGGTCATCGACGGTTAGGATAAAGTCGGGGTTTGCGGCGCATTCCTCGTGCTTGTCGATCACGCAGAGCGGATGCATAAACTCGATGGGCTCGATCTCGCCAAGGGAGCGGCCGTCGACATGGAAGTGGCGCGGTGCATCGACGTGGGTGCCGTATTGCGAGGCGACCGAATACTGAAAGCAGCGCATGGGCGCGAGCATGTCCCCGGGCGTGTTTGGCAGATAGTCGAAGAGCTTGGTGGACTCAAACGGCTTAAAGCCAAACCAGTGCGGGGTGTCGCACGAGAGCGTGTGGGTGAGGTCGACCCAGCGATAATCGATGCTTTTGAGCTGGGATGCGAGGTTCCAAAGGTCGAGCGCGGGCATGGGCGACTCCTTTCATCGGGCTTTTTGCTGATGTTAAAGCGGTGCCGTGACGGCTCGATTTCTGCTGCGTTACGATACGTTCTCGATTGCGATTCCACGATGTTTCGGCTGCGTGACCATTGTGTTTCGCCTTGCCGGGGCGCTGATGGCGAAGGGAGGGGCCGTGCAATATCGCGTTGACCCCAAAAGCGGCAACCGTATCTCGGCGTTGGGGCTGGGCTGCATGAGGTTTCCCGGTGCGCCGGGACGCCCGGATGCGAAGACTGCCGACGCCATCATCTCCCGTGCGGTGGAGCAGGGGATTAACTACCTGGACACGGCCTATCTCTATCCCGGTAACGAGGCGTGCGTGGGTGCGTCGCTTGAGCGCCTGGGCTTGCGCGACCAGGTTTTGCTCGCAACCAAGCTGCCGCATGCTTCGTGCAAATGCGCGGAGGATTTCGATCGGTTCTTCGACGAGCAGCTGCGTCGCCTGCGGACCGACCGTATCGACTATTACCTCATGCACAACATTACCTCGCCCGCCCAGTGGGAACGTGTGGTGGCGTTGGGCATCGAGGACTGGATCGCGCATCAAAAGGCGGCGGGGCGCATTCGCCAGATTGGTTTTTCGTACCACGGCAGCGCGGCTGACTTCCTTACGATGCTTGACGCATATGACTGGGATTTTTGCCAGATCCAGTACAACTATGCCGGCGAGCATTACCAAGCGGGAACGGCGGGACTCATGGCCGCCGCCGAGCGAGGCCTCGCGGTGTTTGTGATGGAGCCGCTGCTGGGCGGGCGTTTAGCGGGCAAGCTGCCGCCACGGGCCCGCGCTGTGCTCGATAGTGCCCGTGACCCGCATTTGCGCACTCCTGCCGCCTGGGGTCTTTCGTGGGTGTGGAATCATCCTCAGGTGACGATGCTGCTTTCGGGTATGACCGATACCGCGCAGGTGGATGAGAATGCAGCGCTGGCCAATCGTGCGCTGCCGGACTCGATGACGACAGGTCAGCTTGATACCATCGCGCGCGTGCTGGAAGAGTTTGAGAAAACGAACCGCGTGCCCTGCACGGGATGCGGCTACTGCATGCCATGCCCCAAGGGTATCAACATTCCCGGCTGCTTTGCCGCCTACAACGCGAGCTATGCGCACAGCTGGTTTACGGGGCTGTCGCAATACTTTACGGCGAGTGCGGTGCGCACGAGCGAGCCCAAACTCGTGAGCAATTGCGTCAAGTGCGGCAAATGTGCGCGTCACTGCCCACAGCACATCGATATCCCCGAGCGTCTCGACGACGTACGCCGCCGTTTTCAGCCTGGACCCGTGACGGCAGTGCTTAAGGCCTTCGGCAAAACGCGCTCCTCGTGACCCTTTTATAACTTGCGGTGGAATAGTTCCTGTTTGCGGCAGAATAAGGCATCAACAGGAACTATTTCACCGCAACTGATGGGAGGCTATCGTGGGTGACCGAGGTTTACGTAATGATTCGCGTGAGGTTCGTTGGGGCATTTTGGGCGCTGGGCACATTTCTCATCGATTTGCATCGTCGCTCAAGGAGGTGGACGGGGCACGGCTTGTGGCTGCCGCCGGTCGCACTCCTTCGCATGTTGAGGAGTTTTGCAGGGCGTTTTCGATTGATGCCGCGCACAGTTATGCCACGGCTGACGATAGCGGCGATGCGGCTTATGATGCGCTGATTGCCGACCCCGATGTCGACGCAATCTACTTGGCTCTTCCGCATGGCATGCATGCGCATTGGGTCTGTCGGGCACTGCGCGCGGGAAAGGCCGTACTGTGCGAAAAGCCGGCCGTTTTGAGTGAGGAAGAGGCCTATGTGATCGCCTCGGTTTCCCGTGAGCGCGGCGTGCTGTTTATGGAGGCGATGAAGAATCGGTTTTGCCCGATGCGCACTCGCGTGAAGGACTTGCTTGCGTCGGGTGAGCTTGGCCGTATCGTTTCGATCGAAAGCGTGCAAAAACTCGATTATGGTGAATCCCCTTCGAGTTATCTGCTCGATCCGTTGCAGGGTGGCTGTCTATATGACATGGGCTGCTATGCGGTCGGGTGGTTTGAGGATCTGCTTGCGGGCGCGTGCGATGTTTCGTCCCGTGAAGTTCGCTGGCGTGACGTGTCGGGCGGCCGCGTCGATTGGGCCGACGAGATCCATATGAGTGTCGGCGGTATACCCATTCATATGGTGTGCGACGGCAAAGCAGCATATGAAAGCCGCTTAACGATTGTCTGCGAGCGGGGCTCGTTGGAAATCGCCCGTCTCCATCGCCCCGAGCTCGCCCATGTGAAGTATTCCGACGGTCGAGTACTCGAAATCGATGCACCATTTGAAGTCGATGATTTTTACGGTGAGGCGTCGCATGCGACGCAGCTCATTCAGGCGGGGAAACTCGAAAGCCCCATCATGTGCCTAGCCGCCACACAGCGCTGTGCGCACATCATCGATGCGATTCGCTTGAAACTTTAGGGCGTGGGGGCATGGCGCCAGCGCTTGGAATGCCTGGAGGCCTTTGCTCTTGATGCCCCTTTTATAACTTGCGGTGGAATACGGTCTGTTTGCGCCAAAATAAGGCACCAATAGACCGTATTTTTCCGCAACTGATGAGGAGGGAGCTGGAGATGCTGACGATCGGGTGCCATCTTTCGACGACGAAGGGCTATCGGGCAATGGGGGAGACAGCGTTGTCCATTGGCGCCAATACCTTTGCATTCTTTACGCGCAACCCGCGCGGCGGCAAGGCGAAAGACCTTGACATGGATGACGTGGCGGCCCTGCGCGAGCTTATGGAGCAAAACGACTTTGGCCCGCTCGTGGCTCATGCCCCGTATACCTATAACCCCTGCTCAGCCAAAGAGCGGGCGCGCGAGTTTGCCCTGGAGGCCATGGCAGAGGACCTGCGGCGCATGGAGGCGCTGCCCGGCAACTACTACAACTTCCATCCCGGTGCGCATGTGGGGCAGGGCTCCGACGCCGGCATTCAGATGATTGTCGACACCCTGTGCCAGGTGATGTTTGAGGGCCAGCAGACGACGGTGCTGCTCGAGACCATGGCCGGCAAGGGTACCGAGGTTGGCCGCAGCTTTGAGGAGCTGGCGTGCATTATCGAGGGCGTTGCCGCCAAGTGCCCAGAGCTGTCCGATAAGCTGGGCGTTTGTTTGGACACCTGCCATGTGAGCGATGCTGGCTACGACATCATCCATGATCTGGACGGCGTACTCGACGAGTTCGACCGCGTGGTGGGTATCGATCGTTTGCACGCCGTACACATCAACGATTCGAAGAACCCTTGTGGCGCCCATAAAGATCGTCACGAGTGCATCGGCAAGGGATACCTTGGCAGCGAGGAATTTGGTGGCGGTATGCAGGTTATGCAGAATATTGTATCGAATGGCCATTTGCGTTCGCTGCCGTTTATTTTGGAGACTCCGAACGAACTTGCAGGTTATGCAGCTGAAATTAGACTATTAAGGTCATTGCAGCAGTAATGACTGTCACAAAGTAGAGTATTCCATTCACGTTATGGGTTTGTTTCAATCAGTTTTCTCATTGCAGATTCGTAATTCCGGGTGCATAATAGCCAACAGTTTTTGCAGACCTCTGAATCAAACGAGGTCACCGGAAGGAGACTCATTATGAAGCTGAAGAAGCTTGGCGCATTTGCCGCCACGGGTGCTATGGCGCTCGCCCTTGCTCTGACGGGCTGCGGTTCGTCCAACGCCACCTCTGGTTCTGATGCCGGTCCCAGCAGCTCTGACGACGCTAAGGTCGAGAAGGTCGACGGCTCCAAGGAGTACGCGCTCGTCAAGGACGGTACGCTGACCGTCGGCACCTCTGCCGAGTACGCCCCGTTTGAGTACAAGGATGACAACGGCGATTATCAAGGCTTTGACCTTGAGCTCATCAAGGCTATCGGCGACAAGCTGGGCCTGGATGTTGAGTATGTCAACAATGACTTTGACACGTTGGTTCCGGGCGTCGCTTCGGGCGCTAAGTACGACGTCTCCATCGCGGCTATCACCGACACGCCCGAGCGTGAAAAGGAAGTCACTTTCTCCGATTCCTACTACATGGACGATCAGGCTATCGTGACCAAGGTCGATAACACCGACATCACGGCCGACAACTTCAGCGAGAAGCTCAACAATGCCGACGCTACCATCATCGTCCAGTCTGGCTCGACCGCCGAGTCCTTTGCCCAGGAAAACTTCCCCAAGGCCAAGATCGTTCCCTACAAGGACGCCACCGAGTGCTTCAGCGCCCTGCAGTCCGATAAGGGCGACGCCGTAGTCACCAACCGCTCCGTTGCCAGCCAGCTGACCGCCGAGCAGTTCAACACCTGCCAGACTATCAAGCAGATCAGCACCGGCGAGGAGTACGCCATCGCCATCAACCAGGGCAACATCAAGCTCAAGGACGACATCAACCAGGCCATCAAGGACCTGACCGACGACGGTACCGTCGACGCCCTCATGGCTAAGTACAACATCAAGTAAATAGATGCTTGATTGCGCAAAGGCCCTTTCCGTTTTGCGGAGAGGGCCTTTGCGCTTCTCTTGACGGAGAGTGTTTCCGTCTTGTTTTGCCGGCAACTTCTACGATAGGAGCCACCTTGTCTCGATTGAACGAAGGGGCCGCGGAGCAGCGTTTTTTACTGCCCGCCTTGCTCCAAAAGCTAGCCTGCGTCATGGCCGTGGCGCTCGCGCTGGTGTGCGCGGGGGCATATGCGCCCACGACCGCCCAGGCGCTTGAGACCGCAAAGATTACCGCCCGACCCAACACCGGTTCGGGCAGCGCTGTGGTCGGCGGCACCGAGACGCGCATTACCTGGGAGGTCCAGGCCGATGCCGACGAGGAGCTGAGCGGTCTTTCGCTGACGTTTGTCGACGGCACGACGTTTGGTACCGATGACACGCGATTGACGATGCTCTCGGGCGAGGACCTCATGGATCGTACGCCCATGAAGCCCACGTGCAAGGCTGACGGCCAGACGCTCAAGATCGACTTTGGCGAGACGGCGCCTGCCGGCGGCTTTTTCCGTGTCGAGGTTTACGGCGTGACCTTCCCCGTCGAGGGCGGCGATGAGGCCTTTAGCGGCACCTGCACTTTGGCCGATGGCTCGACCAAGAAGATCTCCAAGATTCCGTCGGTGGAGATCAAGGGCGTGACGGCCTTCGATAACTTCTTGGCCGACCTTAAAGAGCAGCCGTGGGTCGAGGCTTGGAACTCCAATATGTTCCTGCGCCTGTTCCTGAACCCGGTCATTTTGGTCCAGAGCCTGCCGATCGTCTTCAAGGGCTTCCTCATGTCGCTTTCGATCGTGCTTGTGGCGTTTCCGCTGGCAATTCCCTTCGGTTTCGCCCTGTCGCTCATGCGCATCTCCAAGTCGCGCATCCTGCGCTGCCTCGCCGGCATCTATGTGAATATCATCCGCGGTACGCCGGCGTTCCTGCAGATCTATATCGCGTTCTTCGGTCTGCCGTTGGCCGGCGTCAAGGTTGATGACTACGTGCTTGGCGTTATCGTCATGGCCATGAACTCGTCTGCGTACCTATGCGAGATCTTCCGTGCCGGTATTCAATCGATCCCCAAGGGCCAAAACGAGGCTGCGCGTTCGCTGGGCATGAACGCGTTCCAGACGCTGCTCTATGTCATGATTCCGCAGACGTTCCGTAATGTTTTGCCTACGCTGACCAGCGAGTTTATCTTGCTTTACAAGGATACGTCGCTGCTTGCCGCCGTGGGTGTGGTCGAGATCGTCATGAACGCCCGTACCATCGTGGCCACGACGGGCTCCATTACACCGTACGTGGTTGCCGCCCTGTTCTATCTGGTCATCACCCTGCCGCTCGCTCGCTTGGTGAGCGGTCTTGAGGCGAGGCTTTTGGGCACGGCCGAGACCAAGAAGAAGCGTCCCGCCAAGAGCGCCGGACAGGTTGTCGCGACGCCCGCCGATCACATCGCCGGTCTGTAAGGAGGTCCTATCATGAGCGAAACCAATAACTCGAACGAGGTCGTCGTCAGCATCAAGAACCTCCAGAAGGCCTTTGGGGACAACGTGGTCCTGCGCGATATCGATCTGGATGTGCACAAGGGTGAGGTCGTTGTGGTCTTGGGCCCCTCAGGCTCGGGCAAGTCGACGATGCTTCGCTGCATCAATCGCCTGGAGCATCCCACGAGCGGCTCGATTGTCGTCGAGGGCGTGGATGTGTGTGCCAAGGGCGTCGACCTCAACAAAGTGCGCACGCACCTGGGCATGGTGTTTCAGCAGTTCAACCTGTTCCCGCACCTGTCGGTCAAAAAGAACGTCATGCTTGCGCAGCAAAAGGTGCTCAAGCGCAGCAAGGAAGAGGCCGAGAAGATCGCCGTCGAGGAGCTGACCAAGGTCGGCCTGGCCGAGCGCATCGACTTTATGCCGAGCCAGCTCTCGGGCGGCCAGCAGCAGCGCGTGGCCATCGCCCGCGCCCTGTCGATGAACCCGCACGTGATGCTCTTTGACGAGGCCACGTCGGCGCTCGACCCTGAGCTCGTGCGCGACGTTCTGGGCGTCATGCGCGACCTGGCGCACGACGGTATGACCATGATCGTCGTGACGCACGAGATGGGCTTTGCCCGCGATGTCGCCGACCGCGTCGTCTTTATGGACGGCGGCGTCATTGTGGAAGAGGGTACGCCGAGCGAGGTCTTCGACCACCCCAAGAGCGAGCGCACCAAGGCGTTCTTGGGCAATATCTCGTAGCCGCTTTATATGACTGACATAGCAGAAAACGGGAGCCGGATGTGATCCGGCTCCCGTTTTTGTTGGGACGCGAATGTGTTTTGTTGCAATGCGCGTTGCGGGCGGAGCTCATTGCCGCTAGGCGAGCTCGGCTCCAAGGGCGCGGCAGGCCGCTTCGCTCTCATCATCGGGGGCGTCGTAGCAGATGACGGAATCGACGACGTTGACGCCCTCCTCGTCGGCGTCCGCCTTCCAGTTGTCCATCCATTCGCCCTCGGCCCACGAATAAGAGCCAAAGAGGACGACCTTCTTGTCGCCGAGGGTCTCCTTGACCTCATCCCACATGGGCTGGAACTCATCATATTCAAGCTCCTCGGAACCCATGGCGGGGCAGCCGAAGGCGATAGCGTCATAGCCAGCGGCCTTGTCTGCGGAGAAGTCGGCGCAGGAGATGACCTCTGCCTCGGCGCCGGCATCGGTTGCACCTTCGGCAACGAGGTTTGCCATGGCCTCGGTGTTGCCCGTGCCGCTCCAGTAGACGACGGCGATCTTGCTCATGTTGAGTCCTTTCAGTTGTGCGGCAGGTTGCCACGGCTTCTATGTTCTATCGGGTTGCCTGGGCAAGTTGCGCCAAGCTGTAGCCCTGCTGATAGACAAAGGTGAAGTATTGGGTGCAGGCGCGGTAGGCATCAAACGTCGCAAGTGCCTGCTCGACATTTGCGTAGACCTTCCAGGCCCCAAAGACCTTATAGTTCTCGCCGCGCTGGACGATAAACTCGTGCACGTCGTCGTAGGGATATCCTAGGAAGTAGCCTATTTCGTGCGGAAACTCGCAGGTGCAGTCGTTGCTGCAGCTAGCTTGCTGGGGTAGTGCGCATCGAGTCTGGCTACAGGCGCATTCCGCGACGTTATTACTCGCGAGCGTGATGCGTGATGCCAAATGCACAAGGCATGTCGAAAGGTCTCTCGTGTCGTAGCCTTCCGAGGCGAGCGCCGTTTTGGCGCGAGGGTCCGCGAAATAGGTGGTGAGGCTTTTGGCTCGGTACACGTACACGAGCGCTCCGCAGGGCCGCCAGACCAAAACACTCAGGTGGATGCCAAGCGGGTCAAGCTCGCGGTTGCACTGGGCGATAACGTTGAGCAGGCGTGCTCGGCGTTCTGCGATGGTTTCTGTTGCGGTCGAGCCGTCCCCGTGGGCGTAGGTGCCTGGATAGGTAAAGAGCGATGCCGGCTTGATGCCCGCGAGCGTGGGGGAGCAGTTGCGCACGACTGCTGCCTGAAACGTTGGGATGTCTATGGTTCGAGTCACGTCGCTCCTTACGGATCTAAACTGTTAGCCTAGGAAAACTTATACACGAAAGTAAGCCATGGTCAACAAAAAAGTTTGAAGAGGAAAACTAATTGACCGAACGGACATGATTTTGGGTTAAGATGGGGACACCCCATGGGGGTATCTAGATAGTGCTACTGAAAGGGGAATGCATGAGTGACTTGCTCAACCCTGCGAATCTCATCGTGCTGACCGTCATTGCCGTCGGCATGTTTTTTGGACTGCGTCGCATTGCCGCTTCGACACACGGGAAGAGTTGCTGCAGCGATGGTACGAGCGGCAAGAAAACCAAAAAGGTTGTTGTGGTGGATACCGATGCATCGCACTATCCCTATAGCGATGAGCTGCTCATCGGCGGCATGAGCTGTGACGGCTGCGCTCAGAACGTGGCCAATGCCCTGAATGCGCTGGATGGCGTGTGGGCAACGGTGACGTATGCGGATCACACGGCACGTGTGCGCTCTAAACAGCCGGTTGATCGTGGTGCCCTCGAGACGGCCGTGAAAGACGCGGGCTACTACGTCATGACGCTGTAAGCGCCGCCCTGGATGCGCTTCCTTGGCTAGGCTCGTCCGCGCAGTTCGATGTCTTGGATGTCGTCGAAGTCGATGGCGATGTCTCGGAGCTTGAGGAGCTTGAAGGCGGGGAGCGCCTCGTCGAGGATGCCGGTGCGGCTGCGATAGCCGTATGTATCGTAATAGGTGACACGAACCAAGTCGCCACGTTTGAGACCCTCGAGCTTTTTAGAGAGTACGAGGGCTTTTTCTTCCGTGAGCTCACGTTTTTGCTCGACGGTGATTTCCTGCTTGCGCACGAGTTCGTAGTATCCCGTGAGGGCGGCAAAGGGCATAAACTGTGCGGCGCGGTTGGCGCGCACGGCGCCGTTGGCAGTGAGGTTGGGGTCGGCTGCGCGGCGTCTGCCCTCGGGGTCCGCCAGGCGCTCGAAGGCGGTCGGCGGGCGCATGGGCTGTTGTTTGGGTTTAGGCACGGTGTCCTCCAACTTGATCGTTGCGCTCGCGCGCGGTGGCGCCGGCGGTAAAGCTTAATCCCTTGACGAGCGCGTTCTTGCCGTACTTGCCTTTTACGGCCAACACGGCGCGCGCCAGGTCGCGCTCGCGCTCATCGGCCTCGACATCGCTAAACAGATCGATAGTGGCAAATTCCTCGGGCATGAGGTTGCCAAATCCCAGGTTGATGCGCTTGACCGGTCGTTTGGGATCGACAGTCTGCGCCCAGAGCTCATCGAAATAGCCCATGATCTTCTTAAACGAATTGGTACGCTCGGGCAGCTTTCGCGAGGCGTTAGAGTGCGCAAAGAGTGCGGCATAGCCACCGCGCGGTTTGCCGCCATGCTCTCCCACAAAGATGCCATCGATTGCCTGCGCTTCGCGCACCAGGCGACGCCGTTCGTCATCGCGCTGGACGGGCTTGGGCGCACGGGGCGCGAGCTCGGGGCCGGCGGTTGCGGTGGGTTCGATACTCGATGTGCTCGAGCGCAGGTGCCCGCATCCGTCCACATACTGCGCTGTACCGCTGGCGTCGAGGCGGCGTATGTCGGCGCGTTCGCTCGCGTAGCCCACAAAGAGCGAGATGCTGTCGCAGACCACGTGCTTATCGACCAAGTCTAAAACGGCGTTGTCGACCATCTCGCGCAAGACGGTATAGGCCTGTTCGTAGGCATAACCCTTCGAGAGCACCTGTCCTGTGGTGGTCGAAGTTGCCTGCGGGCGATAGGCTTGGATATCGGCGATGGTTGTCGGCTCGCGTCCGAAGGCGTGATCGATAAGATATTCGGCATTGACGCCGAGCTCGTCGTAGAGCAGGTTTTCGTCAAGGGCGGCGACGCCCATCAGGTCGTAGACGCCATACTTTTCGAGTCGGGCTGCCACGCCGGGGCCGATGCCCCAGATGTCGGTGATGGGGCGATGGGGCCAGATCTCCTTGCGAAAGGTCTCGTCGTCGAGTATGCCGATGCGGCTGGGTACGTGCTTGGCGGTAATGTCGAGCGCTACCTTGGCCTGGAATAGGTTGGGGCCGATGCCGACCGTCGCCGTGATGCCGGTGCGCGCGAGGACCTCGTCGCGCAGCGTGCAGGCGAACCCTTCCGCATCGGTGTGATAGAGGTCCAGATAGGGCGTCACGTCGATAAAGCACTCATCGATGGAGTAGACGTGCACGTCCTGGGGGCTGACGTATTCCAGATAGATACCGTAGATTTTCGCCGACACCTCCATGTAATGCTGCATGCGCGGTACGGCCGTGATGTAGTCGATGCCATCGGGAATTTCGAACAGACGGCAGCGATTGTGTATCCCGAGGTCCTTCATGGCCTGTGTGATGGCGAGGCAGATGGTCGTGCGTCCGCGTGATTCGTCGGCAACGACCAGGTTGGTGGTGAGCGGATCGAGCCCACGATCGACGCACTCGACGCTGGCATAAAACGTCTTGAGGTCGATACAGATGTAGGTGTGCTGCTCGTGCGCCATCCGTGCCCTTTCATCAAACACATGTTCTTATCGAATACCTGTTCGATAATACCCGCTCGACCGGACACCGTCAAAACCTACCAAAAAGGGACAGGTTTTTTGGTCGGTTTACCGAGTGCTTACGGTGGGTCGGTAGCCTTAATGTGTTAAATACGCTGAGGGGGTATGGATGACCATAGGTATGGGTGATCTTGCACTTTTGATACTGTTCGTGCTGTGCCTTGCGATCTTTGTTTACCTGCTGATCAAGGTCCTCAAAGGACGGGCTATAAGAATCGATGAGGTGGGATACTTGCTGCTTGTCGAGAGGCTTCGGTCGCCGGTGTTGACGGCCGCGATGAAAGCCGCCTCGAGTTTGGCGTCGCTGCCGTTTGTCGTCGGTGTGCTAGCCGCGGCGATGCTGTGGGCGCCCAATTGGGCCCATGTTGTCTGGGCCGCCTTCAATGTCGGTGCTATCAGCGCAATCGACCAGCTGTTAAAGGTCCTTGTGCGTCGACCTCGTCCACAGGGATTTCGGCTTGTCGAGGCACCGGGGCTGAGCTTCCCCTCGGGCCACTCGATGGCGGCCATGGCGTTTTATGGCTATGGCATATGGTTGGTGCGGTGTGGCGTGTGTGGCCTTCCGTTCGGCGCCGCCATCGAGGTTGCACTTGCGTGCGTCATCCTTGCGGTGGGTGTCAGCCGTGTCTACCTGGGCGTGCACTACGTTTCGGATGTGCTGGGCGGGTTTTGCCTGTCTTTTGTCTGGCTCATCCTGTTCGTGCGTCTTGGCCCTTGGATTTTGACCGCCTAATTGTCGCAACTGGACGCCATGTCGGATCGAATCTGATTTTAACGCAGCCCTAAAGAGCGCGAAACAGCTCGGAAAAGCTCGCTTCGTAGCATGAGCCTAACAATCGATACCACCATAAAGCACGGAAGGGTTGTGGGGACAATGGTCAACTATGGGTTTGGTATGCCGACGCGCTTGGTTGCGGATGGGGATGTGGCTCGCTGGTGCGGACGATTGGTTGCCCACTATGGCGGCACCAAGGCACTGGTCGTGCTGGGAGGCGACAAGCACACGCGTGATGAGCTTGTTTCGGCGGCGCTGGGCTCGCTCGATCGCGCCCTGCTCGAACGCATACTCTTTCGTTGCGGCTTGGTCGGGGGCGACGGGGGAGACGATTTGGTCGATGAGGCCGTAGCCCTGGCGACCGATGAGGGCGTGGACTTTGTCCTGGCGATCGGCGATGCCGATACGGCGAGCTTTGTGCGCGAACTCGCTCATCGCATGGCCGTGCTCGATGCCGGCGAGGGCGGCTTTGTTCCCTACGGATGTATCGTCTCCGAGGGAAAAGTGCCCGCCGTTGTGGGTGCCGGCGAGGTTCCCGTTTTTGCCATTATCGCACCCGAGCTGTTGGAGGGCATCGGCTCTCCCCTGCGCGAGCTGCTCGGCAGCGTATGCGCCGCGGCATAATGGCTCACCAGGAAGGGGCAGGTAAATTATGGTAGGTAAAGCGTTTGACCTGCCAAAATAAACCTGCCCTTTTTTGGTCGGTCGCCGTTCGGGGGCCGATTGGCAACGCTCGCTGATTACGGTCTTGACCTGCGTTAGAATAGGGGCATCTGATTATCCGGGCGCATGGAGGAATGCGCCCGTATGCTGAGGAGGACTTTATGGCAACTGTTGCCGCACCTATCGACGCTACGTCGACCGCCGCTTGGAAGGCGCTCGAGGCCCATCAGGAGAAGCTCGAGGCCGAGGGCATCGACCTCAAGGCCTGGTTCGCTGCTGACGCCGACCGCGTGAATAAGTTGAGCTTTGACGCCGGCGACCTGCACTTCGATCTGTCCAAGAACCTGGTGACCGATGAGACCGTCAAGCTGCTGTGCGATCTTGCCCGCGAGGTGAAGCTCGAGGAGCGCCGCGACGCCATGTTCTCCGGCGAGCACATCAACACCACCGAGGACCGCGCTGTTCTGCACACCGCACTTCGCCGTCCGGCAAGCGAGAAAGGCCAGCTCATCGTTGACGGCCAGGATGTCG
>CABUOF010000042.1 GCA_902493125.1 uncultured Collinsella sp. | reverse complement strand
TGTGCAATCGCAAGAAGATGACGGGGCGGAATGTCAATCCTGGTCTAACAGAGCCATAAGTTATCGGTACGCTTTTTTATAAAATGTAAAAAAGCACCCCCATAACTGATGAAATGGACGCTGAGAAAAAGGGGTGCATCTTGCGTATATACCGACGTGAAGATCTACCTCTATCTTGCATCGCGCGGGTACGAGCTTTCTGTGGGCCGTATTGGGAAGCTCGAGTGTGACTTCATCGCTCGTAGGCGCAATGCTTACGCCTATATCCAGGTCTCTATGTCGATTGCCGACAGAGGCGTCGAGGAGCGCGAGTACAGGCCGCTCGGCCACATCAGGGATGGGTATCCGCGCTACTTGTTCACGCTTGATCCTCTATTGCAGGAGAGGGATGGCGTCAGGCACCTTAACATGGCGTCGTTTATGCAAGATGGCGGTGATCTTATTTGAGCGGCGGCCAGATTCTTTTGCTCCCTAGTGCGCAAACAGTGCGGGCATCAAATGGGGACCATTGCCTCACGTAGAATCGATAGATTGAAAACTTGTTTTGATGTTGACAGGCTTTTGACCAGTGGCTCCTATTACTAAGTGGGAGTAGCTGAAACGAGGCGACTGCATAGCTCCATCTGTTTTGGTTACAACAAAATGTGTGCCGCGCGCCTGCGGCATGAAGGAGGGAGATTTCTATGAATATCGTTGTATTGAGTGGTAGCCCGCGCAAGGGCGCCAATACCGACACCATGGTCGAGGCCTTTGCCGAGACTGCGCGTGAGGACGGCAATACGGTCGAGGTCGTCCGCGTTGCCAGTAAGAAAATCTCTGGCTGCCTGGGGTGTCAGTATTGCTTTACCCATGAGGGCACTTGCGTGCAGAAGGATGACATGGCCAACGTGATCGAGTCGCTGAAAGGCGCCGATATGGTTGTCTTCGCTTCGCCTATCTACTGGTTTGATATCACTGCGCAGGAGAAGGCCGCCATCGACCGCCTGTACGCCTTCGGTGCTACGGGCTTCCCGTTCACCAAGACGGCCCTTTTGCTCGATAGCCATAGCGAGGGCGTCTATGATGCGGCGATCGCTATGTATAAGTCAACCTGCGCGTACTGCAAGTGGGAGGATCAGGGCATTGTCACCATCAGCGGTATGACCGAGCGCGACAGCATGGTATCGTCGCCCAAGTTGAAAGAGGTGCGAGAGCTCGCTCGCAAGCTCGCCTAAGGACAAGAGGGGCGCATGGCAATCAGCACTAGCGGAAATGCTTGCTGCCCTTACCAGGAGGAATGCTGATTGCCATGCAACGATGCTCCCGCGGACAATTCCGGTGTGCTAAAACGCCTTCTCGTTCAAGAATTCTCTGAACGCGGGGATGTCGAAGCCGACGAGGCCACGCCCACGTTCCCCGATAACGCCGTCCTCGAGGAGGCGGCGTTTGTATTGGCTTGCGTAGTTGCTGGCGACGCCCATGCGTTTGGCTATCTCCGAGATCCTGCTGGGGCCAGAATCGGGCAGCATCGCGAGCAAAAACTCAATGTCTTTATCGGAAAGCTCTCGATAGGTCGTTTCGAGAGAAGCCCGATGCCATGCTTCTCGAGTTGCCTGAAGATGCCATTCATGCACGTGCGCCAGTTGCCCTGGGCTTCTTGAACATATGTCCAATCGATGCCCACTGGACCAATTTGAACGCCGTTCATGCGCGCGTGAGACTGTGAAAGGTAGCTATCTGCCGCTTCTTTGGTTCGCTCGATAATATCTTCGAGCATGCCTGGCATGGCGGAGCCATTTGCTGTACTCCATGGTGGCTCCTTTGCAAGTTTTGCTAATTTTTGCAACTTTTGCTAACTTTTGCGAGTTTTGCTAACGGCTTAGGACGGTGCGGGAAGCCCCCGTATCGTCGACATTTCCGAGGATGACCTCCGCAACGAGCGGGGCCCGGGGCGCGATATTGCTGCGCTCCGGGCCCCGCTGCTTTGTAAAACTATGGCGGTTCTGCCGTCGTCCTAGTCAAACAGGCTCGGCATGTCGTTTTCCTTCATGAGGGCACCGGCTGAGGGGAGGCTCTGCGCGGTGAACTTCTCGGCCGAGACGCCGGTGCCAAGGATTTCCTCGGTCGTGCCGACGGTGGTGACCGAGCGGCCCTTCTTGGCGGTAAAGGCCTGGACACCCTGCGTGTTGGTGGTCGTCTTGGTCTTGAGCAGCGACGTGTTGAAGTTCATCAAACGATAGTCGCTCGAGACCAGCGCGATGTCGCGATCTGTGTTGAGCACCTGGGCATACAGCAGCTTGCTGCCACCGTAGATGGCGTTCTTGAGGCGTTTGCGGTTGGTCTTGGTGACGTATCCAGAAAGCGCGACGCGCACCACGCGGCCGTTCTCAAAGACAAACAGCACGTCGGCCTTGTAGTCCTCGGGGTCGATGACCCAGATGACACTCTCGTCGGGTTCCATCTCAAGATCGGTCGGCAGGTACGAGCCCAGCTGGGCCGACTTGGTGTCCTCAAACGCGGCAACCTTGCACTTGTACACCTGGCTCTTGTTGGTAAACACGAGCAGCTCGTGCGTGTTGGAGGACGGGAACTCGATAAAGGGCTTATCGCCGTCCTTGTACTTGAGCGTAGTGGCCTTCTTGAGCACGCGGTCCGTCATCTTCTTAAGGTAGCCATCGCGCGAGAGCATGATGGTGACCGGGTACTCCTCGACCTCGGGCTCCAAGCTTACCTCGATAACCTCATGGGGCTCGATCCTACCCGTGCGGCGCGGCATCACATACTTCTTGTTGACCGCCGCCAGCTCGTCGCTGATGACCTTCTTAATGTTGTCCTCGCTGGAGAGGATCTCCTCAAGCTCGGCAATCTCACCCTCGAGCTTAGCGATGTCTTTGGTGCGGTTGAGGATGTACTCCTCGTTGATGTTGCGGAGCTTAAGTTCGGCGACAAACTCGGCCTGGGTCTCGTCGATGTCGAAACCCTTCATAAGGTTGGGCACGACCTCGGCTTCGAGTTTGGTGCCGCGGATGATGGCGATGGCCTTGTCGATGTCGAGCAGAATTGCCTCGAGGCCGTGCAGAAGGTGCAGGCGCTCGGACTTTTTGCCCAGGTCAAAGTTAATGCGGCGACGCGTGGACTCAATACGCCACTTGACCCACTCGTGCAGAATCTGGCGCACGCCCATAACGCGGGGATAGCCGTCGACCAGCACGTTAAAGTTGCACGAGAACGAATCCTGCAGCGTGGTCGAGCGATAGAGCTTGGCCATGAGCTTGTCGGGGTCGACGCCGCGCTTAAGGTCGATGGCGATGCGCAAGCCCGAGAGGTCGGTTTCGTCGCGGATGTCAGTGATCTCCTTGACCTTGCCCTCCTTAGAGAGCTTGACGATGCGCTCGATGATGACATCGGTCTTGGTGGTGTAGGGGATCTCGTAGACCTCGATGATGCGCTCTTCGGGAATCCAGCGCCAGCGGGAGCGGATCTGGAAGCTGCCCAGGCCGGTCTCGATAATCTTTTCCATCTCCTCGCGGCGGTAGATGATCTCGCCGCCGGTCGAGAAGTCGGGCATGGGCATGTACTCGAGCAGGTCGCAGTCAGGGTCCTGCAGGTAGTGCATGGTGGCGGTGCAGACCTCGTTGAGGTTGAAACCGCAGATGTCGGACGCCATGGCGACGCCGATGCCCTTGTTGGCCGAGACGAGGATGTTGGGGAACGTGGTGGGCAGCAGGCGCGGCTCCTTCATGGCGCCGTCGTAGCTATCGACGAAGTCGACCGGGTCCTTGTCGATGTCCTTGAAGATCTCGGCGCTGATGGGGGAGAGCTTGGCCTCGGTATAACGTGAGGCGGCGTAGCTCAGGTCGCCCAAATAGTACTTGCCAAAGTTGCCCTTCGACTCCACGAAGGGGGCAAGCAGCGCTTCGTTGCCCGTCGCCAGACGCACCATCGTCTCGTAGATCGCGGCGTCACCGTGCGGGTTGAGCTTCATGGTCTGACCCACGATGTTGGCGCTCTTCTGGCGCTCGCCCTTGAGCAGACCCATCTTGTACATGGTGTAGAGCAGCTTGCGATGCGAGGGCTTAAAGCCGTCGATCTCGGGGAACGCACGCGAGACATTGACGCTCATGGCGTAGGGCATGTAGTTGACCTCGAGCGTCTGCGTGATCGGCTGGTCGGTGACCTCGGAGTGCAGGCCGATGACGTTCTCGGCGTTGACCTGCTTTTTCTTTGGCTGGTTCTTCGTCTTCTTCTTTGCCACGATTTCCTCTTGAACTTCTTATGGGCCGTCGTTATCGATTTGCTGCTACTGCAGGTCCAGCTGGTCCAGGTATTCCTTGCCGTGCTCGGAGATATGGCGCTTGCGGCCTGCCTCGTCGTTGCCCAGCAAAAGGTTGAACATGGTCTCCATCTTGGTGACGTCCTCGGGCTCCACCTTGATCAGACGACGCGTCTCGGGGTTCATGGTGGTGAGCCACATCATGTCCGGATCGTTCTCACCAAGACCCTTGGAGCGGTTGATGGAGCACTTTTGGTCGCCGATCTCCTTAAGGATGCCGTTCTTCTCGAGCTCGGTGTAGGCAAAGTAGGTCTTTTCTTTGCAGTTGATCTCGTAGAGCGGCGACTCGGCGATATAGACGTAGCCCTCGTCGATAAGTGTGGGCACCAGGCGGTAGAGCATGGTGAGCACGAGCGTGCGGATGTGGTAACCGTCGACGTCGGCGTCCGTACAGATGATGACCTTGTTCCAGTTGAGGTTGTCCAGGTCGAAGGCGCCGAGGTTCTTGATGCGCTTGTCTTTGATCTCCACGCCGCAGCCCAGCACGCGCATGAGGTCCATGATGATGTCGGACTTAAAGATGCGCGGGTAGTCCTCCTTCAGGCAGTTGAGGATCTTACCGCGGACGGGCATAACGCCCTGGAACTCGGCATCGCGCGAGGTGCGAATGGCGCCTGCTGCCGAGTCGCCCTCTACGATGTAAATCTCGCGACGGCTCTTGTCCTTGGAGCGGCAGTCGATGAACTTCTGCACGCGGTTGGCCATGTCGGTCTTTTGCTGCAGGTTGGTCTTGATGCTCTGGCGCGTCTTCTCGGCATTCTCGCGCGAGCGCTTGTTGATGAGCACCTGCTCCATGATCTTGTTGGCGGCGTCCTTGTTCTCGATCAAGTAGGTCGAGAGACGCTCCTTAAAGAAAGCCGTCATAGCCTGCTGGATAAAGCGGTTGTTGATGGCCTTTTTGGTCTGGTTCTCGTAGGACGTCTGGGTGGAGAAGCAGTTGGTCACCAGTACCAGGCAGTCCTGGACGTCCTGCCACTTAATGCCGCTCTCGTTTTTGTTGTACTTGCCCTGTTGCTTGATGTAGGCATCGATGGCGCTGGTCAGAGCGCTGCGGGCAGCCTTCTCGGGCGAGCCGCCGTTCTCGAGCCACGATGAGTTGTGGTAGTACTCCTGCATCATGAAGGTGCGCGAGAAGCACATGCACGCGGTGATTTTTACGTTGTAATCGGGCAGGTCCTCGCGATCGCGACCGCGACGGTCGGCCTCGATAAAGAAGGGCTCGGTAAGGTAGTCGGTACCGACCTTCTCGAGCACGTAGTCCTCGATGCCCTTGGGATAGCAAAAATCCTCTTCGGAAAACTCGCCATCGTCGCCCTCGATACGCAGGCGGAAGGTCACGTTAGCGTTGACCACGGCCTGACGGCGCATGGTTTCGCGATACCAATCGTGGGGAATGCTAATCGAGGTAAAGACCTCAAGATCGGGGCGCCACTTGATGGTGGTGCCGGTGCGGTTCTCGTCGCTGGGCTCAATCTCGAGTGCCTTCTTTTTGGCACCGACGACCTTGCCTTTTTTAAAGTGCAGGGAGTACTTGTTACCGTCACGCCAGACGGTGACGTCCATGTACTCGGAAGCGTACTGGGTCGCGCAGGAGCCCAGGCCGTTGGTGCCGAGCGAGAAGTCGTAGTCGCCGCCCTGGTTGTTGTTATACTTGCCACCGGCGTAGAGCTCGCAGAAGACGAGCTCCCAGTTAAAGCGCTTCTCGGAAGGGTTCCAGTCGAGCGGGCAGCCACGGCCATTGTCCTCTACCTGGATAGAGCCATCGCGAAAGGCGGTAAGGGTGATGAGCTTGCCGTAGCCCTGGCGTGCCTCGTCAACGGCGTTGGACAGGATCTCGAAGGCGGCATGCGCGCAGCCATCGAGTCCGTCCGAGCCAAAGATGACGGCGGGGCGCAGGCGTACGCGCTCCTCGTCCTTGAGCTGACGAATACTGTCGTTACCATAGTTTGCGGTGTTTTTTGCCATGCTCGCTCTCTTGGTACTTCCTCTTGTGTATTTAAGTCGTATAGATAGTCAAGGTAGCATAGCCCAGCCCGTGGGCGATTCCAACCAACACGAAATCCATCGAACAATCGTTCGATTAGATAATGAATGCTTGGAATGCGGGAGGGGCCTGTCCTATCCAAACATCTGCGGTAGGTCGATGAAGACGGTTCGATCGCTTTCGCCAGCTTCGAAGCCCGAACGGGAGAAGAATCCATAGCGATGGCACTTGAGCCCCGTTGCCTCGACTTGGATGATTTCCTCGTCGACCATTTTTTGCGTGACGGGGGATTTGCGGAACTTTGCTTCGTAGAATGCGTAACCCTCGGGGTCTTGCGTTACCACATCGAACTCGCCGCTCGTCTTGTTTGCGGGATCGTCGTACCAGTACTTGCCTATGGCGTCGAAAGCCGGTTCGATCTTGCCGGTCCTGTTCTGCCGCACGAGGTATTGACGGCAGACCTCCTCGAACATATGAGGAACGTAGTTTTCCTCGAAGTCTTGGGAGACGTGACGATCATAGAAGACTTCCGGGTCGAGCAGCTGACGCGCCGAGGCATTGCGGAAAACATAGCGATAGTAAAAGAGCGAAAGCGGATCCACTACGAAGTAGCCGGACTTACGCTTGTTCGTAGGGTCGTTGATGGGTGCACGCTTTTGGACGATTTCGAGTGACATGAGCTTGTCGAGCACGTCTGCCATGGCCGGACCGCTCGAGACGTGCGACTGTGCCAGCACGTCCCCCCAACGGGAGTAACCTTGTGCGAGAGCCCCGAAAACTTCGTTGGCGTTGGTCATCTTCGAGATCTCGGCGTTGAGATAGGACGGCACCTCGCTTTCTAAGCGGGCGCCAGGTTCCGTGACGAGCTCGATGATGTTGTCGCGTACGCTTTGGGATTGATCGATGAGGCGATTGTAAAAGGGGATGCCGCCAAAAACGCTATAGAGCCGCACCTTGTCCTCGGGCGAGAACGCGGGATAGAACTTCGCAGCGTCAAAGTAATCCATGGGCTTAAGCTCAAGCGCGAGATCAATTCGCCCGTAGAGGGGGCTTTCATGCTCGATGAGGGATTTCATAATCTCAACGTAGGAGCCGCACAGGACAATGTTTAAACGTGAGTCTTCCCTGTGAGCGTCGATTGAGGTCTGAAGAATGCTGTCTAAGCCCTTAACCGCATCTCTCAAGTAGGGGTATTCGTCGAGAACGAGGGTAATGTTCTTGTCTTTGGCTTGGGCAAACAGAAATTCGATGAGCTCGCGGATGCCTGTGAAGGCGAGCGGAGGAAAGCTCAGCGTTTCAGCAACAAGGGCGGACAGACTCTCGAGGTTGTCTGCCTCGGAGGTTTGGCGGCACTCGTAATAGACCGTTGCGACGTCCGACAAATCGGTTAGCGCCTGCTTGATGAGCTCACTTTTTCCGACGCGACGCCTGCCGTAAATGAGAACATTGCGCTGCTCAGGTGCTTTGAGCGTTTTCTTAATACGGGCGAGTTCACGCTCCCTGCCAATGAATTCCACTTACTCGGTTCCTTCCGACTCGGTTTTGTCCGAGTTAATTGTATCGCATGAATCAGTTTATGCTCGAGTTTACTCGGACAAAACCGAGTCGGTTCTGTCCGAGTAAGTTTGAATAGTGAACCGAAGTTGTAATGTCCGCATGGCGATGACGAACATGGTTTCCATAATGACAGATATAGTTGACATCTTCTGATAGATGCAATATATTTCTGCCATGTTGCAACGGATATCTGTCCATTACCACGAAAGGAACTCCATGCCGGGCAAAAAGAACCTACGCATGAAGGCGGCGCGCGCGGCGGTTGGCCTTTCGCAAGCTGACTTGGCCGAGGCCGTGGGCGTTACGCGCCAGACCATCGGCCTGATCGAGGCGGGCGGCTACAACCCCACGCTCAATTTGTGCGTGGCAATCTGTAAAGCGCTACGCGTTACGTTGAACGACTTGTTTTGGGAAGACGAGAGCGACGTCGACCCTGACGCTCTTTAGGAGTTCGCTATGAAATTTGAAGATTTAAAACTCGTGCAAAAGTGGCGTGAATATGCCGGCCCAAAGGATGAGCGCCTGGAGGCTGAGAACGCGAAGATCTACAAGATTGGTTTCGTGCTGCTTTCGTTTGGCATGTTGATGATCTTTTTCTACCAGTTTATAGCTCGACAGGTTGCGTGGGTTCACAGCGACGCCAGTGAAATGCCGCATGGCTTTGCAACGCCGTTCGAGGCGGCCATGTATTTGTGGCTCGTTCTCGTGATGTTGATTTGCGCAGGACTGCAAACGCGGAAGGGCTATGTCGATACCAATCGTTTTGGGCAAACCGAGCATCTTCCTGTTGGATATTTCCTGCTTCTCAGCGGTCTTAGCGGCACCGCGTTCGCGCTTGTTATTGCCGCAATGCGCTGTATCGCTGAGGCGCAGGTCGTACCGCTCGAAAGCGTCTTTTGGTTGGCGAACCTGGCCACGGGCGTGTTCTGCGGTGCGACGATTTTCGCGGCCACGTTTGCTGGCCTGTGCGCAACGTTTTTCACGGCGAAAAGACGCCGTGCCAAGCTCGAGGCAGAACTCGACTCCTCTGACGACATCTAATGCGTAATGGGCTGGCTCTGGGTATCCAGAACCAGCCCATTTGATGTTCGATGAGCCGAGTCGGCGCCTCTCACAAAGGTAACTGAGAGCTAGTGAGGCTTATCAGAATTGACCTCATCGGCGGTGTCGGTTTCGAGCGCCGTGCGGCGGGCGCTGTAGGCGACGAGGCCGGCGCCTGCTGCGGCGAGTGCTGCTGCGGCTGCCGTAAGGGGAGCGTTGACATCGCCCGTGCCCGCAAGCGCGCCCGCTTTTCCGAGGCGCTTGTTATTGCCGTGATCCTTGCCGCTGCCAGAGCCACTGCCGCTACCGGAGCTGCTTCCGCCGGAGCCGCCACTGCCGTCCGCCGTCATCGGTGCATCGTGAAGCCCCGTCGTATCCGCGTTGTCGCATACGCCGACCTGAACTTCTGAGCGTTCGCATGCCGCGTCGGGCACATGAAGCTCGTGCAGTACGGCACCCAGCGCCGAGTTTGCGCCCGGTCGAATTTCCTCGAGCGTTACGGGATCGAGCGCCACCAGCTTACGCGCCTTCGCATATAGCGTTACGCGTTTGCCCACCTCGTCGCTCCAACTCTCGGGGATGGCGAAGCTCATGCGGAACTGTGCCGTGCAACCCGGTGCCAGCACGGCGTTGCCACTGTCGGCTACCAGCGGGTGCGTTGCAAAATGTGCGCCCAGCGTCTCGAGCGTGTACTTCACGTGTGTCATGTCGTTGGCCGAAGCGTCCTCGGCAAGCTCTGGATCGTAGATCGATGCCATGCGTGCGTTCACTCCGAACCCGATGGATGCGCTGGAGAACGGCTGACTGGAGCCCTCTCGGTACAGATCGATCGTGCCGGCGGTCAGCAAGGTGTTGCCGTCGTTTCGCACCGTGACCATGAAGGATTCGCCTGCTGCTCCGGGCACCACCGCGCCCGAGGTAGCGACTGCGCCCGTCGGAGTGGCACACGCCACCAAGGGCACTTCGATGCCGTGTAGTTCTGCCTCGCTCTTCTCCGCGCTCACAATGTGCGTGGCGAGCGCGGAGAGCATGCTCCCCGACGTCAAAAATGTCGTTATCTGATCGACGGGATGGTCCAGCTCGCACATCACGAACGGCTCCGTGAACAGATCGCCTGCCAAGGTGCTGGCGAAGATGCGGAAGTGCTTGCCCATCACTGCTACCGGGTTGCCTTCTTCGTCGTAGGTTTGTCCCACCTTGCCATCGGTGTTCTCTACATAGAGCACGCACCTGCCGTTGTTGCTTACGCTGAACGATGCCGGGCCGCAGCCTGCGGCACCCACGGGCTGCGTTGCAAATACCGATGCGCCTCGCGTCCAAGTAATATGCTGCAGTTGCTCGTTGACGGTAGCCAAAAAGCCCGTGTGCTGCGGCCACGGCACCGCGTGGGGTACTGTGGCATCTGGCGACATAACGCCCCAGCCCGCAATGGACTGGCCGATCACGGCGTACGATGCACAGCCACAACCTCCTGCGGTCTCGTATGCAACGGGCACCACCATTTTGCCGTTGATATTCTCGGGCGCGCCGAGCTCGATGCTCGACGGTGCCTGCGGAAAGCGGAGAACTTGGCGGAACGTCAGGCTGTCGCCCGAAACGTCCGACCACAGGGTAAAGCACTCCAGCGCAACCTCGGCCTCGCTGCCGAGCGCCTTTTCTGCGGTGGTTCCGCGGCGGTGGAGGTAGGCGCCCGACAGGCGCCCGTTGACAAGTGTCTTGCCCACCGTGATGCGTGGGCACTGCAGGCAATGGTAGCCATCCTCCTGAAGGCGGCCGCGCGAGATGCTGCGCCACGACGTGTGCGATACCACGCGAACTCCGTCGCTGCTTATGCGCAGGCGCACAACGGACAGTATGCCGGCTGTGCTTGCCATATCGAAAAGGGTGTCGTCGCCGGCGGGGCGCTCGCCCGAGACCAGCAGCACGTAGGCGTCCTGGTTTCCTCTTCCGTCCGTATATTCCACTACGTCGAAGTCGTAATCGTATATGCTGTCGCGCTCCACGTCGCCCTCGCCAAACCCAAGGGGAAAGTCCACAGGCGTGGGAGCGGACCACGTTCCGTTTGCCTTTGTGTGTACCACCAGGCGCGAGCGACCATTGTCGCCGTAGCGCACCGAGGCGATACGGAACAGGCATTCTACGCCGGCAATCATTGCCAGCTTCATGTGGGCTTCGCTGAGCACGCCAGCAAACAGCACGTTGTCGCTCGAGGGCTTGATGCCGCCGCGCTCGTCCTCCGACACGCCGGCAGAATCGGCGTTCGGGTCGGCAACGGTGTTCGTTGCCTGACCGATATAGGTGTACTCATACATCGGCGCGGCGTTTTCGTCGTTCTCTATCAGTGCATGGACGAAATGCTCGATCTGTCCCGTGTCGTCGCTTTCTGCATTCGCCTCGAGCTCAATGCGCGTGACCGACCGGTCCCAATCGCGTACGGTAAGCGCGACATTCCTTGCAGTGGCCTTAACCTCAGCGCGTGCGAGCAGCTCGGCGTTGGTGACGATGGTGGCCGATGCGATAAATTGCGGCACGCCGCCCGCCTCGATGTTGCCGGGCATGCCGAAGCGGGCATCCAGCGTGTAAGGCGTATCTCCACCCAATGCGAGCTCAGAGCGCTGGAGCACATACTGGTCGCCATTGTTCACCGACATATTCCACGAATCGATGAGTGTGGGCCACGACCCCGACCAAGCCTTGGTGGTCCACTTGAACATTACGAACTGGAGTATTACATCGACATCGACGTCTGCACCTACACGCAGTCGCGGAAGCTGGTGTCCATTTGCCTTTTCGTACCCAATGAACAGCGTGAGGGATGCGGCGCCGCGCACGGCAGACGAAGCGACGCCTGCAACGCCGGCGCCAAAGGTGACGGCAAGCCCGATCTGGATGGTGAACGAGCCCGACGTGTTTGAATAGTCGAGCGAAATGTTTTTAAAAAACGCCGTGCCGCTGCCGTGCGTGTGGGCACCCACGGCGAGCGCCAGTTTTGCCAGCACCCAGGGGTTGACGTTTAGGAAAAATGGCACCGGTCCTAGGGTAAACTGCTCGGTCCAATTGAGGTCGGTTCTTACCTGGAAGAGGGCCTTAATATTGCCGTATGCGGGGTCGTTGTTGTTACCCCAGGTTTTGCCCACCCAATCGTAGGCGAGCGAGCCGTACAGCTGTGTGGCGATATCCATCGTGAACAGCGGCGTGCAATGGTGGCGAAGGAGCTTGGTGTTTCTTGGATCGGTGCCCGAACCGGCACTCATCCTCTTGTACTGATTCCACTTCCCCTCCATCTCGTCGAGGTAGCGGTTTGCCTGCTTGGCGCCCGACTCGCGCGGCGATTTCTTCCAGTATTCCGGATCAGGGTTGCCCGAATCGTTCATATAGCTAGCTGGTTTGTACCCTCCGCCAAACAGCACGTATCCAGCAAACGAGAAATCGAACAGAATGGGAAATGTGGGCATCCAGCACGTGAACTTATTGCCGCCGATACCGGGAAACGCCGCCGGGAAATCAAACGGAGTGATCTCTTGGTCCATGGTAGTGGGGACGATAGTGGTCGATCCGGATTCCGCCTTTGCCGCCGGCGCGGTAACAACGGCCATAGGGGATGAGAGCGTGTAGGTTTTGCCCTGGTAGTCGAGGACAAAGCGCAGCTTGCATCCTTCCTCCAGAAGGTTTGACGCTGCATCGAGGAACTTGTCTTCGAGCGTGAACGTCGCCAGATTATTCGTGCCCGATGCGCTGGCCTTGACTTGGCCAATCTGCGTGACGGTTTCGGGTGAGCTACTCGTGGCGGGCATTACCTTGTTGATGTGCAGCGATGCCTGTCCACCCTGTGGCAGATGTGCCTGCACGGTAAAGGCGTGCGTGTCGGGCTGCTCGTTTGCCGTGTCGTCCTTCGGCAGTGCCATGAATGTAGCGTCGGCGTACTGGATGTCCCAATCGTCGAATGTGAGCTGGCGAAAGTACGGCTCGCCGTCGGAAAGCGGACGCGTTGGAGCGGTTATGGCGGTGCCGCCCTGGATACGCGCGAGGGGAATCTCGACATCGCGGTAGCCTGCCATGCTAATGGAGATGCCGCCGTTAAAGTCGTACGCGTCGAGAAGCGTTGCCTCGTCCACGTAGCCTTCCGAAAGCGGCGCGACCTCAAAGATGGCCGTGCCTTCGTCATCGGTCGTGGCGGCGAGTTGCTTGCCTGCGGCATAGCGCGATGTGAGCGTGACCTGGGCACCCGTGATGGGCGTATTCTTGTTGGCAACGTCGACCACGACCACACCAAACATGGTGCGCGAGAGAACGAGCACCCTGAAGGGGTCTTTTTCGTCGGCATGGGCTTCGGTGGGCGCGAACGGCAATATGAAGGCGTTTGCGCTTCCCGGCACGCGCGGCAACATAACGCTCGCCAGCGAGGACGCTCCGGCAACAAGTAACGAACGGCGATCAAGCATCTTTGGCTCCCATCCCGCAGGTATCGGTGGAAATAATCCAATTTTGCGAGAAGGCGCCACGTGGCGGTAGTGCCGTTCGATGGCCAAAATGTCCAATTTGAGCGTGCGAAAGCGTCGGGCCCCGGGACGCTTTCGATATGCCAGGTAGTCTGGCCGCTAACGCAACATATGCGCGACCAGCTCGGCGCGTGTGCCGATGCCAAGCTTTGCGTATACGCCGGATAGGCGGTTTTTGACGGTGCCCGGCGATACTCCCATATGGCGTGCGATTTCGGCGTTGGTCCACCCGCGACAGGCGAGCATGGCCATGGTGAATTCCGTGGTCGTTAGATCGTCGGCCACGTCCTCGCCCGAATCGGGGTTGTGGATGCGCCGCCAGCCGTAGCTGAATCGATATGTAATCTCGATGATGCGTGCGAAGTCGTCAGGGTATTGCGTTTTTAGACACGCCTCGATAAGCCCCTGCAAAAGGCCGTGGTGCTCGCCAATGAGTACGATAAGGCCGTCGGGACGCGCAACGTCCCAAGCGGCTCCGAAGTGTGCCTTTGCGGTGTCGATGTCCTTGAGGCTCATGCAGGCCATGGAAGCTGCCAGGTGCAGGAACAGTTCCGAGATGGGATAGCTTCCCTGTTTCATAATCAGGGCGTTTTCCGCCATGCCTAGGCTGCGGCCGTATTCGCCGCGCAGATACAAGGCGTGCGCCATCACGTAGCTGGCGAACAGGCGCAGGCCTTCGGGCAGATGCGCCGCAAGTGGATAAAACTCTTCGGCAGAATACGGGGAAGACAAGTGCAGCAGGACGCTTGCGGCCGAGGCGAACAGGATATGCGTGGCGTGGACGGCGGGTGATTCCTCGTCAGTTGGCGTATCGAGGATGCCCGCAAGACAACGGCGGGCGTCGGCGATACGGTTGAGCGACAGACTGGCGTATCCGCAGATAAAGCATGCGGAATAGCGCAGTGCGGAATCGGTGGCGTCAAGATAGGGGCGCGCCGTCTTGGCAGCGAGGGCGGCCTGTCCGCGAAAGTACAGCGCTTCTGCCGTGGCGATGGTGCGTGAATCGGGGTCGGAAATGCCTGCAACCGCAGCGTCAATCTGCCCCGGCACAAAGGCAGTGCACATCAACGGCATGGGAACGCATGGGTAGCCATCGCAGTCCATCTTCCATCTCCCAACAGCTGGCAACAATAGCAGCAATTGTACTCCTGTTGCTCGGGACCCCTTTCGTTTTACTGCTCGGTTGACGCTGCGGATCGTTTTGGAAGGCTTACGAGCATGGTGGTCCCGTTCTCGGAACTTGTTTCGACCTCTACTGTGCCACCGTGAAGAGCTGCAATCTCCCAAACAAGCGCTAGCCCGAGTCCTGCGCCGCCGTATGCCCTGCTGCGGGATTTGTCTAGACGAAAGAACGGCTGGAAGATGCTCTCACGGTACTGCTTGGGTATTCCCGGGCCCTGGTCCTCGACTCTCAGGAACACGTGGCTGTCGTTGTCGCAGATGGAGACGTTGACAGTCGAGCCGGGGCGGCTGTAATGGATGGCATTTTCGACCAGGTTAAACACCAGCCGATAGAGGAGCGTGTCGCTCCCGATTACTAAAGCGTCTCCAGCACAATTGAGGGCTATGCCCTTATTTTCGGCAAGTGGCGCAAGGTCGGTGAGGACCTCTTCGGACAAGGGACCAAGTTCAACATCGTCCTCGCAAGGAACGCTGTGGAGCTCACTCATCTCGAGCAATACCTTGGTCATCCGCGACATGCGCTCGGTTTGTTCTTGTAGCAGGCCGAGCAGCTCGGCTGTTTCGGGTTGCAAACCGGAGTGCTCGGAGATGAATAGTTCAATCTGTGCTTGCATAAGGGCGAGCGGGGTGCGCAGCTCGTGTGCGGCGTTGCCGGTAAACTGACGCTGTGCAGAGAACCCTTCGCCAAGACGGGCGATCATGTCGTTGAAAGAGGCGCTGCATCGTTGTAACTCGGTGGGCACATCTTCACTGAGCCTGATTTCGCTTAGGTTGTCAGGCTGCACACGCTCAACCTGGGCTGCAAAAGCCCGTAGCGGTTTGAGTGCACGGCCGCTCACAAAGTATGCCAGCACGCCGCCAAGGAGTGTGATTCCAGCCGTGATGCACCAGGCTGTCGTGCCAAAAGACTCCTGTGCGTCGTTTACGACGATCGTAACCTCGTTATCGAGGGTCGCTTTCGTTGGGTCGAACGCCTGGGGCGAATCTTCGCCGGTTGCGGTAAAGGCCGAGATGTCACTGCCGATGGCATCCATGTAGCGCATGCCCGTATAGCCGACCAGGCAGTTCGTCAGCACGCATGCCGCACACGTGAGCAGTGCCGTCATAATCGTTATGCGCCATTGCAGCGAAAGCCCTTTCATTCACTGTCCTCCATAACGTAGCCCTCTCCAATCCGATTGCGAATCGGGTCGTATCCCAAAGCGCTGCGCAACTTTTTTCGGAGCGACGAGATATGAACGCGGGTTGCGTTGCTAAAGCTGTTCACGCTGCTATCCCAAACGTGCTCGATAAGCTCCTCTTGGCTTACCGGTCGCCCCTGATTAAGCATCAGGTATTCCAAGATTCCCGTTTCCTTGCGTGTAAGAGATAGAGCCTCACTGTCCACGGAAGCGATGCGCGCCTTGGTGTCAAAGTTGAGCTTTCCGCAGGTTAATACTATGTCGCTTTGTGCGAAGCGCCTGAGGGTAAGGCTGCGGATCCTTGCCGCAAGTTCGTCCAGATGAAACGGCTTGGTGAGGTAATCGTTGGCGCCGGCATCGAGTCCGGCGACTTTATCGGATACTTCGCCACGCGCGGACAGAATCAGCACCTTGGTCTCGCAGTCGGTTTTCCTAAGTTCCCTGAGCACGGTCATGCCATCGATACGGGGAAGGTTGAGGTCGAGTACCACGAGGTCAAAGACTTCGACGCCCAGCAGGTCGAGCGCCTCCTGTCCGTCGTGGCAGCAGTCGACGCTGTACGCCAAGTTTCGCAAGCTGCGTGCGATTGCATCGCACAGTGCTCGCTCGTCTTCGACGATCAAAATACGCATAACAGTCTCCTTGCACATTCCAAATCGCGCTTAACACGGATTTTATAGTCGATATGGTCCAATGGTCGCGTAACGAAAGGAGTGGTCGAGTTGTTCAAAGCGGTAAAACCCATGGTACAGGTCGCTTTGTTGATCGTCGGAATTGCCATGGTGTGCTTTGGCGTTATGCGTGGCGAGGCGGATGCCGTGCTGGCCAAAGCGATTAGGCTGTGCTTGGAGTGTATCGGAATTGGATAAAAGAGCAAACACCGCGTCGCATGTTTTGGCCCGATTTCGCGGACTCATTCAGGCGGCGGCGACGCTGGTCACCAACATTCACCTGCCAAACTTTGCCAAAGGCGGCATCTATCAGGGCGCGGGAAAAACAGTCTGCGTACCTGGACTTAATTGCTATTCGTGCCCCGCGGCATCGGGTGCGTGCCCCATCGGGTCGTTCCAGTCGGTGGTAGGTTCATCCAAGTTCAACTTTTCTTACTACGTTACCGGTACGCTCATTTTGCTCGGCGTGCTGCTGGGACGCTTTGTATGCGGCTTTCTGTGCCCGTTTGGCTGGCTTCAGGAGCTGCTTCACAAGATTCCCGGCAAAAAGTTCTCCACGAAAAAGCTTAAGCCGCTCACGTACATCAAGTACGTCGTGCTGCTGTTTGCCGTGGTGCTGCTGCCCGTCTTGGTGGTTAACGACGTGGGCATGGGCGACCCGTTCTTTTGTAAGTACATCTGTCCGCAGGGCGTGCTCGAGGGCGCCATTCCGCTGGCCATTGCCAATGCCGGCATTCGATCTGCGTTGGGACATCTCTTTACTTGGAAACTTGCCGTTCTCATTGCCGTGGTAGTGCTGAGCGTTTTGTTCTACCGCCCCTTCTGCAAATGGATTTGTCCACTCGGCGCATTCTATGCGCTCATGAATAAGGTGTCCCTCCTGGGGATCCGGGTTGATGCATGCAAATGCGTCTCGTGCGGCAAGTGCTCAAAGGTTTGCCAGATGGACGTTGATGTGGTCCGCGCGCCCAATCATGCCGAATGCATCCGGTGCGGAAAGTGCATCGGGGCCTGTCCTGTCGATGCCATCAGCTATCGCTATGGCCTGGATGTGTCGGCGGAAAAGCTCCCCTTGACCGCCGATAAAAAGTAAAACAAGCTTCGACAAAACGGAGGAATGACTATGAAGCTTTCTAAGATTGCGGCCCTGTTTATGGTGCCGGTATTGGCCTTGTGTCTTGTGGCATGTTCGGCACCCGGTGGCAATGCGAGCGAATCTGCGAGCTCCGATCCTAAGATCGCAGAACTCACTGCGCAGAAGCCGACCAATGCTGACGAGGCCGCCGAGTTGTATGCAAAACTCATGCAGAAGGAGAACGATATCTTTTCGAGTGATAACGCGCTGTGGGAAAAGGTATTCAATGCGGCAAATAAAGACTCGGCAATGATTGAGGACGGCAGCAATTACGGCGATTTCCTGCTCAAGACCATTGACGGCGCCAAGGATGAGTTCACGGCGGATGAGCTTAAGACGCTCAAGGCCGGTGCACAGCAGATCAAGGAGATCGAGGACAAGCTCGAGAGCTTGGAGAAGGAGTTCCCCGGCTGTGGAAGCACGCCGAGCGCAGGCGAGAGCGTCGACGCTTCGACCGCTGGCATGACGGCTGGTGCCAATGCTTCGAGCGAGGCGACGAAGTTCCCCAGCTTTACGGGCAAGGACCTGGATGGCAACGACGTGAGCAGCGACGAGCTGTTCTCTAAGAACAAGGTCACCGTCATGAACTTCTGGTTCACCACTTGCAAGCCGTGCGTGGGTGAGTTGGGCGACCTTGAGGACCTGAATAAGGAGCTTGCCAAGAAGGGCGGCCAGGTCGTGGGCGTCAATTCCTTTACGCTCGATGGCAACAAGGGCGAGATTGCAGATGCCAAGGACGTGCTGAGCAAGAAGGGCGTGACATATAAGAACGTCTGGTTCAAGTCGGACAGCGAGGCCGGTAAGTTTACGTCAAATTTGTTCTCGTTCCCGACAACGTATGTCATCGATCAGAATGGCAACATCGTAGGGGAGCCCATCGTGGGAGCCATCAGCTCCGCCGAGCAGCGCGCAGCACTCGACAAGCTTATCGACCAGGCGATTGCGAATAGCGAGCAGTAAAAAACGCGTAAAGCATAGCGTTGATCGTGCGCCGCTGTGCGAAGCAGTCCGCTGCTTTTCAAGATAAGCTCCACCATATAGAGGCCCCACTTGGGGCCTCTTCTTTTGGGTGCCGTCCCGTTCGTTTTTTGGCGCGGTTCGTTACATTCCTCACTGGTTCCGGCAAAAAATGGGGATAGAGTAGGACAAACGCGTCGAATACGAACGGCGGGGGAGAGCGGGCAAGTGCGCCCGCGTGGGAGAGGTTGCCGTCCATGTTGGAGCTCAAAGGTATTTGCAAAAGGTACGTTACGCAGTCGTTTACGCAGGTGGCGCTCGACAGCGTAAGCCTATCTTTTCGCGATAACGAGTTCGTGGCCATTCTGGGTCCCTCGGGCTCGGGCAAAACTACAATGCTCAATGTTATCGGCGGGCTTGATCATTTCGATTCTGGCGACCTGCTGATCGACGGTATCTCGACCAAGGACTTTCACGATCGCGATTGGGATGCCTATCGCAACAACCGCATCGGCTTTGTGTTCCAGAGCTATAACCTCATCCCGCATCAGACCATCTTGGAAAACGTGGAGCTGGCGCTTACGCTCACGGGTGTGGGGCATGCCGAGCG
>CABUOF010000041.1 GCA_902493125.1 uncultured Collinsella sp. | reverse complement strand
CCGCCGGCGACGTGGTCAACGGCCCGCTCACCGTGGTCCATGCCGTAGCTGGTGCCAAGCTCGCCGTCGAAGGCATGACCACCTACCTGGGCCTTTAACTCCATCCCGCCCATCAGTTGCGGTGAAATACGGACTGTTTTGGCTGTCAAAGGCCTTATCTACTCCGTATTCCACCGCAACTTTTTGTGGGGTGGGCTAGAGACGCTGCATGCGGTACCCGACACCCATGTGCGTCTGAATCATCTTGGGGTGAGAGGGGTCTGCCTCGATCTTCTTACGCAGGGTGCGCATGAACACGCGCAGGCTCGCCAGATCGCTGTCCCAGCTCGTGCCCCATATCTCGCGGGTGATGAAGGTGTGGGTGAGCACCTTGTCGACGTTTTTCGCCAGAAGGACGAGCAATTTGTACTCGGTTGGGGTGAGCGAGAGCTCGCGTCCGTCTTTCGTCGCGTATCCCGCGGCGTAGTCGATATGCAGCGGACCGTTGTCGAACGTGCTCGCTTCTGTCGACTCGCTCGACGCCATCGAGGAGCGCCTCAAATTCGCACGGACGCGCGCGAGCAACTCATCCACAGAAAAGGGCTTGGTGAGGTAGTCGTCTGCCCCTGCGTCAAGTGCTGCAATCTTGTCGGAATCTTCGGTGCGCGCCGAAATGACGATAATGGGGACTGCCGACCAGCTTCGGATCTTCGTGATGACCTCGATACCGTCAATGTCGGGAAGGCCGAGGTCGAGCATGATGAGGCTGGGGCCGTGCGACACCGCATCCATGATGGCGGCTTGGCCGTTGCAAACCTTGCTCACGACATAGCCGTGGAGGTCAAGCGCGGTCGAAACGAGGTTTTGAACGGTCGGGTCATCTTCGACCAGGAGGATGCGTGGCTTAGCGGCATTATTCATGAATCTCGATCTCCTCGGCGGGCAGGGTAAAACGGAAGACGGCCCCATGGGGGTGGTTGTCGCGAACTTCGATGACGCCGCCATGCGCCTCCACGATGGAGCGGCAGAGCGACAGGCCAAGGCCGATGCTTCGACGCGAATCCACGGGCCGCGTATTGCTTGAGGTGAAGAAGCGCTCAAAGATATGAGGCTTGTCGCAGTCTGCCACACCCGGCCCATCGTCTGCGACGTCCACCACGACGAACGCACCCTCGCGACGTGCGCTGATGGTGACAGTCGAGTCCTCGGGCGTGTATTTGAAGGCGTTCATGATGAGATTCGTAAGTACCTGCATGATGAGATGGACGTCGATACGTACCAGCAGGATGTCGTCAGTGTGCTCGATGGTGACGGTACGTCCATGCGATGCTTGGGCGACATGGCCGAGGGCGGCCTCGATGACTTCGTCGATGAGCTCGGATATGAAGTTGAGGCGAATGGTGCCGTCCTCGACGCGTGTGATGGCGAGGAGGTTCTCCACGGTATCGATAAGCCAGAGGGAGTCGTCGTAGATGGCATCGGCAAGATCGCAGCGTTGTTCGAGGCTGAGCTTCTCGTCACTCTTCCGAAGGATTGCCGCAGATCCGGATATAGCCGTGAGGGGTGTCCTCAAATCGTGGCCGATGGAGCGTAAAAGGTTGGCGCGCAGCTGCTCGTTTTTCGCCAAGACCGCAGCCTCTTCGCGCTCTTGCGCCGCCCGGTCGCTTTCGAGCGCCAAGGCGCATTCACCTACGATAGATAGGACGATCGAATGCTCGAAGGCTTCGATCTCGCGCCCCTCCAGGGCGATACCGATGACACCGAATACCTTGTCGCCGGTGCGAACCGCGAGGTAGAGACAGCGCGCCTCAGGCAGGGTCCGCGTGCTTGCGCCCGCGCGCTTGTTGTTGGTGTAGGTCCAGGTTGCAACGGCGCGCTCGTAGTCGGTGAGCAGCGACGCGGATCGGTTTTCGGTGCCAGCGGACTCATAGAGCGCCTTGCCGAGCGTGCCGTGTTCGGCGGGGTAGAAGACCACGTCGAGTTTTAGCAGTTTGACGAGTTGGTTCATGGCGACGCGGGCGCACTCCTCCGCGCTATGGGCTTGCTGCAAGAGCTGGTTCGTTTCGAGGAGTACGCGCGTTTTGAATGCGTTCTCGGCGGATGTACGGGCGTTGTCGGCGATGCGCGCAGTTAACTCGCCGGCGACCATAGCGGTGGCGAACATGATGCCGAACGTGACCAGATAGCTTCGGTCGTAGCTGGCGAGCGAAAACAGAGGCGTGACAAAGCAGAAGTTGTAAAGCACTACAGAGAGCACGCTCGATACGATCGTGCAGATACGCCCCGTCGTGGTGACGGCGGTCAGCAGGGCCGTGAGGATATAGAGGGATATGATGCTGGAATCGGCAAATCCCAGATGGCGGAAAGCCGTGCCGATCGCCGTGGCGGCAAGAGAGAGGGCCAGCGTGCGAAGCACGTTTCGGCTGCTGGGCGGCTGCAGGGCGAGCGCATGGCGGCGTCCTTTGGGTCGGGAGGGCGGAGTCGACTGTTCTGGAATGATGTAAATGTCGAGGTTCGGGGCGAATGTTATGAGCTGTTCTACGAGAGATTTGCGGCCGAAGAGGGCCTGACGGACGCTGCTGCGCTCGCCCGTGCGCCCCATGACGATCTTCGAAATACCCGACAGGCGCGCGAACTCGGAGATCTGAAACGCGATGTCGTCGCCATAGACGGTTTCCATATGTGCTCCGAGCTGCTCGGCTAGGGCGATATTGGCTGCAAGCTTGGCGCGCTCATCATCGCTCATGGCTTGCGTGCGCGGGCTCTCTACGAACAGGGCGACGAGCTCGCTGCGAAACGCTTTCGCCATGCGTGCGGCGGCACGGACGATGCGGGGATTGGTCGGCGCCGGGGAGACGCAGACTAAGATACGCTCCCTGGTGTAGTAGTCACGGTTTCCCAGCACGCGTGCGGCGTCTGTGAGGTGACCGGTGCGATCGGCGCAGCGGCGCAGCGCGATTTCTCGGAGTGCGGTGAGGTTCTCGACGGTAAAAAAATGCTGTTGCGCTCGGTCGGCTTGTGCGGGACGGTAGACGAGGCCGGCGCGAAGGCGCTCAAGTAGGTCTTCGGGCTCTATGTCGACGAGCTCGACCTGGTCGGCATCATCGAAGATACGGTCGGGGATTCGTTCGCTCACGACAACGCCGGTGATGGATGCAACCATGTCGTTTAGGCTCTCGATATGCTGAACGTTCACGGTCGTATAGACGTCGATGCCCGCATGTAGAAGTTCCTCGACGTCTTGATAGCGTTTGTCGTGGCGAGACCTCGGCGCATTCGTATGGGCGAGCTCGTCGACAAGGATGAGCTGAGGGGCGCGCTCGATAGCCGCATCTAGATCGAACTCGCTGAGCGCAATGCCGTTGTGCTCGATGAGTTTACAGGGCACGTTCTCAAGCCCTTGTGCAAGATGGGCAGTTGCCGGACGTTCGTGCGGCTCGATGTATCCCGCGACGACGTCGACACCTCGCCGCTTGGCGGCGTGGGCGGCTTGAAGCATTGCATAGGTTTTGCCTGTACCAGCAGCGTAGCCAAAGAAAATTTTGAGGTGTCCCCGGCTGGTTCGAGTGTCATCGGCGACCTCGTCTTTCTCAATTGCCTTGAGGATGAGGTCTGGATTGACGCGAGTGTCCGATGCGTCGCGCTGCATAGCGTAGCCTTTCTGAAGTGTTGTCCATGCGTGCATACGCGGTGAGGACGCCACTGTATGCTCGCGAGGTCGAGTATAGGCGCACTGCAGCAGTAATAGTGCTTTCTACCTGCATCTTTACGGCATCTTAAGGTCGTGAGCCCCAGCCCTCACGCCTCTTTAATCCCTAGAAGCGTTTACTGTCCCCAGGCGCTTGCGAGAGCAGGCGTCCGAGGCATCGGACCGCGCGTGAAAGGGGCGGTGAATGAACATCCTCATTCCCATCATCGGAGTCGTCTGCATTGGACTCCTTATCTATTACATCTACATTCTGATGAGGAGTGATTCGTAAACTATGGACGCTGCGATTCAGTACATCTTGTACTTTGCCGTGCTCATCGTCCTGGCCGTTCCGCTCGGTCGGTTCATGGCCCATATCATGGATGGTGAGCATACGTTCCTGTCACCTGTGATTGCTCCTGTGGAGCGCGGCGTCTATCGTCTGCTTCGCATCGACGCGGCAGAACAGATGGGGTGTAGGCGCTATCTGGCGAGCGTGCTGGTCTTTTCGGGGATCGGCCTCGTGACTCTTGTGGCACTCCAGGCGCTTCAGTCCTTCTTGCCAGGCAATCCCCAACACCTGCCGGGTGTGTCAGGGGACCTGTCGTTCAATACGGCTGCTTCCTTCATAACCAACACCAACTGGCAGTCCTACTCCGGTGAGACCACCCTGTCCTACCTTGTGCAGTTCATGGGCCTCACCGTGCAAAACTTCTTGTCCGCCGGCACCGGTATTGCGGTCATGTTCGCGCTCATCCGCGGTTTCCGTCAGGTCAAGGAGCAGGGTCTGGGTTCCTTCTGGGTCGACCTCACCCGCACCGTCCTGTATGTGCTCATCCCGCTGAACCTCGTGTTCGGCATCTGCCTGGCTGCCGGTGGCGTCATCTCCAACTTCCAGCCGGCTCAGAAGGCCGAGCTAGTAGAGCCCGTCGCTGTCCAGCCTAATGCAGACGGCGGCTGGAGCGTCATCGACGGCGCCCAGATCGAGGGCGACACGGTTAAGGTCGACGGCAAGGTTGTCGAGGGCGCGCGCGTGGTCACCGAACAGTTCCTGCCCCAGGGTCCCGCGGCTCCTCAGGTCGCCATCAAGCAATCCGGTACCAACGGCGGCGGCTTCTTCGGCGTGAACTCCGCCCATCCGTATGAGAACCCCAGTGCTTTCACCAACATCATCGAGATGACCAGCCTGCTGCTGATCCCGGCCGCCTGTTGCTTCACCTTCGGTATCGGCGTCAAGAACACCAAGCAGGGCAAGGCCATCTTTGCCGCCATGTTCATCCTGCTGGTGATCTTCACCGGCATCATCGCCGTCAACGAGCATGCGGGCACCCCGCAGCTGGCCGATGGCGGAGCGGTCAATATCGAGATGACCGACGGCCAGGCCGGCGGCAACATGGAGGGCAAGGAGAGCCGTTTCGGTATCGCCTCCTCTTCTACCTGGTCTGCTTTCACGACGGCTGCTTCCAACGGCTCGGTTAACTCCATGCACGACTCCTACACCCCGCTGGGCGGTTTTGTCCAGATGCTCCAGATTGCTCTGGGCGAGGTCGTCTTCGGCGGCGTGGGCTGCGGCCTGTACGGCATGATCGGCTTCGCCATCCTCACAGTGTTCATCGCCGGCCTCATGGTCGGACGCACGCCTGAGTTCCTGGGCAAGAAGATCGAGCCGGGCGAGATGCGCTGGGCAGTTGTCCTGTGCTTGGCAACTCCGTTTGCCATTCTGGTGTGCTCGGCCATCGCCTGCATGGTGCCCGGTCTTGCCGACCAGCTCAACAATGGTGGCGCGCACGGCTTCTCCGAGGCGCTGTATGCCTTCACCTCATGCGGCGGCAACAACGGCTCGGCGTTTGCAGGCATGAACTGCAACATTCCCTGGATCAACGTCATGCTCGGCCTCGAGATGCTGTTCGCCCGCTTCATGCCCATCATCGGTACGCTGGCTATCGCCGGCTCGCTGGCCAAGAAGGGTAAGGTCGCCGAGAGCGCCGGTACCTTGTCTACCACCAACGGCATGTTCGTATTCCTGCTCGTGTTCATCGTTCTGCTGATCGGTGCCCTGAGCTTCTTCCCGGCCCTGGCGCTTGGCCCCGTTGCCGAGTTCTTCCAGATGATTGCGTAAAGGAGGGTGCAGATTTATGACTATGCAAAAAGACATGATGGGCCGCGCGGTCCGCGACTCGTTTGCCAAGCTGGATCCTCGCGTCCAGATTCAAAACCCGGTCATGTTCCTGGTGTGGCTTTCCGCCGTCATGACCTCCGTCCTGGCCGTCGCTTCCATTTTCGGTGTGCAGGACGCGGGTGTGCCCACCTACTATGTGGTCGCCATTGCGGTCATCCTGTGGCTTACCGACCTGTTCTCGAACTTCGCCGAGGCGCTTGCCGAGGGCCGCGGTAAGGCCCAGGCCGATTCCCTGCGTGCGGCCAAGAAGGATGTCGAGGCCCATCGCATCGAGTCCGTTGAGGACAAGGAGCACTTCACCGTCGTTCCCGGCACCGAGCTCGCGCGCGGCGACCTGGTGATCGTACGCGCCGGCGAGCAGATTCCCGGCGACGGCGACGTCATCGAGGGCGCTGCCTCCGTTGACGAGTCCGCCATCACCGGCGAGTCCGCCCCCGTGGTCCGCGAGGCCGGCGGCGACCGCTCTGCCGTTACCGGCGGTACCACGGTGCTGTCCGACTGGATCATCGTCAAGATCTCCAGTGAGCCCGGCCAGAGCTTCCTGGACAAGATGATCGCGATGGTTGAGGGTGCCGCGCGCAAGAAGACCCCTAACGAGATCGCTCTGGAGATCTTCCTGGTGGCCCTCTCCATCGTCTTTATCCTGGTCACGCTGGCCCTGTATTGTTACTCCTGCTTCTCGGTCGGTCTTAACGACATGGACAACCCCACGGCCGTAACCACGCTCGTGGCGCTGCTCGTGTGCCTGGCTCCTACTACCATCGGCGCCCTTCTTTCCGCCATCGGCATCGCCGGCATGAGCCGTCTGAACGAGGCCAACGTGCTGGCCATGTCCGGCCGCGCCATCGAGGCCGCCGGCGACGTCGACATCCTCATGCTCGACAAGACCGGCACCATCACCTTGGGTAACCGCCAAGCCGCCGAGTTCATCCCGGTCGACGGCGTCGATCCCGCGGAGCTGGCCGATGCCGCCCAGCTTTCCTCGCTGGCCGACGAGACCCCCGAGGGCCGCTCCATCGTCGTCCTCGCCAAGGAGCAGTTCGGTCTGCGCGGCCGCACACTCGAGGATAAGGGTATGGAGTTTATCCCGTTCACCGCGGCAACGCGTATGTCCGGCGTGAACTACGAGGGCAATGAGATCCGCAAAGGCGCTGCCGATTCCGTGCGCACCTATGTGGAGGCAGCCGGCGGCGTGTTCTCAAAGGAGTGCGACGAGGCCGTCGAACGCATCGCCAAGGCCGGCGGCACCCCGCTGGTCGTGACAAAGAACTGCCGCGTGCTGGGCGTTGTGTACCTCAAGGACATCATCAAGTCCGGCGTTAAGGAGAAGTTCGCCGACCTGCGCAAGATGGGCATCAAGACCATCATGGTGACGGGCGACAACCCGCTCACCGCCGCGGCAATCGCCGCCGAGGCCGGCGTTGACGACTTCCTGGCCGAGGCCACCCCTGAAGGCAAGCTCGAGAAGATCCGCGAGTTCCAGCGTGAGGGGCACCTGGTCGCCATGACCGGCGACGGCACCAACGACGCGCCCGCTCTGGCCCAGGCCGACGTCGCCGTGGCCATGAACACGGGCACCCAGGCTGCCAAGGAGGCCGGCAACATGGTCGACCTCGACTCCAGCCCCACCAAGCTCATCGAGGTCGTGCGTATCGGCAAGCAGCTGCTCATGACCCGCGGTTCGCTCACGACCTTCTCGGTGGCCAACGACATGGCGAAGTACTTCGCTATCATCCCGGCCCTGTTCTCGCCGATCTACCCCGGGTTGGACGCCCTCAACATCCTCGGTCTGGCAAGCCCGCTGTCCGCGGTTCTTTCGGCCATCATCTATAACGCGCTCGTTATCGTCGCGCTGATCCCGGCCGCGCTGAAGGGCGTTAAGTACCGCGAGGTCCCGTCCGGACAGCTGCTGACCCACAACCTGCTCGTGTGGGGTCTGGGCGGCATCGTTGCCCCGTTCGTATTCATCAAGCTCATCGACATGCTGCTCGCGTTCTGCGGCATTATGTAAGTGGAGGTTTGTATGTTCAAAGGTGTTGCATCGCGCGCACTGGGCGTGTTCGCGCTGTTTACCGTTGTCTGCGGCCTGGGCTATACGCTTGTCGTGACCGGCATTGCCCAGGTTGCGTTCCCGTATCAGGCGAACGGTTCGCTCATTACGGTCGACGGCAAGGTTGTGGGTTCCGAGCTCATCGGCCAGAACTTCGAGGATGAGGACCACATGTGGGGCCGCATCCAGAACGTGTCAATTTTCGAAGGCGAAGATGGCGAGCTCATGGCGTATGGTGCCCCATCCAACCTGTCCCCGGCGAGTGAGGAGTATCGGCAGCTTGTGGATGCGCGCGTGAAGAAGATCCGCGCCGCCAACCCCGATGCCGATATGGACGCTGTGCCCGTCGACCTGGTGACGTGTTCCGGCTCAGGGCTCGACCCCGAGATCTCTCCCGATGCCGCCGAGTACCAGGTCCCGCGCCTTGCCAAGGCCACGGGCAAAAGTGAGGACGAGGTGCGCGACATCATTGCCGCGTGCACCAAGGGCCGTTTCCTCGGCGTGTTCGGCGAGCCCACGGTCAACGTGCTCAAGGTGAACCTTATGCTGGACGGCGCGCTGTAGGTGAGGGAGTGGCGGATGAGGGCATGACTGACTATCTGAGCCCTCAAGTCCACCCCGCCCATCAGTTGCGGTGAAATACGGACTGTTTTGGCTGGCAAAAGTCTCATCTACTCCGTATTCCACCGCAACTTTTTGTGGGGATTGGATTAAAGGCGGGGGAGTGCGAGCGGGTACGGACGCGGCGGTTGCTGATACGATAAGTACGTTAGCAACTGCCGCCGAGCGGCTTAAACGAAAGGAAGCCTGTATGGAGTCATCCGCCTACCCGATGCTCTTTAGCCCGATCAAGGTCGGTACGACCGAGGTCAAGAACCGCGTCTTTATGCCGCCGGTATCCACGAACCTGGCCGATCATGGCTATGTGACCGACGACTTGGTCGATCATTACCGTGCCCGTGCCAAGGGCGGCGTTGGCCTCATCATTACCGAGGTCGTGACGGTCGAGCCCACCTATACCTATCTGCCGGGTGACATGTGCTGCTACGACGACACGTTTATCCCCGGCTGGGAAAAGCTCGCCGCGGCCGTCCACGAGTATGGCTGCAAGATCATGCCGCAGCTCTTCCACCCCGCCTACATGGCCTTTAACATTCCGGGCACGCCTCGCCTGATCGCTCCGTCCTTTGTGGGCCCGTCTTACGCCCGCGAGGCACCGCGCCCCATCACGGTCGACGAGATTCACGAGCTCACGCATCAGTTTGGCGACGCTGCCGTGCGTATGCAGAAGGCTGGCGTCGATGGCGTCGAGGTCCATGCGGCGCATGCCCACGGCATGCTTGGCGGCTTTTTGACCCCGCTCTACAACAAGCGTACCGATGAGTACGGCGGCTCGCTCGACGCCCGCATGCGCTTTTTGCTCGAGGTCATCGCCGAGATTCGCGAGCGCTGCGGCAAGGACTTTATCATCGACGTCCGCATCTCGGGCGATGAGTACACTGATGGCGGCCTGACCCTCAACGACATGATCTACGTCTCGCGTCGCCTGGAGAAGGCCGGCGTCGACATGATTCATGTGTCGGGTGGCACCACCATCAAGCGCGGCTCCGCAATTCCCGCCGCCGGTACCCAGCAGGCCTCGCATGCCGCCTGCTCGCGCGAGATCAAAAAGCACGTCAACATTCCCGTCGCCACCGTCGGTCGCATTAACGAGGCCTGGATCGCCGAGGAGCTGATCGAGGACGGCGCTGCCGACATCTGCATGATGGGCCGCGCCAATCTGTGCGATGCCGAGTTCTGCAATAAGGCCGCTGCCGGCAACGCCGACGATATCCGCCCCTGCATTGGCTGCCTGCGCTGCCTGAACGGCATCATGTTCGGCAAGCGCATCTCCTGTACCGTCAACCCGGACGTGGAGCGCGACGAGGCTGGCTACGAGCCTGCCGCCGAGGCCAAGAACGTGCTCGTTGTGGGCGCTGGTCCTGCGGGCATGGAGGCAGCCTACATTGCCGCCAAGCGCGGCCACAACGTGGTGCTCGTGGACAAGCAGGATGAGCCGGGCGGCGAGATGCGTATCGCGGCCGTTCCGCCGGCAAAGCAGGAACTCACCCGCGTGATCAAGTATCAGTACCGTCGTCTGGCCGAGGCCGGCGTGAAGTGCGTATTTGGCACCGAGCTTACTGCCGAGGACATTCAGCATGACTACGCGGGTTACGAGGTTGTCCTGGCTTATGGCGCCGAGCCCATCGCTCCGGCCTTCATGCAAGGCTTTAAGCAGGTTATGACAGCTGACGACCTACTGGGTGGCAAGGCTTTCCCGGGCAAGAAGATCGTCATCGTGGGCGGCGGCACCGTTGGCTGCGAGACGGCCGATTACCTGGCCCCGCTGGTCAACGACCTGTCGCCGGCCAACCGCGATGTCACCGTCATCGAGATGACCAAGACGCTCGCCGCCAACGAGGGCGGTGCCGGTCGCGCGGTGCTCATCACGCGCATGCTCTCCAAGGGCGTTCACGTGCTGACCGAGGCCAAGGTGACCGAGATTACCGAGGACACTATCAGCTACGAAAAGGACGGCGAGGTCCACACCATCACCGGTGCCGATACGCTGGTGCTTGCCATGGGCTATCGTCCCAATACCAAGCTGGCCGACGACCTGGCTGCAGCCGGTGTTGCCACCCACGTGCTGGGCGATGCCCAGAAGTGCGGCAACATCCGCGATGCCATCGGCGATGGCTACAAGGTTGCCTGCGAGCTCTAGTCAACCCCTTTGCACCAATCGATTGCAAAAAGCGGCGGCTGCCCTGTGTGTTGGGCAGCCGCCGCCTGCGTTTTGCCAAAGAAAGATTATTGTCGGGCCCTAAATGCCTTTTGCTTCTGCTCCCTCCGCAATCATGTTGCGGTTATACACCAGGTGCAGATACATCGCGTCGTGCGCGGCGGTGGGATTGCGCGAGGCGATGGCGTCGGCCACATCGCGGTGCGTGCGGATAGTTTCCTCGACGAGCTTTTTGCCAGTCACGTCGATAAAGAGGGGGACGGATGCCTTGAGCACGCCCATCAGGCGGGGAACGACGAGGTTTCCGGAGCTCTCGGCAATGGCATTGTGGAACGCGGTGTCGGCGGCGGAGTAATCCTCACCGGCCTCGGCCAGGCGCTCGGATTCGTCGCAGAGCTCTTCGATACAGACGACCTGATCGTTGGTTGCGTGCTCGGCCGCCATGCGTGCCATCTGCGGCTCGATCATAAAGCGCACCTCGAGTAGGTCGCGCGCCAGACGCTGCTTGTCGTCAATAAAGGTAAAGCCCAGCGGGTCGTCGGCAACGCCGGGGTTTGACGCCACATAGGTGCCCGAACCCTGCTTAATGCGCACGATATTGCGCGACTGCAGCAACTTCATGGCTTCGCGCACGGTGCTCCTGCCGGCGCCCAAGCGCTCGACCAGCACGGTTTCCTTAGGCAGGCGATCGCCTTGCTCAAGGTGTTCATCCAGAATCAATTGAATGATTTTCTCCGATATTTGCTCGGGGAGTCCCGATTCGCCGCGGGCCATAGCTATACCTTTCAATACAGAATTCATCTGAGCTATTTTAGCGCACCACGGATGCGATATTGGCCGATGGATTTGAGTCGGGCGGCTTAGATATACCGTTCGCAGCGCAAATACGACCGTTTACCAAATACATCAGATGTATTTCGGACAAATTTCAAAATGAAACATCAGACCATTCCAAAACACGCTATAGTCATCAGACGAATTCAAAAGGTCTGATGAATTGGAGGAAAGATGTCAGACCCAACGTTTATGGCTGATCCCACCAGGCTGGTCATCGCCGCCATCGTGGGCATCGCGCTGCTGCTTGCGCTCATCATCAAGTTCAAGCTGCACCCCGTGCTGTCGATGATGGTCTCGGCGCTCGTGATCGGTATCGGTGCCGGCATGCCGCTCGACATGGTGGCAGACACCGTCACCAAGGGCGTGGGCACCACGCTGCAAAACATCGCCTTGCTCATTGGCCTGGGATCGATGTTTGGCCAGATTTTGGAGGAGAGCGGCGGCGCCAAGAAGATCGCCCAGACCTTCATTGACACCTTTGGCCAGGGCCACTCCAGCTGGGCGCTGGGCATCACCGGTTTGGTCATCGGCACCACGGTGTTCTTTGAGGCCGGCGTGGTCGTTTTGATCCCGCTTGCCTTTAGCGTGGCATCGCAGACCAAAAAGTCGACGCTCTACTACGGCATCGCGCTGCTCGCGGGACTTGCCGCTGGCTATGCGTTTGTGCCGCCATCGGCCGGGTCGGTTTTGGTCGCCGGCACGCTCGGTGTCGACCTGGGCACCATGATTCTCGTCGGTATCCCCACCGCCTTCATCGCCATGGCGATTGCCGGCGTCATCTGGGGCCGCAACGTGGGCGGTCGCATTTTTACCGATGTTCCGGAGCACTTTACCTCTGCCGAGGGTGCGAGCGACGAAAAGGAGCTTCCCCCCTTTGGCATGGTGCTTGCCATCGTGCTCACGCCGCTTTGTCTGATTTTGCTGGGCACGTTGTCCTCTTATATCCCCATGCCCGCCGAGCTCGCCTCGATTCTCGCCTTCCTGGGCAAGCCGTTCGTCGCTTTGACGCTCGCCACGCTCGTCGCGATGTATCTGCTGGGCGCGCGCCGCGGCTACTCCGGCGCCGAGCTCAAGGCCCTGCTCGACCGTTCTCTTAAGCCCGTCGGCATGATCTTGCTGGTTATCGCCTGTGGCGGCGTCATTCGCTGGATGCTGCAAGACTGCGGCTTGGGCCAGGTTATCGGCCCCGTGCTCGAGGCCTCACCGCTGCCTTTGGTGGTCGTTGCCTTTTTGATTGCCGTCATGGTGCGCGCCTCTGTCGGCAGCTCCATCGTCTCTATGACCATGGCATCGGGCATTATGGCTGCCATGCCCGCGGTCGCTGGTGCTTCGGTGCTCATGCGTGCCGCTATCTGTCTTGCTATCTGCGGCGGTGCCACGGCCCTCTCGCACGTCAACGATGCCGGTTTTTGGATGTGCTCCTCGTTCCTGGAGATTGACGAGAAGACCACCCTCAAGTCCTGGACCGTTATGGAGACGCTCATCGGTCTTTCGGGTCTTGCCTGCGCCTTGGTGATTTCGTTCTTCGCCTAGTTCGCGTAGCTAAGCATCTTTTGCCGAGCACATCGCTCGGCAGCCACCTACACCAGATTTATTCACCAACGATTGGTACAACCGTTCAAACCAAAAGAGGAGAACATCATGGACGAGAAAACCAAGGCACAGATTCAGCAGGAGGCCGCCGACCTGGTTGCCAAGCTGCAGCCGCGTTCCGGCAAGTTTCGCACCATCAGCCCCGAGATGGACCCGCTGCGTCTGGGCTCCGGCTGGACGATCGAGGACCTGGACAAGCCGCAGGTCATCATCGAGTCGACCTTTGGCGATTCGCACCCGGGTTCTGCCGGCCTGTTCGAGCTGGTCGAGGAGGTGCGCGCTGGCGTTGCCGAGGCTGGCGGTCACGGTGCCCGTTACTTCTGCACCGATATCTGCGACGGCGAGGCCCAGGGCCACGACGGCATCAACTACTCGCTGCCCAGCCGCGACATGATCGCCAACATGATCGAGATCCACGCCAAGGCCACCCCGTTCGATGCCGGCGTCTTTGTCGCCAGCTGCGATAAGGGCCTGCCTGCGAACCTCATGGCCATGGGCCGCATCAACATCCCCTCCATCGTCGTTACCGGCGGTGTCATGGATGCCGGTCCCGATCTGTTGACCCTGGAGCAGCTCGGCGCGATTTCTGCCCGTTACGAGCGCGGCGAGATCTCCCGCGAGGAGCTTGAGTTTGCCAAGCACAACGCATGCCCCAGCTGCGGCGCCTGCTCCTTTATGGGCACCGCCTCGACCATGCAGGTTACCGCCGAGGCCCTGGGCCTTATGCTCCCCGGCACGGCTCTGCTGCCCGCCACCAGCTCCGACCTGCGCGAGTTCGCCCGCGAGGCCGGCCGTCAGTCCGTGTGGCTCTCCGAGCACAACCTGTGTCCGCGTGACATCGTGACCAAGGAATCCTTCGAGAACCTCATCATGGTCCACGGCGCCATCTCTGGTTCCACCAACTCCCTGCTGCACATCCCCGCAATCGCCCGTGAGTTTGGCATCGAGATGTCCGCCGACGACTTCGATCGTCTGCACCGTGGCGCCCACTACCTGCTCAACGTTCGTCCCGCAGGCGAGTGGCCGGCGCAGTTCTTCTATTATGCGGGCGGCGTGCCGCGCATCATGGAGGAGATCAAGTCGATGCTCCATCTCGACGTCATGACCGTCACCGGCAAGACTCTCGGCGAGAACCTCGAGGACCTCAAGAACAACGGCTACTACGAGAAGTGCGGCCGCTACCTGGAGAAGTGGAACCTCAAGCGCGAGGACATCATCCGTCCGTTCGACCAGGCTTTTGGTACCGATGGCTCCATCGCCATCCTTCACGGCAACCTTGCCCCCGAGGGTGCCGTCGTCAAGCACACCGTCGTTCCGCGTGAGATGTTCCAGGCTACGCTCAAGGCCCGTCCGTTCGACTGCGAGGAGGACGCCATTCACGCCGTCCTGACGCATGAGGTCAAGCCCGGCGATGCCGTTATCATTCGCTATGAGGGCCCCAAGGGTTCCGGAATGCCCGAGATGTTCTACACCACTGAGGCTATCGCCAGCGATCCCGAGCTGGGTGCGAGCATTGCCCTGATCACCGATGGCCGCTTCTCCGGCGCCTCCAAGGGCCCGGCTATCGGTCACGTTTCGCCCGAGGCTGCCGTGGGCGGCCCGATTGCCCTGATCGAGGAAGGCGACCTGATCCAGATCAACATTCCCGAGCGCTCGCTGTCCATCGTGGGCATCGCCGGCAAGAAGATGGAGCCGGCCGAGGTCGACGCCGTCCTGGCCGAGCGTCGAGCCGCTTGGAAGCCCAAGGCTAATCGCTATACCTCCGGCACGCTCAAGTTCTTTACCGAACATGCAGTTTCCGCCATTCAGGGTGGCTACATGGAGTAGCGCCCGGGCGCATCGATTCCCTCTCATAGATGCGTGGCGCAAAGAGCCCCGAGTTCATACGAGCTCGGGGCTCTTTGCGTCTAGATTGGGGACGCATAGCCGGACGAAAACAATTTGCGTCTGGTAATAAGCGTACGAAAGCGCAATTTACGTCTTAATTTCGGACGCAAATCAAGACGAAAACCGTTTACGTCTGCTTTAAATCCGTACGAAAACGGTTTTCGTCTTGCAGGGCAGTTGTCGTTTCTACAGTTCAACTTCCAGTTCGGCTTTGTGCTTGTAGAGGTAGTCGCGCATGTAGGGGATGGCAAATGAGACCTTGCCGTACGAAGGAGCCTCGATAATCGATTCTCTTAACAGGCGGCTGCGGACGGAGCTCACCTGTTGAGGCGTTTTGTTTAGGGCATCGGCAACCATGCTGGTCGAGCTCGTCTGCCCCAAAGACGCCATGCTCAGCAGATAAGCGATGCACGTGGGCGGAATGCGCTGCAGCGCGGGCTCAATCACCATGGCGCAGAAGCGTTCGCGTGCCGTTGCAATGCCACGCTCGGCTTCTTCTTCTCCAATAATCGCTGTATGTGCACGTCTTGCCAACTGCCATGCGTAGTATCCAACGAGTTGGATCATGAAAGGATAGCCTTGCGTTGCCTCGGCAAGTTGGCCGGCAATACCTGGCTGCAACTCCATGCCAGACGCTTCAATGGTTTCCTCGAGGGAGTACGACACTTCGGTTACTGCCACAGCCTTCAGATCAAAGGGGAGGGCACGGCGCAAAAACGTAAGTGTCTTTCCGTTGATGATGCTTTCAATCATCGAAGGAAGCCCAGCAAAAACAAAGGCGATATCAAGGTCTTCGCCGATAACCTGCTGAATCGCAATGGAGAGCGTTCGGACCTCATCGAGCTCTGCGTCTTGAACCTCGTCGAGAGTGATGAGCAGGCCATTTCCATTCTTGGATATTGTCTGTCTCATGGCGTCGCGTAGCGATGGGCCGATTCGCTCAATATCTATGCTGCCGATGGATATGCCAGCTACGGTGGGCTCAAATCTGGCGTGTTTGGCCTGGAATTTGGGCTGCAGCTGTTCGAGAATGCGCTGGCAAAGTCCCTCGGTTGCGACCTCTTTTATGACCGTCCAGCCACGGCTTTGCGCCAAACGTGAGCACTCGTCAAGGAGGACCGTCTTGCCCGTTCCACGGACGCCGGCTATGCGCATTAGGCGCCCAGGGGCACCAGGCCCGTTGGTGAGGCCTTCACTGAATTCTTCAAGTACATCTTCGCGGCCGATAATCGTGGGAGGTGTTTTACCTGCTGTGGGCTTAAAAGGGTTTGTTTGCATGTGAGCCACCTTTGCTCAAGATATAGCAAGATATAGCAAAGTATAGCAAAGTATAGTGAGATATAGCAACGTATAGCGCTGTTTGCGGGTTCTTACGGTGGTGCTATTTCCCGAATGCCGCGCGCACAAAGCGCTGGGCGAACAGCTTATTAGCGATGTTGATGACATGGTCCAAGAACAGCGCCGAGATGGCGGTGGTCACGCCAAAGCCGCCTAGGTTGTGCATGAGCGCGAGCGACAGAACGAGAGACACGGCGACATGCGAGCAGTCGAACACGACTTTTACGTCGCCAAAGCGGCGTTTAATCTTTTCGGCAATGACCTGCACCAGGCCGTCGGGCGCGTTGGGGACAACGCCCATGTTGACGACGAGACTTACGCCAAATGCAGTGACAGCGAGGGAGAGCAGCATGGTCTCAACCTGTATGGGGAGTGCTGCGGGATGCAGCGGGTTGACCGCCATGAAGAAGTCGGTGAAGCCGCCGATGAGCGTTGAGAAGCACAGCTCGAGCAGGATGCGCGGCTGGAACTCGCGTCGCAAGATAGTGAATTGTGCCACGATGTAGGCGACATAGGTAGCAGTGATCCAAAAGCCGAGCGTCTTGCCCGTGAGCATGGATAGGGTTGTGGCAAAGCACGTGAGCGTGGCGACGCCCAGGCCGGATGCCGTCTGGAGACTCATGCCGAGTGCCAGTACTGCAACGCCCGCCAGATACATCAGCATCCTGATGACGGTATGGAACCAATCGATCTTCTCGCCATTCATGATGATGAGCGGTCGCATGTTGCTACCCGTTCTTTCGGTTGTGTGAAAAAACTGACCCGGACCGGCAAAAGAGGATTATCGGAGGCACTGCTGTTAAAGCAGAAAAGCCGGCCCCACGGTCAGTTGTCTAGGAAGTGTCTCGCTGTGCCGGAATGGGACTGAAGAGCCAGCGAGACGGGAGGAAAGCAAATGACATTGCGTGGGCAATAGGATGCCAAGATGGTAGGGTGCGTCTTAGCATCCTATTGCTCACGCTCGATGAAATCGGTTTCGTTTGAGCCTTAGTATACGCACGGGATTCTATTTGCAAAGAGAAAAACAATAAAAAGTGAACGTTCACCTAATCGTAACAACTCGTTGGCTGTATCATGGCGGTAGTCGATACGAAACCGATTTCGTATCGACTACGCATGCGTTGTATCTGTCCATTATCTGGTGGTGTAAACGAGGGGTTACGCCTGCCGCAAAAGCGGCATTCATCATTGTCCAGATCGAAAGGATCACCGTGGAACAGCATACCGATTGCTCGTACTGCATGTGCGGGACCGACAACACGCTCGTCGATGCCTTTGGCATCCCCATGCTTGACCTGCCTGCCAGCAAGCTCATCTTGTTTAAGGAGCAGAGTCATAAGGGCCGCGTAATCGTGGCCTCCAAGCAGCACGTCGATGACATCTCCTGCATGTCCGAGGAAGACGCCGCCGCCTTTATGGCCGATGTCCGCCACGTCGCGGCAGCGCTGCACAAGGCGTTCAATCCCGACAAGATTAACTTTGGTGCCTACGGCGACACCATGCATCACCTGCACGTGCATATCGTCCCCAAGTACAAGGACGATCCGTTTGAGTTTGGCGACGTGTTTGCCATGAACCCCGGTCGCGTCACGCTCGAGTCGGCTCAGTACGACGAGATCGCCCAGGCAATTGTCGCCAACCTATAAGCGAGTAAAAGCTGCTATTTCGAATAGAAGCACTTGGCTTCATTGCCAGTTAAAAGGAGCTTATCTATGAATGCGGGAGTTGTTTCACTCCTTTGGGTGCTGGTGGGCGTAGTCCTGCTGGTCGCCATGATCGTTAAGTTTAAAATCAACAGCATCATTGCGCTTATTCTTTCCGCCATTTTTATCGCCCTTGCCGACGGCATCTCTGTGGGCGACCTTGTCACCACCATGGAAGATGGACTGGGCGGAACGCTTAAGTCGCTTGCGCTGATCATTATCTTTGGCGCAGCCATCGGAAAACTGATGACCGATTCGGGTGCCTCGCAGCAGATTGCCGACACTATCGTTGACAAGCTCGGTATTAAGCTGCTGCCTGTTGCGCTTCTGATCATCGGCGTTATCTTTGGTATGAGCATGTTCTACGAGGTGGCGTTCCTTATCGTTACGCCGCTCGTTATCAGCATCGCCAAAGAGGCCGACATCCCCTATATGCGCCTGATTATCCCGGCTGTTTCTGGTACCACGATGGGCCATTCTCTTTTTCCGCCGCAGCCTGGTCCTATGGCGCTGGTGAGTGCCTTTGGTGCCGAGGTTCCGCCGGTCTACATCTTTGGTCTGATCGTCACGATTCCGACACTTATCTGCTCTGGTCTTTTGCTGTGCCATTTCATCCCCGGTCTCGATGACATGCCGCTTGGCAATGTTATGAAGCCGGCGGAGCGCAGGCCCGCGGACGAGCTTCCGCCGTTTTGGCTTTCCATTCTGGTGCCGCTGTTCCCGGCAATCATCATGATTGGGGCTTCGATTATCAAGAACACGGTGGGCGAGGGTTGCTTTGCATACGATCTTGCCAGCTGCATCGGTAGCGCAGATATCACTATGCTCATCACGATGATTCTTGCCATGGTTGCGTATGGTTATACGCGCGGCATGGATGGCGGAGAGATCTCTAGCTCTATGTCCGATGCTATCAAGGGCGTCGCGAACGTGCTGCTCGTTATCGGTGCCGGCGGCATCATGAAGCAGGTCATCATTACTTCTGGCGTTGGCGCGACGCTTGCCGACATGGTGAGCCTCATGCCAGTGTCGCCGCTGATTTTGGCTTGGGTGATCACGGTGGTCCTGCGCCTGCTCACCGGCCAGGGTACCGTCTCGGCCATCACCGCCGCCGGCGTCGTGGCGCCTATGGTTACGCAGTTTGGCATCAACCCGGTGCTTGCAGTACTGGTCTGCGCCTGCGCATCCAATACCATCACGCCTATGTATGACGGCGGCTACCTGCTGTTCCAGCAGTCGTTTGGCCTGTCGATGAAGGATACCTATAAGACATGGGGCCTGTTGGAGCTCGTCAACTCCGTTGTCGGCCTCATCATGGTTCTAATCCTGAGCCTGTTTATCTAGGCGAGAAACGCATAAGACAAGCGTGTCTCACCGCAAGCCCGCGGACAGTT
>CABUOF010000040.1 GCA_902493125.1 uncultured Collinsella sp. | reverse complement strand
TGGGCTACCTGAAGGGGAAGAGCTCGCTGATGATATTCGACAAGCACGCGAACATGAAGTACAGGTTCGGCAACAGGAAGTTCTGGGCCGAGGGCTACTACGTGTCCACCGTCGGCCTGAACGAGGCCACCATCGCGAAGTACATCCGGGAGCAGGAGAAGGCCGACATCGCGATCGACCGGCTGAGCGTCAAGGAGTACGAGGACCCCTTCGATAGGGGGCCGGGGCGTAAATAGCGCCGGTTTGACCGGCCCGTCACGGGTCAATCTGCAGTGCGGCCCGAACCCCGTGAGGGCCGGCGCCTTTAGACGCGTGCCGGAAATCCAAGGGTTATACCCTAAGAGCAAACCACCCCTTTTAGGGGTGGTTTTGATGAAACGCGGCTATGGTCAGGGGTATCGGGTCAAACGTGGTAGACGGGCCGGTTTCGTGGCGAGCGCCATCGACTGCCCCCTTCGGGGACGGAGGAAAGCGGATCATTTTTGCCTGATGGCTCCGAGTCGCACCTATTTTCCTGCGAAAACGCCGTGTCTCAACTTTGGTGAGACATTTGTCTCACGTTCAAAATCGAATTTGGAACGTGTGTCACCTGCCCAAATTGTGTCTCATTCCGTAACTTTAGGCTGATGCAAGGTTTGAGCCTGCGAGAAGGGAGACGCGATGAGTAAGTACACGAGGGGCCTCCTGTCGGTGATACTGGCCGTTGTGCTGGTACTGCCGGCCGCAGCATTTGCCATGCTGCCTGAGGCCAACGCCAGGTCCAGCACCGGAATGGACGGACCGACGGCGACAAAGATAGTCGATCCTGACACCACTAGCCGTTGGCAATACTGGGCGTCGGGCGGCGAGCAGGACCAGACGACACGTTATGTGGGCCGGATTTGGACGGACAAGACGGTCGAGCCCGCGCAGGACGAAAAGTCCGACTTTGTGACGACGCTTTCCACGATCTCTTCGACTTCTGATACAACGTCGCTGGTTACTAAGCCGCTCGATATCGTGATGGTGCTGGACGCCTCCGGGTCGATGGATGATGACATGGGTGGCAGCGATTCGACCAAACGCATCGACGCACTCAAGGCAGCTGCCAGTTCCTTTATCGACACCATCGCCGAACAGAACGCAAAGATCAAAGATGATTCCAAACAGCATCAGGTTTCGATTGTCAAGTTTGCCGGTACAAAGAGCTACGATATCGGTAACGGTACGTATAGCTGGAACAAATATAACTATTCGCAGGTTATGAAGGGCCTGACGCCGTGTGTCGGTAGCGATGCGACGGAACTTAAGAATACGGTCGGCCACATCGAGCCCGCCGGCGCTACGCAGGCTGATTACGGCCTTGAGCTTGCTCGCGACATGTCGGGCCGCACGGATGCCCAGAAGGTCGTCGTGTTCTTTACCGACGGCTCTCCTACAAGTTCTAATGGTTTTGAGTCCGATGTCGCTAATGATGCCGTTAATGCCGCCAAGACCATGAAAGATAAAGGCGCCACCATCTACACCATCGGCATCTTTAGCGGTGCGAACCCGGATCAGGCCATTAGCAAGGCAAGCAAAGAAAACAGGTTCATGCACGCCGTGTCGAGCAACTATCCAAACGCCACGTCCTACACAACCAATAGTCTTGGTAAGCGCACCGAGAATTCCGACTTCTACAAGGCTGCGTCGAATGCCGATGAGCTCAAGAAGGTGTTTGATGATATCTCGAGCTCTATCACCTCGGGCAAGGGTTCTCCCACTCAGATCGAGGATGGTTACGACGAGAGCAAGTCCGGCTACATCACCTTTAGTGATGAGCTGGGCGACTTTATGCAGGTCGATACGTTTGTCAGCGCTCAGATTAATGGCGTCCCCTTTGATGAGGTGACCAAGACAACCAAGGGCAACACGGACACGTACGAGTTTTCGGGCGTGGCCAAAGACCTGGTCATCACCGTCGAGCGCTCTGCCAATGCGCAGCAGGGCGATATCGTGACGGTCAAGATTCCCGCATCGCTGATTCCGCTGATCCGCTATCACGTGGACATGGAAAACGGGATCTTTGAGCGCACGTCGCTCAATGACATCAAGCCTATTCAGATTAAATACACCTCGAGCGTCAAGGACGCCGCGCGTAACAACCTGTTTACGCCCGATGACGGACTCAAGAAGTATATCGAAAAACATAAGGGTGCCGACAACCAGACGGTCTACTTCCTGGCCAACAAGTGGTCGGGCGGCGAGCTGGGCGATGTTGTCGCCGAGTTTGAGCCCGCCGATACCAACAGCTACTATTACTTCCAAAAAATCACGCCTATCTACACGGACAAGGAATGCACCCAGCGCGCGACGGTAAAGCCGCAGGGCAACGACGTCTATTACTACAAGGACGAGTTTGTGGCGATGGGCGCAAACGGCAAGCCGAAGGACGACTATGCCGTTGTGGAGTTTGAGGGGCACGAGATCGCCAACTACGACGGCGCTCTGGTCAAAGATGACGGCTATTGGTCCTTTAATAAGGGAACCGCGCGCTTGGCCTATATCGACCAGCTGCATACCACCAAGGACGATGTGGAGGCGAACGGCAACAAGACCGAGACCGCGCGCGACGTGCTTAACCCCAGGTGGAATGACCTTTCCTCCGTTGCGACTTCCACGCACGTGCATTCGCACCTGGGCAACAACGGCAAGATTATCTTTAGCCTTGCAACCAAGCCGACAACGGTGGATACCAAGACTGACTTTGGTCTGACCAAGGTGCTCGAGGGCCGCAAGTGGGCGGATACGGATGCGTTTGAGTTTGAGCTCTCCGCGACGTCCGACAACAATGCCCCGATGCCCGACCCCGCGACCGTAACTGTGACCAATGCCGATCTCGACAATGGCAAGGCAGCTATTGACTTCGGCGAGATCACCTACAACAAGCCGGGCGAGTACACCTATGAGGTCCGCGAGGTCAAGGGCGACGCCGGTGGCATTACCTACAGCAAGAACGTTGCCACGTTCAAGGTGACTGTGACGGTTAACGCCAAGGGCGAGCTTAAGGCCGACGTTGAAAAGACCTCGGGTGAGACTAAGTTCACGAACACCTATAGCGCCAAGACGGAAACCCCGCTGACTCTTGAGGCTACCAAGACGCTCACGGGGCGCCTGATGGCCGACGGTGAATTCAAGTTTACGTTGAGCTACGCGGGGCACGACGAGGTCCTGCTGAACGCAACCAACAAGAGTGGCAAGGTTGAGTTCGGTCCGCTGACGTACACGACCAAGTCGCTTGTCAAGCTTGTCGAGGAAGACAAGGCGTCGTTTGACGCCAGCGCAGATAAGCCCACGTGGACTATTCATTACATTGCTGCCGAGCAGACCGGCGAGCTGCCTGCGGGCGTGAGCGCTACCACGGCGGCAATTGACGCATATGTGACCGTTGCCGACAACGGCGATGGTACCCTGACGGCGACGGCTGTCTACGGCGACGCCGGCAACGAGTTTGTGAACTCCTACACTGCCGCGCCTGTCGAGGCATCGCTTGTGGGCAAGAAGAATCTGCAGGTTCCTGATGACCTGACCCCGGCTGACATTGCCGGCAAGTTCACCTTTACCGTGACCGGTGAAGAGGGCGCACCCATGCCCGCGAACGCGAGCGTGACCAATGATGCCAAGGGCAAGGTCGACTTTGGCAAGATTACCTTTACGCTCGACGACCTCAACAAGGCTCTGGGCAAGAAGCCCGAGAAGCGCGAGCACACCTTTACCTACACCGTGACAGAGTCCGGCGAGGTCGCTGGCGTGACCAACGACGTCGAGCCTTCGCGTACGGTTTCCTTCACCGTGACTGATGACGGCGAGGGTAATCTGCGCGTATCCCGTAAGCCGGACGGCAATGCGGCATTTACGTTCACCAATATCTACGGCGTGACGCCTGTTGAGACGAGCGTCACCGACCAGATCACCGCGACCAAGGTTCTAACCGGCCGCGACATGGCTGAGGGCGAGTTCTCCTTCGAGCTCGTCGAGGGCGAGGGCAAGGACGCCAAGGTCGTCGCCACCGGCAAGAACGCCGCCGATGGCAAGATCACGATGAGCCCCATCGAGTACACCAAGGCCGGAACGCACGCCTATACGCTGCGCGAGGTCAAGGGCAACGCCGGCGGTATCACCTACAGCGATGCCAAGTTCACCATCGAGACCACCATCACGGACAACGGCGACGGTACGCTCAGCGCCACGCATGTTCTGAAAGACGTCAAGGTTGCCGAGTTCAAGAACTCCTACAACGTGACCCCCAAGAGCTCCAGCGTCACCGACCAGATTACCGCGAAGAAGGTCCTGACCGGCCGCGACCTCAAGGCCGGAGAGTTCTTCTTTGAGCTCGTCGAGGGCAATAACGTAGTCTCCACCGGCACCAACAATGCCGACGGCAAGATCGTGATGGATCCCGTCACCTATACCGCGGCTGGCGAGCACACCTACACGCTGCGCGAGACCAAGGCCGGCGCCACCGAAAACGGCATTACTTACAGCACCGCTGGGTACACCATCGTGACCATCGTCAAGGACAACGGCGACGGCACCCTCAGTGTCGAGCACGAGCTGCAGAACGCTAAGAAGGCGATCTTTGAGAACGCCTATAACGTGACGCCCAAGGATTCCAGCGTCACCGACAAGATCAAGGCGACCAAGTACCTGACCGGGCGCGACATGGCTGAGGGCGAGTTCTCCTTCGAGCTCGTCGAGGGCGAGGACGCCAAGGTCGTCGCCACCGGCACTAACGCCGCCGACGGCAAGATCACGATGAGCAAGATCACCTACAACGAGCCCGGCAAGCACACCTACACGCTGCGCGAGGTCCCGGGCGACGCCGGCAACGGCATCACCTACGACGGCAAGACATACATAATCGAGACGACCGTCACCGACAACGGCAAGGGCGAGCTCGAGGTAAAGCACGAGCTGCAGGGCGCCAACGAGGCGAAGTTCAACAACAGCTACAAGCCGAATCCTGACGAGTTCAGCGTCACCGACCAGATCACCGCGACCAAGGTCCTGGACGGCCGCGACCTCAAGGACGGCGAGTTCTCCTTCGAGCTCGTCGAGGGCGAGGGCAAGGACGCCAAGGTCGTTGCCACCGGCAAGAACGCCGCCGACGGCACGATTACGATGAGCCCCGTGAAGTACGACAAGGCTGGAACGCACGCCTACACGCTGCGCGAGGTCAAGGGCAACGCCGGCGGTATCACCTACAGCGATGTCGAGTACGGCATCGAGACCACCATCATGGACAACGGCGACGGCACGCTCGAGGCGAAGCATGTCCTGAAGGACGACGTCAAGGCTGCAACTTTCGAGAACGCTTACAGCGTGACCCCGCTCGACGCAGAGCTCGACTTTGGCCTGAGCAAGGCCATCGACGGTCGCGACTGGACGGATGCAGACAAGTTCAGCTTTACCATCACCGCTCCCGAGGGCGCCCCGCTGCCCGATCCCGCAACCGTAACCGTGAGCAAGAAGGACGCGAAGGATGGCATCGCTGCCATCAAGTTCGGCAAGATCCACTACACGGCTGCCGGAACCTACAAGTACGAGATCCGCGAGAACGCGGGCAGCGCGGCCGGTATGACGTATGACGCGCATGTCGCAACCGCCGAAGTGACCGTGACTGATAACGGCAAGGGCGTCCTGATCGCCAACGTCACCAAGAAGGAAAGCGGCCGCTTTACCAACAAGTACCACACTGAGCTCAACTACACCGCGGCCGGCGGCCTTAAGCTCAGCAAGACCCTCTCCGGACGTCCCATGACCGAGGGCCAGTTTACCTTTACCGTGACGCCCGCCGACGAGGCCTCGGCCAAGGCACTCGGCCTGCACGAGGGCGTCAACGTGTACAAGTCCCCTGCAACGGCAGAGGCAACGGTTGGTCTGATCGACATCCTGGCGGGTCATGAGGTCAAGTTTACGCAGGCTGATGCCGGCAAGACCTTTACGTACACCGTGGCCGAGAAGAACGACGGCCAGCCCGGCTACACCTACGACAGCGCCGAGCGCACGGTGACGATTGCTATCGCCGACGATGGCGCCGGCACACTCACCGCTACGACGACCGTTTCTGGCGGACCCAATGGCACGCCTGTGACGGTCCACAAGAGCGGCGAGAATAAGGTCGAGAGCGCGCTGGTCCCGTTCGCCAACAGCTACCACGCATCGACCGATAACCCGGGCGGCGAGCTTGCGCAGATTGTCGCCACCAAGACCCTGACCGGTCGTCCGCTGGCCAACGGCGAGTTCTACTTTGGCATCGCCTATGCGGGCGAGACGGAAGCCATTGACGGCACTGTGGCGACCAACATCAACGGCCAGGTGAGCTTTGGCACACTGCATTACACGACTGAGATGCTCGCCGATTTGGTGAGCGCCGGACGCGCCATCCGTACCGACACGGATGCCAAGCTTGCATGGACCATCAACTACACGGCCTTCGAGTACACGTCTCCGCTCGCAGCAAAGGGCATTACCGCTGCAAAGCCGAGCTTTAGCTTTAAGGTCATCGTCGTCGACAACGGTGACGGGACCCTGACGGCGACGCCCGCCTACGACGGCATTCAGCCCTTGTTCGAGAACGTCTACGGCGCCGAGGCCGCGGATGCCGCACTCGCCGGCACCAAGAAGCTCCAGGCTGCCGAGGGCCTGACCCCGGCCGACATCGCGGGCAAGTTCACCTTCACCGTGACTGCCGACGAGGCTGGTGCCCCGATGCCCGAGCACACAACCGCAACCAACGACGCGGTCGGCAACGTGGACTTTGGCAAGATCCACTTTACGCTCGACGACCTCAACCGCGCCCTGGGTGTGACGACCGATGCTTCTGGCGATGCATCGAGCGACGCTGAAGCCAACGCCGACGAGGTCGAGGTTGACGCTGACGCCAGCGGTGACGAGACCAAGGATGAGTCCAAGCCCGCAGCTCCCACCGCCCCGCGCTCGCACACCTTTACCTACACGGTGACCGAGTCCGGTAGCGCCCCTGGCGTGACCAACGACGCCAACGCCACGCGCAAGGTTTCCTACACCGTGACTGACGACGGTGCCGGACATCTGAGCGTCGTGCGCAACGGCGACGACGGTGCGGACTTCACGTTCACCAACACCTACGGCGTGGCGCCCACCGATTCTTCCGTGACCGATCAGGTCAAGACGGTCAAGCGTCTGACCGGACGCGACCTTGCAGCTGGCGAGTTCACGTTTGAGCTGCTCGAGGACGGCGTGACTGTCGCTAGTGGCACCAACGACGTCAACGGCACCGTTACGCTGAGCCCGATCCGCTACGAGGCACCCGGCACGCACACGTACACGCTGCGCGAGGCTTGCCCCAACGCGCTCGGCCTGTACAAGGGCGTCACCTATGACAGCGCGACCTACACCGTCGTGACCACCGTCTCCGACAATGGTGACGGCACGCTGACCGCGACGCACAAGCTCGAGGGAACCACCGAGTCGGCTGGCTTTACCAACAAGTACCACGCCATGCCCACGCAGGTTTCCATCGGCGCCATCAAGGTGCTCGAGGGACGCGAGCTCAAGAAGGACGAGTTTAGCTTTAAGCTCGTTGGCGAGGACATCGAGTCCACCGTCACCAACGATGCCGACGGCAAGATCAACTTCGACAAGTTCGAGTACGACGAGCCTGGTACGTACGTCTACACCATCAGCGAGGTCAAGGGCGACGAGGCCGGTATGACCTACGACAAGTCCGTTTTTACCGCGACCGTCAACGTGGCCGATGACGGCGAGGGAAACCTCAAGGCGAACGTCGCCTTTGCCAAGGGCGATAAGAGCGTCGAAGGTATCGTGTTCAACAACACGTACAAGAAGCCCGAGACGCCCGTGCCGACGCCCGATCCCGGCACGCCCAAGACCGTGACGAACATCGTCAAGACGGTCAAGGGTTTCCTGCCCACCACGGGTGACCAGCAGGCCGCTGCACTGCTCATGGCATTCGTCATTGCCATGGCCGGCGTCGGAGCCCTGGTCTGGGGTATCCGTAAGCGCTAGGCACGCTGGCAGCGCCCGGGGCCAGAAGGCCCCGGGCGGCCGGCGGGGAGCCAGAACATAGCCCCATCCCCAGCCCCAGCCGCCACGGAGGTATCTCCCTCCTCCGTGGCGGCGCTTTTGTGCGTAGGCGAGAAGGGTTCGCCACGAAACCGGCCCATCTACTACGTTTAGTCCCTTACCCCCAACCATGCCAAAAAACGCGAAAACAAAACCGCAGGTAGAACGCCTGCGGTTTTGTTCAAAACGAAGGTATGGTCAGGGGTATCGAGTCAAACGTAGTAGATGGGCCGGTTTCGTGGTTGGCGCCGCCGAATGATCCCCCGGGGACGGAGGAAAACGGATCATTTTTGGCTTGAAGCGGCTTACGGAGGCCCTTGACGTGGTCGCTCGGACAAAACTATGCCGGTTTACGGGGCTGAGTCACGAGTCCCCAACCATGCCGATATTCGTGAAAATAAAACCGCAGGTAGACGAGCTGTCATTTTGCAGAAAACGCGGGTATGGATGGGGGTCCTGAGTTTAGCCCCGTAAACCGGCATAGTTTTGAAATGGCATTAAATCGGCAGCAGCCATTTTGCTACGCCGGAGCGGTCGGTCGTCGGACAACTACCCTCGCAGGTAGGCGATGGCGATTTGGGTGCGGTTGCGCAAGCCCATTTTGGCCAGGATCGAGCTAATGTGGTTGCGCACCGTGCCTTCGCCCATATAGGCGGTGGCGGCAATCTCCTTGTTGTCGAGGCCGCGGGCGATGAGCTCTGCGACTTCGAACTCGCGGTCGGTCAGGCTGACAAAGGCCGCGGGCCGGTGGGTCGCACCGGCTTCAGCGTTCGCCCCATCAAAGTCGACATCCTCGATTGCCTTGCCCTCGAGCACACGCTTGCCAGCCATGACCTGCGCCAACGCCGGCGGAATGGCGGCGACATCGGTTTTGATCAGATAGCCGCGGGCGCCCAGTTTAAGCGCCGACACAATGTACTCGTCATCCGAGAATGTCGTCAGAAACACCACGCGCGCCGAAGGGTCGCGCTCAAGGATTTCGCGCGCCGCCGATAGGCCGTCGCGTCCCGGCATCTGAATGTCGAGCAGCGCGATATCGGGTGTGTGCTCGGCGTAGAGCACGACCGCGTCGTCGCCGTTGGCGCCGGTGCCCACCACTTCGATCTGCGGCTGGGCGCCCAGGATAATCTTGAGCGAATCGACCACCAAGCGGTCGTCGTCGACAACAATAAGCCTCATCGGCCCTCATCTCCTTGCGGTTTGGGAACGGTGGCAAACACGCGCCAGCCGCCGGCGCCGGCACGCGGACCGGCGGTGAAGGTGCCGCCAAGCGCCTCGACGCGCTCGCGCATGGAGCTCAACCCCATGCCCTCTGCGGCGCCGCAGCCGCTTGCTTGGACCCCGCCCGCGCCATCGTCGGTAACGATGAGCTGGTAAAACGACGGATGCTCCATGCACCGCACGGTAATGGTTTTGGCATGGGCGTGGCGCATGGTGTTGGAGAGCGCCTCGCGCAGGACCGCCGCAAAGCAGTTGGCGACATTTGCGGGCGCATGCTCGGCCAAAACTTCAAGCTCAATCTGCGGGCCGCCGTCCGAGCGCGCGCCTTCAACAATGCGTTCGAGCTGCACGGAAAGGTCGACGGCGTTGTCGTTGAGGGAGTGGACGCTGGTGCGTACGAGCTGGAGCGCCTCGTCAACCGTGCGTTTGACGTCGGTAAAGTCGGCGGCAATCCTGGGCTCGTTGGCGTGGACCACGCGCAGGGCCTCGGTCTGCAACGAAGCACGCGTGAGCTGGTGGCCGACGTTGTCGTGAATTTCGCGCGCGATGCGGGCGCGCTCGGCCAGGGTCGCAAGTTCGACTTCGTAGTCCTGGCGGTCGGCAAGATCGCGGTTGCGCGCCTCGAGCGCGAGGGCTCGTTCCTGCAGCTCGTCGCGGGTACGGCGCATGCGCAGCTGCTCGCGCTCCAACTGGGCGGTACGTAGCGATAGCAAGGTGGCGGCAACCGAAAGGATGGCGGCCAGCAGGAGCGTTCGGGCGGTAAGCGCGTCGGTGCGAAGGTCCGCGACGAGCGCAAAGGCAAAGACGGAGCCAATGCCCAGCGCGACCCAGGCGTGCTCACGGCGCACGCGCCGCGCGATGTCATAGAGGACGAGAGGCGCAAACGGCACAAACGGCGGCACGAAGACAGCTGCGATGATGTAGACGTAGCTCGCGGCCTCGCTTGCACGGCGGGCGCGGTTTCCCTGTGCGACCTCGGCCAGCGAGGTGGCAATAACGCCAAGGCAAAACGCCGCGACCAGGCGAGCGTCCACAGCAAGACCCATGGCGGCCGCAATACAGCACGCCAGCACGATCGATTTGTCGAAAAGCCTGTTCATACGGGTATTGTACGCGAAGCTGCGTGTGGTGGAGGGACCGCCTGCGCAACCGTGACATTCCTCCCGCGCGACAAAGCGGGGAAGTCGGCAGGCCGCACGGCCAAGCTCCGCACTCGTGACAAAGCTCACTGGTGCGCGCCGTCCGCTCCTGCGATGATGCAATCGTACCGGGCCGCAATCAACAGAAGGGCCGCCTCATGACAGACATCGTCCACGTCGAAAATCTCGTCAAGCGCTACGACGATCTTATCGCGCTCGACCACTTTAATCTGAGCATCGCCCCCGGCGAGATCTTTGGCCTGCTGGGCCCCAACGGCTCGGGCAAGACCACGTCCATCAACTGCATTCTGCAGCTGCTCGCCTACGACAAAGGCACCATCGAGCTGTTCGGTGAACCCATGACGCCCGCCCGCTATGACCTCAAGCGCCGCATCGGCGTGGTCCCGCAGCAAGTTGCGGTGTTCGACGAGCTCACCGTGCGCGAGAACATCGACTATTTCTGCAGTCTCTACGTCAACGACCGCAAGCGCCGCCGTGCGCTGGTCGACGAGGCCATCGACTTTGTCGGCTTGGGCGACTTTGCCAAGTTCCGCCCCGGCAAGCTCTCGGGCGGCCTGGCGCGTCGTCTCAACATTGCCTGCGGCATCGCGCACAAGCCCGAGCTCATCTTTTTTGACGAGCCCACGGTGGCGGTCGACCCGCAGAGCCGCAACGCCATCCTGGAGGGTATCTGCCGCCTGCGCGACGAGGGCGCCACGGTGGTGTATACCAGCCATTACATGGAGGAAGTCGAGCAGATTTGCAGCCGCATCGTGATCATGGACGGCGGCCGCGTGCTGGCGCAGGGCACCAACGACGAGCTCAAGCGCATGATTCAGATGGGCGAGCGCGTGACGGTCGAGGTCGGCGCCGTCGAGACCGCCACGGTCGAGCGGCTGCGCGCCCTCGAGCACGTGCTTTCGGTTGAGCTGTCCGGCGGCGAGCTCGTCTGTACCTGCGAAGCGAGCCCGCACAATCTGGTCGACATCCTCGACACGCTGCGTGCCGCCGACGTGGCACTCGGCCGCGTGTGGAGCGAGCCGCCGACCCTCAACGACGTGTTCCTCGAGATCACCGGCCGCGAGCTGCGCGACTAGGGGGCAGCCATGTTCAATACCATTATCATTACGGTCAAGACGCTGCTGCGCCGGCCGAGCACGTGGGTTTGGGGCGCTCTCTTTCCCATCGCGCTTTCCACGATGTTCATGTTTATGTTTGCGAATCTCAGCTCCGACGGCAAGATCGATCCGGTGCCGGTTGCCATCGTGACGGACGAGGCCTGGGACGCTTCGACCTTTAAGGACGTGGCGACGTCGCTTGCCAAGGAAGGCGACGACCAACTGCTCGAGATCCACGAGTGCGACGACGCAGCCGATGCGAACCGTGCGCTCAAGGCCGGCGAGGTCGCGGGCATCTATACGGTCGACGATGCGGGCACGCCCAAACTCACGTTGCTTTCGAGCTATGACAGCTCTCGTGCGTCGTCGGTGCTCACCGACCGCAGCATCCTTGAGACGGTGGCGAGCTCGTATACGCAAAATGCCGAGCTCATGTCCCAGATTGCCCAGGACAACCCGGCGGCGCTCGCCGACTCCGAGGCGGTTGCGCGCGCCCTGTCGCTCGAGGGCGGCACCCGCCGCGTAAGCCTGACACGCACCACGCCCGATGGCACGGTCATCTACTATTACGCGCTTTTTGGCCTGGTCGCGATGATGTCTGCCGAGTTTGCCGCCTTGAGCGTCGTCGATTTGCAACCCAATCTGTCCGGCCTTGGCGCACGCCGCTGCGTGGGCGGCCTTTCCAAGACGGCGTCGCTGGCCGGCATTTTTGTCGGCTCGTGGCTGGTCTCCTTCGCCTCGATGACGATCACGATCGGCTACGTGCGCCTGGTCGTGGGCGTCGACTTTGGCGGGCGCGAGGGACTGTGTTTGGTGGGCGGCGCCGCTTCCGCGCTTGCCGCCACGGGCTTGGGGCTCTTTGTGGGCACGCTTCCCGTTAAGGGCGGCAAGGCGTCCAAGTCAGGCATCCTCACGGGCTTTGCTACCACGTGCGCCCTGTTCGCCGGCCTCTACGGCGAGCCGGCGATGGCGCTTGCCGACGACGTCGCCCGCGCCTGCCCGGCCGAGTGCTGGTTCAACCCTGTCAAGCTCATCTGCGACATGTTCAACCGCCTGTATTTCTTTGAGGACCTGGGGCCGTTTGCCGTTCGCGCCGGCGCGCTGGTCCTGATGGCCCTGGTGTTTGTCGCCGCCGCTACGCTGATCTTTGGAAGGAGCCGCTATGAGCACCTTTAAGACCGCGCTTCGCATGGCGCTCGCGCACCCGTTCTACCTGCTCATCTATACGGTGTTCATCTCGCTCATGGGCGTGTTTATTGCAGCTTCCGTCAGCTGGAATTCGTCGCAGCTTACCGAGTACAAGCCCTACGATGCCAACGTGGTCGTGGTCGACCGCGACGACAGCGACCTTTCGCGCGCGCTTACCAAGCACCTGGGGTCGCGTTTTGAGCTGGTCACGGGCATCGGCGACGATACGTACGACCTTGCAGACGCGCTCTCCAAGAGCAACAGCGCCAAGGGTAGCGCCGACTGCGTGTTCTTTATTCCGGAGGGGTTTGAGGGCGACCTCGTTGCAGCCGCCCGCGCGGGGGAGTCCCTGCCCAAGCTCGATGTGACCTACGGTGCCGGCACCATGGCGGCGGCACTTTCGTCTGCCGAGGCCTCGCGCTGGATCTCGCTCGCGGGCGCTGCGGCGGCCCTAGAGCCTGCCGCCTCTAACGGCAGCGTCGCCAAGGCTGCCGAACATGCGGCCGCCGAGCGTGCCGAGGTCGAGATCGAGCAGGTCAAGGTCGACTCGACGGCCGCCGCCACGCTCGGGTCGTATTTCAACTTTGGCGCGTACGCGATTATCTCGTCGGTCATCGTGTCGGTGGGGTTGGTGTTCTCGGGCATGAACGAGCCCGACCGCGTGCGTCGTATGGATGCCGGCCCAATCTCCGAGCGCCGGCGTTCGCTCGCCGTGTTTGCGGCCGCCGCCGTGCTTACCGTCTGCATCTGGTTTGTGTCGAGCATGATGGGCGTCGTGGGCTTTGCCGGCGCGGTCGCCGAGGTCGGCGTGGGTCGCGTGTGCCTGGCGTTGGCGGCGACGTTTGCCCTGGCGTGCACGCCGCTGGCCGTTGGCTTTGCGCTTTCGAGTCTGGGCGCGCGCGAGGAGCTGCTCAACGGTGTGGGCAACCTGCTTGGCATGCTCATGACGTTTTTGGGTGGCGCCTGGATGCCGCTGTCGCTCATGGGCTCGGCCGTGCAGACCGCGGCGCATTTTGTGCCGACGTTTTGGGTGAACGACGCGATCGGCAAGGCGCTCGCCGCGGACCTGACGTCCACCGTGCTGGGCGACATCGCCTGCGATCTGGGCGTCACGGTGCTCTTTGCCGCGGCCATCGCCGCCGTAGGCCTCGCACTCTCGCGCACCAAATCCCGCGCCTAGCCACCTAGTCACTGGGGACGTTCTTAAACGACTAGTCATCGGGGACAGTCTTTGCCGATTCATCGGCTCGCCGGCCGGGCTGGCAAGGACTGTCCCCAGCTACCGGCAGATAAGGAACGTCCCCAAGTGCCGGGTGGCGAAAGAGTGTCCCTAGCGGCTAGTCATTTAAGAACGTCCCCAATGACTAGTCTGAAATAAATTCCAGGCCTCGCTCCAAAAATAGTTCGCCAAGGTTTACTATTACGCTTATAAAGTAGTACGAGGCTAACAATGGGGGATACCATGGCAACGCAGGAAGCCTATGTCCAGGTCAAAGGGCTCAAGAAACACTATGGCGACGGTGATGCGCGCCTGACGGTACTCGATGGCATCGACACGTCCATCAACCGCGGCGAGATCTGCGTCATGCTGGGGCCCTCGGGTTCGGGCAAGTCGACCTTTCTCAACCTCATTGGCGGCCTGGAGGATGCCGACGGCGGCTCCATCATGGTGGACGGCTGCGACCTCACGGTGCTCAAGCCTACCGACCTGGGTGAGTACCGCCGCCGTGAGCTGGGCTTTGTCTTCCAGTTCTACAATCTGGTGCCCGACCTCACCATCAAGGAGAACATCGAGGTCACGGCGCACCTGTCCAAAAACCCGCTCAATGTCGACGACCTGCTGCGTTCGCTGGGCCTCTACGAGCACCGCAACAAGTTCCCGCGCCAAGTTTCGGGCGGCCAGCAGCAGCGCTGTGCCATCGGCCGCGCGCTCGTCAAAAACCCAGGTCTGCTGCTGTGCGACGAGCCTACGGGCGCGCTCGACTATAAGACGTCCAAGGAAATCCTGCAGCTCATGGAGGATGTCAATCACGAGTACGGCTGCACCATCATCATCGTCACGCACAACGCCGCCATCGCTCGCATGGCCAACCGCGTGCTGCGCCTGCGCGACGGGCGCATCGTCGAGGATGAGCTCAACGAGTCGCCCGTCGCGGCCGCCGAGCTCGATTGGTAGGCGGCGCCATGACACCTCTCGCAAAACGTCTCCCGCGCGAGCTGCGCCGCAATATCGGCAAGTACCTAGGCATCTTTTTGCTTATGTGCGGAAGCATCGCCCTTACATCGGGCTTTTTGCTTGCGGCCCACTCCATCGGCTGCCTTATCGACGACATGCGCGATGCGTACACGATTGAGGACGGCCGCGTGACCACCTCCTTCGAGGCTACCGACGATCAGCTCAAGGCAGCCGAGGACGCGGCCGACGACGTCGGCGGCGTCACGCTCTACAAGAATTTCTCCATCGACGCCATCATCAAAAAGACCGCCGGCGACGACGGCACCAAGCGCACGCTGCGCACCTATGCGCACCGCACCAAGGTCGATATCGCGTCCTACTGTGAGGGCAAGGAGCCCAAGGCGGACGACGAGGTAGCAATCGACCGCGTTTTTGCCACCAACAACGACCTCGCCGTGGGCGATAAGGTCGAGCTCGAGGGCAGAACCTACACCATCTGCGGCATCATGACCCAGCCCGATAGCCAGGCGCTGTTCCTCAACAATTCGGACTTTACGGTGAACACCATCACCTATGGCGTGGCCGAGGTTACCGATGCCGGCTTTGCCGCGCTCGAGGATGCCGGCGGCGCGCCTGCCTACACCTACTCCTTCACCTTTGCCAATCGCGATCTCTCCACTGCAGACCGCATCGACGCCGAGCAAGATATGGTCGAGGCACTGACCGACGCCGATGCGCGCGTGGACGATCTGATCGACGCCGATTCCAATCAGGGCATTGGCTATGCGCGCGACGACGTGGACGGCGACTCCATGATGTGGATGACGCTGCTCGACATCATCATCGTGATTATGGCGTTCGTCTTTGTGGTCCTTACCGACGCGACCATCGAGGAGGAGAGCGCCATCATCGGCACGCTGCTCGCCAGCGGCTATCGTCGTCGCGAGATTGTACTCCACTACCTGGCGCTTCCCGCCATCGTGGGTGTGCTCGCGGCGCTTTTGGGCACTGCACTCGGCGTTGTGTTCTTTACCGAGCCCATGCGCAGCCTCTATTACGGTTCGTACAGCCTGCCGCCCTTCCAGGTGTACTGGAGCTGGGAGATCTTTGTGAAGTGCGCCGTGGTTCCCGCCGCCGCGCTCATCCTCATCACGCTGGTGGGCCTGCTTCGCAAGATGGGCAAGACGCCGTTGCAATTCCTTCGTCACGAGGCGAGCGGCAAATCGGGCACCAAGCGCGGCCTGCAGCTGCCGGAGCGCATGGGTTTTGTTTCCCGCTTCCGCTTGCGTATCTTCCTGCGCAATCTGGGCAACTTCGCCACGCTCTTCGTGGGCATTGCATTTGCATCGCTGCTGCTGCTTTTTGGCCTGGCGATTCTACCCACGATGACGCACTACGCCGACAACCTCGAGACAAGCCTGGTCGCCGAGCACCAGTACACGCTCAAGGCTCCGCTGGAGCTCGAGGGCACTGCCGAGGAACGCGAGCAGTGGTCGGCACTCGAGCGCTTGCAGTCGGTTGACGGCGCGCTGCTTTCTGCCGCCCAGGATGCCGATGACGAACTCGACGACGCGGCCGATGCGGCGCAGGCGGCAGCCGATGCCGCGACCGCATCTCCGTCTGCCGAGAGCCTGACCGCAGCGCAGGACGCGCTCGCCAAGGTCCAGGACAAGAAGGATGCGCTCTACGCACGCCTTGACGATCTTGCCGATGTCCTCGGCTGCAACCGCGACGAGGCTATCGACCTGATCGACAAGGCCTCTAAGATCGACATTGACAACGACGATATCCACCCGGTCAATACGACCGACAACGGCGCGGGCGCAATCGAGCAGGCCGAGAAATATGCCGTTTACCAGCTGCAATACGACCGCGGCGATGGCAATGGCGAGGAGACGATTTCCGTCTACGGCATTTCACCAGATTCGCGCTATTGGAAAGGGCTGGACGTCGGCGATGGGCGCGTCGTCATTGGCGGCGGTCTGCTCGATAAGTTTGGCTGGAGCGAGGGCCAGAAGGTCACACTCAGCGACAAGTACGAGGGCGAGCATTATTCCTTTGAGTACGCGGGCAAGGACTGTGCCTGGGGCTCCAAGTCGGACATGAATATCTATATGAGTATCGACGACTTTAACGAGCTGTTCGACAACGACGCCGCCTACTTTAACGGCTATGTGAGCGACGAGAAGCTCGACCTCGATGCTCGTTACTTTGCCGGCGACACCACGCCCGACGACATGCGCGCCGTGGGCGACCAGTTCATCGGCATGATGAGCAAAATGATCGGAATGATGGTTGGGCTTGCGGTGTTCATCTTCCTGCTGTTTATGTACCTGCTGACCAAGGCCGTGATCGACCACAGCGCCCGTTCGATTAGCTACATGAAAGTCTTTGGCTATCGCGATAGCGAGATCTCGCATCTGTACATCCGCTCGATTACGCTGTGCGTGGCGGCGTCGCTTGTGCTGAGCCTGCCGGTCATTATCGGCTCGCTCACGGCCATCTTCCGCTCGATGCTGCTCGCCTACAACGGCAATATCGAGATCTACGTGCCCGCTTGGTCCATGGTTGCTTGCGTGGGCATTGGCTTTGCGACCTACCTAGTCGTGGCGCTGCTGCACACGCGCTCCATCAAGCGCGTCAGCCTGGCCGAGGCCCTCAAGGTGCAGGAGTAGCCATTTAAGAACGTCCCCAATGACTAGGTGCCGTACTTGACTTTAACTCTGCTTTAACTGGTACCATCCTCCTATGTCTGTAACGCCATATAGACCGAGGGGATAGATTTATGACCGCAACTGCACCCGCAGCACCCGCTAAGGTGTACTTCACCAACCTGCGCACACATGCTCGCGAGAGCCAGCTCGACAAGCTCAAGCGCCTCATCCGTCACGCCGGTATCGAGCAGATTGACTTTGAGAACAAGTTCGTCGCTATCAAGATTCACTTTGGCGAGCTGGGCAACCTGAGCTTTTTGCGCCCCAACTACGCCCGCGCCGTCGCGGATGTCGTCAAGGAGCTGGGCGGCAAGCCCTTCCTCACCGACTGCAACACGCTCTACGTCGGTAGCCGCAAAAATGCGCTCGAGCACATCGACACCGCCTACCAGAACGGCTTTACCCCGTATGCCACGGGCTGCCAGATCATCATCGCCGACGGCCTCAAGGGTACCGACGAGGCACTCGTCCCGGTCGAGGGCGGCGAGTACGTACACGAGGCCAAGATTGGTCAGGCGCTCATGGACGCCGATATCGTGATTAGCCTCACCCACTTTAAGGGCCATGAGCAGGCCGGTTTTGGCGGCGCCATGAAGAACCTGGGCATGGGAGGCGGCAGCCGTGCTGGCAAGATGGAGCAGCATGCCGCCGGCAAACCGAACGTCGCGACCGAGCACTGCATTGGCTGCCGTGCCTGCGAAAAGATCTGCGCGCACAACGCCATCTCGTTCGACGACACCCGCGAGCGCGAGCTTGCCAGCGGCGCTACTCGCACGGTGCACGTGGCCGCCATCGACCACGATCGCTGCGTGGGGTGTGGGCGCTGCATTGCGGCGTGCAACCAGGACTGCATCAAGCCCGGCTATGACGCCGCGGCCGATGTGCTTAACTACAAGATCGCCGAGTACACGAAGGCTGTCGTCGACGGCCGCCCGAGCTTCCATATCTCGCTTGCTATGGACATCAGCCCCAACTGCGATTGCCATCCCGAAAACGACACGCCTATCGTCAACGACATCGGCATGTTCGCGAGCTTCGACCCGGTCGCCATCGACCAGGCCTGCGCCGATGCCGTCATGGCATCCGAGCCGCTGCCCAACACCGAGCTCACCGATAGCGCGGCCAAGATGGAGCACAACCACGAGCATCTGGAGGGCGAGCAGGCGCACGACCCCTTCTGCATCACGCATCCCGACACCGACTGGCGCGCGTGCATCGCGCATGCCGAGAAGATCGGCCTGGGCACGAGCAAGTACGAGCTCATCGAGGTCAAGTAGCACCTGTCTATTGGACATATCAAGCGCTTTTGTAGCGCAACGTTAGCAAAAGCCGCCCGTGAGCACAGCGCCCACGGGCGGCTTTTCGGAAGTGCGGTGAAAAATCGAATACCGCCGACCACAAACCGTTTTTTGGCAACAAAACCCCTGATAAATCGTTGGTAAAACTGCGGTCTGGTCGGGCTTCGCGCGATTTTCCCCGCACTTCCGAAAACAGGGGGTCAGATAGACCAGTAAACCGTGCTATTTGCCTAAAAATACTCGTCGAGAAAGTCGTCGACCGTATTCCAGTAGAGCTCGGGGTCAACTTGCGCACTCTTGGCGTGGGTGGCGCCATGGATGGTGAGCTTTTGCTTGACCTTGCTGGCGCACGCCTCGTAGTTTTGGTCGAGCATGTCGTACGGCACAAAGGTGTCCTGGTCGCCGTGGATAAACAGCATGGGAACCGTCGCGTGTTTGAGTTGCTCCACACTGCTCGCCTTATGAAAGTCGTAGCCCGCGCGCACGTTGCACACCAAATTTGCTACATCGAGCAAGGGAAAGCTGGGCAGGCCGAACACGTTCTTGAGCTGCAGAGAAAACTCGTCCCAGACACTCGTATAACCGCAGTCCTCGATAATGCATTTTACGTTTGTGGGCAGAGATTCCCCCGCGACGTTCATGGCGGTTGCCGTACCCATCGACTCGCCAAAGACCAGGATGCGTGCCTCGGGGTCAGCCTGAACGATCCGCCCAATCCATGCAACGACATCTAGCCGCTCGGGCCAGCCCATGCCGATATAGTCGCCGCCGGAGCGCTCGTGGGCGCGGGCGGCGGGTGCGAGTACGTTCATGCCGCGGTCGTGGAATCGCTTGACGTATCGGGCCATACCGATGGGCTCGTTGGTATATCCATGCAGGCAGACGGCGTAGTCGTGCGTGCTCTCCGAAGCAGCAAAATACCAAGCGGCAAGCTCGGTTCCATCATCTGCGGTGAGGCTGCTGCTCTCGCGATTCTCTTTAAACCACGCCCGCGCCTCGGTGTCCTCGGCATCCGGCTGCTCACCTTCTTTGTCGTTCTTGCTATCCTGCATCATCTTCATGGTGTACGGCGCTTGGGGGTTCAGGGCAAAGTCAAACAAAAAGTTGCCGGCAAATCCGAGCAGCGCAACGACAACCACCAGTGCAACGATGCCGGCTATCTTGAGCTTTCGATGGGAACGTGCGTTTTGAGCCATGCAGTATTCTCCTATAAGATGTTAATACATCAACATTTAATGCAAGCGCATTATGGACGTTCGCCGTTGATGCGTCAACAAGCAAAGAATGGGTAAACAAGGTTGATTTCCGATCTCAGCCGAACACATTGAGCAAATAGGCCATTCCCGCAGTTAGCTGAACGCCCCCGCGGCCCCTCCCGGGGTCCGGGGGCGCCGTTTTCCCAGTTGAAGGAACGGTGGAGATGTGTTTCGAT
>CABUOF010000039.1 GCA_902493125.1 uncultured Collinsella sp. | reverse complement strand
CCCTGACCTCTTGACTGCCAGTCAAGCGCTCTCCCAGCTGAGCTACGCCCCCGTGACGAGGACATACTATAGGGAAAGATTCTTAGTTGTGCAAGAAGTTTTTTACAATTGCTTCTCGCACTTACGGGTTTTCCTACTCGCCGACCGTCCCGATAAAACCCTGATGCAGCAAATACGCTATTGCAGTGCCGGTATGGACTTCGATCTCTGCGGTGGATCGGACTATGTTGCTAATGCCCGTGTCAGCTAACAGGTCCAGAGGGCTGTGATCTAGCTCCCACTCTAGGCCGCGTTCGCTCACCTTGGTGTTGGGGGCTATGGCGATGATGGAGAACGTCTTGCCTTCGGCGCCTTCAATGGTCCACGATTCGCCTGCATGAAGGATGCGGGCGACCACCTTGTCCTCGGCGATCCAGACTGGGGCATCCTCGTAGCCCGCGAGCAGGCCCAGTACGGAAAGCGCCATGTCGGGACGGCCGCCGGTGGCGCAGGTCGCAACCAGTTCGGCACCCGGCCAGCGACGGCGGACCGAATCGAGTGCCAGTGCCAGATCGGTATAGTCCTTGTACGAGTCGTGACGCTCTACCTCAAAGGCTTCGGCGGCATCGACCAGCGCGCGACCTGCATCGCTCACCGTGTCGGCATCTCCTACATACACATCGCAGCCCAGCCCCGCGCCCGACAGCGCATCGAGTCCGCGGTCCACGGCGACAACGTGGTCGCACTCCCCCGCCAGCTGACGTAGTAGATCCGCGCTCGCCACCACTGGCGAGCCACAGACAACCAATACCTTGCAAGCCACAGCTCTCGCCTATCCCTCAAGCGAAAGCACGCGGGCCAGGTCCAGGTCCTCATAGCTATCGATAAAGATCTCGCAGTTGTCGCGAACCTCGTCGCGCTCCATACGGCCGTGCGGGTCATAGATGCCCACGCGCTTAAAGCCGGCGGTGCCAGAGCTCTTTAGGCCAAAGACGGCGTCCTCAAACACCCAAGCGCGCTCAAACTGGTGCCCATGGCGCTCCTCCAGACGGCGCAGCGCCAGCTCGTACACGTCGGGAAACTGTTTGGAGCCCGCCTCGCCGGTGGTGGTCACGAACTCCATGTAGGCATCGAGCCCGGCGCCCGCAAGCGCAGACGTAACCAACTCGGCGGGCGTGGACGTGGCAACGCACATGGCAATACCGGCCTCCTTCGCCTGCTTCAAAAATACAAGCAGACCCTCGCGCGGCGGCACCTTGGAGTAGCCATCGATCAGGATGTCGCTCAACTCGCGGTAGAGCTCCTCGCCATTTGAGCCAATGCCCCAGGTGTCGTGGTAGGCCTGGCACTCGTCCTCGAGCGACAAATGCTCAAACTGGGCAAAATCGTCGACCGTCACGTCAACTCCGTGGCGGTGCAATAACTCGGGCTGGGCATAGGCCCAAACGGGGGTGCTATTAACCAGCGTGCCGTCGCAATCGAAAATAAAAGCAACACTTGGGGCAGCGATGTGGTCCATAAACGAGCCTTTCGATGTCAAAGGGTAAACAACCTGCTAAAAACGTTTTACCAAACGTCAACCTAACAATCTTGAAACCCTAATTGGTAAAACTGTCAAGAGTTTTACCACGGCAATTCTGCAAGTGGTATAAACATGGCGCTTACCGATTAAACGCCCCCGCAAATCCTCTTTCGTTCATAAAAGTAACGTACAGGTGTTATCGTAGTTTTTGCCGAAAGTTCCACCGAGCACGCGAGGTGGAACGAATCATAGAACTATCGCCGTCCCTTCGATTCGTGCAGCCTTGGACCTTTCGCATCTAGTCACCAAGGCAACACGCTGCCGCGTCATGATGGGATCAAACGTGAGCGATACAAAGCTAAAGCCAGCAACCAAAAAGCCTGCTACCCGTAAAGCCGCCCCGCATGCACCGGAGCTCACCAAGGACGATGTCTATCTGTTTGGCATCGGTACGTGGGAGCGCAGCTGGGAAAAGATGGGCGCGCACCCCGACACGCAGAACCGTACGCGCGGCTGGCGTTTTTGCGTTTGGGCTCCCGACGTAAAGAGCGTTCACGTCATTGGCGAATTTAACGACTGGGATGAGCAAGCCAACCCGCTGGTGCCCGTGCATACGAGCGCTATTTGGGAAGGTTTTATTCCTGGCGCCGAGCAGGGTCAGCTCTATAAGTACCTCATCGAGACCAACGAGGGCGAAAAACTCTACAAGGCCGATCCATACGCCTTTAAGTCAGAGTGCCCTCCGGGAACGGCGAGCGTGCTGTGGACCCTCGACGGCTACCAGTGGAACGACGCCGCATGGCTCAAGCGCCGTGCCGGCCATAACCACATGTCGCAACCCCTTAACATCTACGAGGTGCATATTGGCTCGTGGAAGCGCCATGGCGACGCGCCGCAGGGCGAGCCCGACGAGTACGGCAACTACCCCGGCCCCATGGACCCCTTCCCCGCGCAGCGCGGTGAGTTTTACACCTACGACGACCTATCGGTGGAGCTCGTGGACTACGTGCGCGACATGGGCTACACGCATATCGAGGTCATGCCGCTTATGGAGCATCCCTTCGATGGCTCCTGGGGCTACCAGACGACTGGCTATTACGCCGCCACGTCGCGCTACGGCAATCCGCAGCAGCTCATGCATTTTATCGATGCGTGCCACGAGGCAGGCATCGGCGTAATCATGGACTGGGTGCCCGGCGGTTTTTGCGCCGACTCCCACGGCCTTGCCACCTTTAACGGCCACATGCTGTTTGAGCACGAGATTCACCCCAACTGGGGCACGCACAAGTTTGACTTCGCCCGCGGCGAGGTTCGCTCCTTCCTGGTCTCCAACGTACTGTACTGGCTCGAGAACTTCCACGTGGACGGCATTCGCATGGACGGCGTGTCTAGCATGTTGTATCTCAACTTTGGCATCGACGATCCTGGCCAAAAGAAGTTCAACAAGTACGGTACCGAGGAGGACTTGGACGCCAGCGCATTTATCCGTCAGGTCAACTGCGCCGTTGAGGCACACTACCCCGACGTGATGATGATGGCCGAGGAGTCCACCGCGTGGCCGCTCGTCACCTATCCGCCGCAGGATGGCGGCCTGGGCTTCCACTACAAGTGGGACATGGGCTGGATGAACGACACCCTGCACTACATGCAGACCGATTTTCCGTGGCGCCCCGGCAACCACGGCTTGCTCACGTTCTCCATCATGTACGCCTTTACCGAGAACTTCATCTGCCCGCTCAGCCACGACGAGGTCGTACATGGCAAGTGCTCGCTCATCGGCCGCATGCCGGGCGACTGGTGGCGTCAGTTTGCCGGCCTGCGCACGCTGGCCTTCTACCAGATGACGCACCCCGGTGCCAAGCTCAACTTTATGGGCAACGAGATCGGCCAGTTTATTGAGTGGCGCTACTACGAGTCCATTCAGTGGTTCCTGACCGAGGAGTACGAGACCCACCGTCATCATCAGGCGTTTATCAAGGCGCTCAACCACCTGTACACCGCCGAGCCCGCCCTGTACGAGCGCGGCTACACCGACGACGGCTTTACCTGGATCGACGCGGATAACTCCAAGCAGTCCATCGTGAGCTTTGTGCGTCAGGGCGAGAACGTCGATGACGATTTGGTGATCCTGATCAACTTTGACCCGGCGAGCTACGAGAGCTTCCGCGTGGGCGTGCCGCGCGAAGGTGACTGGGAGGTCATCTTCGATTCCGACCGTCCTGAGTTTGGCGGCAGCGGATACGCCGGCAAGGAGCCCTACACCTGCTCGAGCGAGCCCTATCCCTGGAACGGGCAGATGGACTCCATCGAGATTAAGGTGCCCGGGCTGGCAGGTGTGGTGCTTAAGCGCCGCGGTCCGAGCAGCTACAAGCCGCCCGTGGTCGAGGAGCCCAAGAAGGCGACGCGCAAGCGCTCGTCCTCGGTAAAGCCCAAGACCGCGGCTGCCAAGAAGGCTTCGGTTAAGGCGAAGACTGTCAAGTCTGCCGCCAAAGCAACGGCTAAGCCCAAGACAAAGAAGACAACCGCTAAAAAGGCTGCTCCCAAGGCTAAGGCAGGCGCTGTTAAAGCATCTGGCAAGGATGCGTAACAAAATCGTTACCACTGTAATTACCCGCCCCGCGGGGGCGTAGGATACATGTCACAACCGTTCCGGGAGAAACATCCCCGGGGGAAGGAACGTATGAATAAGATCTTCGACAACAAGCAGGAGTTTACCGAGCTCTATCGCGATGCCGTCATGAGCATCAGCGGCAAGAGCGTCGAGGCCGCCAGCGACCTCGATCGCTTTAACGCCCTGGCCAAGCTCGTGGCCGAGAAGGCCCGCACCGTTGCCACCAAGAGTGACGCCCGTGCCACCGCCGAGGGCAAGAAGCGCGTGTACTACTTCTCGATCGAGTTTTTGATCGGCCGCCTGCTCGACAACTACCTGCTCAACTTTGGCGTGCGCGACATGGTCGCCGAGGCGCTCGACGACATGGGCTTTGACCTGTCCGTCATCGAGAACCAGGAGCCCGATCCGGCTCTGGGCAACGGTGGCCTGGGCCGTCTGGCAGCGTGCTTCCTAGATTCCATGGCAGCCGATGGCATTGCCGGCTACGGCAACGGCATGCGCTACCGCTACGGCCTGTTTAAGCAGGAAATCGTCAACGGCAGCCAGGTCGAGGCCACCGACGAGTGGCTCACCCACGGCTATCCCTGGGAGGTCCGTCGTCAGGACAAGGCCGTGACCATTAAGTTTGGTGGCCATGTTGAGGGCTTTGAGGAGAACGGCCGCACGTTCTACCGCACGGTGGACACGCAGGACATCTTGGCCGTCCCCTATGACATCCCCGTGGTGGGCTACGCCGGCGAGACCGTCAACAAGCTGCGCGTCTGGGCAGCCGAGCCGGTCGAGGAGCACTTTGACCTGGAGGCCTTCAACCGCGGCGACTACGCCCTGGCCGATGCTGAGCGCGCCGAGGCCGAGGCCATCAGCGCCATCCTCTACCCCAACGACGCCGGCGAGCACGGCCGTCTGCTGCGCTTAAAGCAGGAGTACCTGTTTGTTTCGGCCGGCATCTACAGCCTGCTCGACACCTTTGAGAAGGAGCACGGCGAGAACTGGGACCTGCTGCCGCAGTTTGTGGCCATCCACACCAACGACACGCACCCCGCCATGTGCGGCCCCGAGCTGATGCGCATCCTCATCGACGAGAAGAAACTCGAGTGGGATGACGCCTGGAACATCGTGACGCAGGTCGTGAGCTACACCAACCACACCATCCTGCCCGAGGCCCTGGAGAAGTGGCCCATCGGCACGTTCTCCAAGCTCCTCCCCCGTGTGTACCAGATCATCGACGAGATCAGCCGTCGTTGGCACGAGTCGTTCGACACCACGCAGGAGGGCTGGCAGGAGCGTCTGCGCCAGACCGCCATTCTGTGGGACGGCGAGATTCGCATGGCCAACCTGTCCGTGATCTGCAGCTACAGCGTCAACGGCGTGGCAAAGATCCACTCCGACATCATCAAGAACATCGTGCTCAAGGACTTCTATGCCCTGACGCCCGAGAAGTTCAACAACAAGACCAATGGCATCTCGCACCGTCGCTTCTTTGCCGAGGCCAACCCCACCTACGCCAAGCTCGTGACCGAGGCCATTGGCGACGGCTGGCTGAAGGACGCCTTTGAGCTGGAGAAGCTCAAAGAGTTCCAGAACGACACCGAGTTCCTGAAGGCCGTGGGTGCCTCCAAGCGCGCCAACAAGGAGCGTCTGGCCGCCTACGTTAAGGCCGAGACCGGTCTGGTCATTGACCCCAACACCGTCTTCGATGTCCAGGTGAAGCGCTTCCACGCCTACAAGCGCCAGCTCATGAACATCATGAAGGTGATGGACATCTACAACCGCCGCATCGCCGATCCCAACTTCCATGTGACGCCGACGACCTTTATCTTTAGCGGCAAGGCTGCCTCGAGCTACACCTTTGCCAAGGAGACCATCCGCCTCATTAACTCCGTGGCCGACGTCATCAACAACGACGCCCGCGTGAACGAGGTCATGAAGGTCTGCTTTATCCCCAACTTCCGTGTGAGCAACGCCCAGCTCATCTACCCTGCCGCCGAGATCTCGGAGCAGATCTCCACGGCCGGCAAGGAGGCATCGGGCACGTCCAACATGAAGCTCATGATGAACGGCGCCATTACGCTGGGCACCCTCGACGGCGCCAACATCGAGATTGCCGACCTGGCCGGACGCGAGAACGAGGCCATCTTTGGCCTGACCGCTCCCGAGGTCGAGCAGCTCTGGGCATCGAACAGCTACTTTGCGTGGGATACCCTCAACGGCGACCGTGAGCGCCTGGGCCGCGTGATGGACGAGCTCAAGGACAATACCTTTGCGGGTCTTTCGGGCAACTTCGAGAGCATCTACAACGAGCTCATGAACAACAACGACCCCGACCTGGTCATGGCCGACTTCCGCAGCTACGTGGATGCGTGGGAGAAGCTCACGGGCAGCTATGGCGACCAGGAGACCTGGAACCGCAAGGCGCTGCTCAACACCGCCTCCTCGGGCTGGTTCTCGAGCGACCGCACCATTCGCGAGTACCGCGACGAGATCTGGCACGCGTAAAGGCCGCGAGCTCCCTTATGCCAGCACGGCATTATTCGGTGGGCGCGACCAGGCGCCGTGCCCACCGCTAATGGGTTAGAAACATCGATGACAGAAGGAGAAATCGATGAGTAAGAAAGAATGCATCGCGATGCTCCTCGCAGGAGGACAGGGCAGCCGATTGGGGGCACTCACCCAAAAGATCGCTAAGCCGGCGGTTAGCTTTGGTGGTAAGTTCCGCATTATCGACTTCTCGCTCTCCAACTGCTCCAACTCGGGCATCGACACGGTGGGCGTTCTGACGCAGTACCGCCCCTACCTGCTGCATGCCTATGTGGGCTCCGGCGAGGCGTGGGATCTGGACAGCCGCGACGGCGGTGTGTCGATCCTGCCGCCGTACGAGACGCAGACCGGCGGCGCCTGGTATGCGGGCACGGCCGACGCCATTACGCAGAACCTGGACTACATCAAGGCCAACGACCCCAAGTACGTCCTGATTCTTTCGGGCGATCACCTGTATCGCATGGACTACCGCAAGATGCTCAAGACGCACATTGAGAACAACGCCGACCTCACGGTGAGCGTTATGCCCGTGCCGTGGGAGGAGGCCAGCCGCTTTGGCATCCTGACCACCGACCCCGAGGACGGTCGCATCACCAAGTTCACCGAGAAGCCCGATAAGCCCGATTCGAACCTCGCATCCATGGGCATCTACATCTTCTCGGCCGATGTGCTGATCGAGGCGCTCGAGGAGGACGCTCTGGATCAGCGCTCGAGCCACGACTTTGGCAAGGACATCATCCCCAAGCTGCTCGGCGAGGGCAAGCGCCTGTACAGCTACGAGTTCCACGGCTTTTGGAAGGATGTCGGCACCATTGCCAGCTTCCATGAGACCTCGATGGACCTGCTGGGCAACAACCCCGAGTTCGACCTGTTCGACAAGCACTTCCCCATCATGTCCAACATCACCACGCGTCCGCCGCACTACATTGGTCCGGATGGTCGCCTGGACGACTGCCTGGTCTCCAACGGCTGCAAGATCTACGGCACTGCTCGCCACTCGATTCTTTCGACCGATGTCATCATCGAGGAGCGCGCCGTGGTCGAGGACTCCGTGCTACTGCCGGGTGCGCACGTTAAGAGCGGTGCGCACATCTGCCGCGCTATTTTGGGCGAGAACTCCACGGTCGAAGAGGGCGTGAAGCTCGGCTCTGTCGATACCACCAAGGATACGGCCGTCGTTGGAAATGACGTCGTTATCGGGAAGGGGGAATGATCCGATGATCAATCGCAAGGCCATCGGTTATATCACCGCTAACTACTCTTCGACCTACGGCAGCGTGCTGCTCAAGGACCGTCCCATCGCGTCCGTTCCGTTTTTGGGTCGCTACCGCCTGATCGACTTCCCGCTGTCTAACATGATGAATGCCGGCATCAAGACCGTCGGTGTCGTCATGCCGGGCAACTACCGTTCCCTGATCGACCACGTGGGCTCGGGCAAGGACTGGGGCCTGGACCGCAAGAAGGGCGGCCTGTTCATGGTGCCCGGCAACGCGTATGGCACCACCAAGGGCGGCATGCGCTTCCTGCTGCGCGACATCATCTCCAACAAGACGCTGTTCCAGCGCTCGGACAAGCCCTATGTTGTGATGATGGGCACCAACATCATCTTTAATATGGACCTCAACACCATCATCGAGGCGCACGAGAACTCCGGTGCCCAGATGACCGTGGTGTACTGCAAGGCCACGCGCAACGTAGATGACGAGACCAAGCTGCAGATCAACGAGAACGGCCGTCTGACGGGCGTCAGCGCCGGCGTCGTGTATGGCGACAACGCGTCTATGGACTGCTGCATCGTCAACCGCGAGACGCTGCTCGAGATCATCGACCACTACCAGGCCGCCGACTATCTGGACCTGCTCGAGGCACTACAGGGCGACTTTGGCAACATCGACGTGTGCAGCTACGAGTACAAGGGCGAGGTCGTGGGCGTGTTTAGCGAGAAGTCGCTGTATCGTCGCAGCATGGACCTGCTCGACCAGACCGTGGCCGACCAGCTCTTTGACCCCGAGCGCCCGATTCTGACCAAGGCTCACGACGTGCCGCCTTCGCGCTATGCGACCGGCAGCCACGCCTGCAACTCGATCATCTCGGCCGGCTGCATCATCAAGGGCACCGTGCGCAACTCGATCCTGTCGCGCGGCGTTGTGGTTGAGGAAGGCGCCTCGGTGACCAATTCGATCATCAACCAGAGCTGCGTCATCAAGAGCGGCGCCCGCGTTGAGAATGCAATCCTGGACAAGAACAACGTGGTTCCCACCAACACCGAGCTTCGCGGCACGCCCGAGAACATCCTGGTGCTGGGAAAGGCCCCGTTAACTTCTGATATCACCAACGCGAGCTAGCTTTGGCACCGCAACATCGCTCGTAACACGTAGAATAGCCGCCCGGTTTGCGCCAGGCGGCTATTCTCGAATTGCAACAGGGAGACAATATGGCTGATTCCAGCAAAAAGATGCAGATCGTGTTTGCCTCGGCCGAGTGCGCACCGTTTGTGAAGACCGGTGGCCTGGGCGACGTGGCGGGCTCGCTGCCTGCGGCGCTTGTGCGCGCCGGCGCCGAAGTAATCGTGATGGTGCCCAAGTACGCCACCATCAAGGACGAGTACAAGTCGCAGATGGAGCACTTCTCCGACTTTTACGTGAGCCTGGGCTGGCGCAATGAGTACTGCGGACTCGAGAAGCTCGAGCACGACGGTGTCACCTATATGTTCATCGACAACGAGCGCTACTTCGCGCGCGACTATCCGTACGGCTTCTTTGACGACGGCGAGCGCTTCTCCAAGGCCATCACCGAGAGCCTGCAGCACCTGCCCGCCGGCTTTGAGTGCGACATCCTGCACTGCAACGACTGGCAGACGGCGCTGGCGCCCGTGTTTTTGCGCGAGTTCTACCAGGGCCTGCCGCTGTATGACCGCGTCAAGACCGTGTTCTCGATCCACAACGTGGCGTTCCAGGGCCAGTTTAGCGACACCGTGATGGAGGACATCCTTGGTGTGGCGCACATTCCGGCGGCCGCCTCGCAGCTGCGTTGCGACGCCTGCAGCATCAACTACATGCTGGGCGCCCTGCGCTATGCCGACGCCATCACCACGGTGAGCCCCACCTATGCCAACGAGATCCAGACGCCCGAGTTTGGCGAGGGCCTGGACGGCGTACTGCGCGAGCGTTCCTACGCGCTGCAGGGCATTTTGAACGGCATTGACGTTGCGGGCTTTGACCCGGCAACAGACAAGCGAATTGCCGCCAACTACACCGTGGAGGACCGTTCCGGCAAGGCCGTGTGCAAGGCCAAGCTGCAGGAGGAACTGGGCCTCGAGGTTCGCGACGACCGTCCGCTCATGGTGATGGTCACGCGCCTGACGCGCCAGAAGGGCATGGATCTGGTCATGTACGCGCTCGACCGCATCCTGTCCGGCGGCGTGCAGGTGGCGGTGCTGGGCACCGGCGACCGCGACTACGAGGACGGCCTGCGCTACTTCCAGGACAAGTACCCCGGCACCATGGCCGCACGCATCGAGTTCGATCCGGCGCTGTCGCAGCGCATGTATGCTGCCGCCGACATGTTCCTGATGCCGTCGAAGTTTGAGCCCTGCGGCCTGTCGCAGATCATCGCCATGCGCTACGGCACCCTGCCGATTGTTCGCGAAACCGGTGGTCTGAAGGACACCGTGCAGCCGTACAACGAGTTTACCGGCGAGGGCACGGGCTTCTCGTTTAGCAACTTTAACGGCGACGAGATGGGCGATGCCGTGTTCCGCGCTGCACGCCTGTTCTGGGATAACCGTGAGGCATGGAACCAGCTGGTCACGCAGGCCATGAGCCAGGACTTTAGCTGGACGCGCTCGGCCGACAAGTATCTGGACCTGTACTTCTTTATGCATCCGGAGATTGAGAGGTCGGCGGCGGTTGTCGACGAGCCTGAAGCTGTTGCTGGGCCGGCGGCCGCTGAGGAGCCCAAGGCCGAGGAGAAGCCGGTTAAGGCTGAGCCCGCAAAGGCCGAGACTGAGGTGAAGGTCGAGGTTGTTCCTAAGGCAGAGGCCGAGGTCAAGCCCGTTGAAAAGCCCGCATCCAAGAAGACCACGACTCGAAAGATGACCGCTAAGAAGGTTACGACGACCAAGGCTGCCGCGACCAAAACAGCGGCTGCCAAGGCAACGACCACGCGCAAGCGCACGACCGCCGCTGCCAAGAAGGCCGCAGAAGCCGAGGCTGCTCCCGAGGTAAAGACCGAGGTCGCTGAGGCCAAGCCAGCCGCCAAGGCTCCGGCAAAGACCGCTGCCAAGAAGACGACCACGACCAAGACCACGGCTGCCAAGAAGGCTACGGTCACAAAGTCGACCAAGACCAAGGCCGCCACGACCAAGGCAGCCGCAAAGCCAGCCGCCAAAGTCGAGGAGACGCCCGCCGAGTCCAAAGCGGAGGCAACCGTCGAGGCCAAGCCCGCCGCCAAGACCACCACGCGAAAGCGCACGACGACGGCCAAGAAGACCACGGCAAAGGCCACAACTCCCAAGGCAGAAACTAAGCCCGCTACTGCCAAAGAGGAGCCCAAGGCCGAGGTAAAGGCCAAGCCGGCGCCGAAGGCCGCTGAGGTCAAGGCCGAGACCAAGGCTGCCCCGAAGGCAGGGGTAAAGCCAGAACCCGTCAAGGAGACCTCGGTCTCCCCCGCCGCCGCGACCGAGGAAAAGGCTCCAACTAAGAAGACGTCCGTCCGCAAGGCAACGGCCACCCGCAAGCGCCGCTAGCCCACAGACGATCCAAAACCTAATCAAACCCTATGCAAGGGGCGCTCCAACCGGGCGCCCCTTCTCTGTAGGTAGTTGGTAAAACGATTTTCTAGGACAACCGTTCGCCGATGGTAAACGGATGTTGTTTATACAGCCTGTGTACAACAGATATACTTTTATCCTGTGCGTAAAGCCCATGGCCCGCAGGCCGTGATTCTATTGAACTGGACCGTATTATGAGATTGATACACAACAGCCGTCTGCCGCAGTTTCGCATTCCGTTTGGCGCTGTGACCACTGGAACTTCCGTTTCGCTCTCGGTGATTTTGGAGGATGCCGACCCCAACCAGGCAGCGCTTACCCTGCGTACCTGGGTCGATGAAATCGGTGAGTCTCTGTATCCCATGACGCACGAGGGCGACGGTATATTTACCGTAGAGCTTGAGTGCACCGAACCCTGCCTTGTGTGGTACAGCTTTATATGCAATATCGAAGGTCAGCCCGAGGTCCGCCTGGGCGCGCCGCAAGGCCGCACCGGCGGCGAGGGCGTAACCTACGACTACGCCGAGGTTCCGTCCTTCCAGATTACCGTCTACAAGCACCGCGAGAACCGTCCCACTTGGTACGAGCGCGGTATGGTCTACCAGATTTTCCCCGACCGCTATGCCCGCGACGAAAACTGGCGCGAGCGCACGCTTGCCGAGGTCGAAAAACCGCGCAACGGAATCCAGCGCCGCATGGTCGAGGACTGGAACGAACCGCCCGAGTACGAGCGTGCCGAGGACGGCTCCATCAAGACCTGGGATTTTTACGGCGGCTCGCTCAAGGGTATCCAAAATGACCTGCCCCGCATTGCCGAGCTAGGCTTTACGGCCATCTACCTCAACCCAATCTTTGAGGCCGCGAGTAACCACCGCTACGACACGGCCGACTACACCAAGATCGACCCGATCCTGGGCACCGAGCAGGACTTTACCGAGCTGTGCCAGGCAGCCGAGAAGCTGGGCATCTCCATCATCCTGGACGGCGTCTTCAACCACACGGGCGACGATTCGATCTATTTCAACCGCTACGGCAACTATCCCGGCGTGGGCGCTTGGCAGAGCGAGGATTCACCGTGGCGCGATGCGTTTACCTTCCACGAGGACGGCTCGTACGACTGCTGGTGGGGCGTGGGCAACATGCCAGCCATCAACGAGAAGTCCGAGCTTGTGCGCGAGAGGCTCCTGGGCAAGGACGGCGTGATCCGCAAATGGCTGCGCGCCGGTGCCCATGGTTGGCGTCTGGACGTCGCTGACGAGCTTTCCGACGACTTCCTGGCCGAAATCAAAAAGGCCGTGCTCGCCGAGAAGCCCGACGCACTGCTGCTCGGCGAAGTCTGGGAGGACGCTTCCAACAAGATCAGCTATGGTCACCTGCGTCGCTATCTGCAGGGCTCGGAGCTCGACTCCGCCATGGACTACCCCTTCCGCGACATGGTCATCGGCTTTTTGATGGGCTACAAGAACGCATATCAGGCTGCCGAGGACATCGAGACCCTGCGCGAGAACTACCCGCGCGAGGCACTGGCCTGCGCACTCAATCTGCTTTCGAGCCACGACCGTCCTCGCATCATCTCAGTACTCGGCGGTGGCCCCGACGAGTCACAGCTGCCCGAGAGCGAACGCAGCAAATGGCGCCTGGACGATAACTCGATGGGCCTGGCCAAGAGCCGTTTTTGGCTGGCGACGCTCATGCAGATGACCTTCCCGGGCGTACCCTCAATCTATTACGGCGATGAGTACGGCTTGGAGGGCCTCACCGATCCGGGCAACCGCCGTACCCTGCCGACCAAGGACCAACTCCACGACTTCGACACGCTGGCCATCGTTAAGAACGCGTCTGCCGTGCGCCGCGCGCTGCCCTTTATGGTCGATGGCGAGATCAAGGCCTTAGCGCTCAACGACGAAGTCTTGGCTTACACCCGCACGGGCAAAGACGGCGAGGCCGCGACGGTTATCATCAACCGCAGTCTGCGCAATTCGCACTGCGTGACGATCCCAGCGCTCGGCGAATGTGCAAGCGACGTTATCAGCGGCCACGAGTGCGAGATCCACAACGGTACCGTCACGCTCGACCTGTACCCGTTGGGCTCTTCGATCATCTATCACCATTCCGAGAAGCGCCTGCAGGAGCCGCTCGATCACGGCGCGGGCGTCGTGTGCCACATCACCTCGGTGCCGACCGATGACGGCAAACCCGGCACAATCGGTGCGCCCACGCGTCGCTTTATCGACCATCTGGCCGCCATGGGCATGCGCTACTGGCAGGTTCTCCCCGTCAACCCCACGGACTTCTTCCGCTCCCCATACGCCGGTCCTTCGGCCTTTGCAGGCAATATCGACCTGCTACCCGAGAGCCACGAGGAGCTGGCCGCCGACTTTGAGACCTGGAAGGCCCGCGGCGGCGAGGATGCCGACCCGCTGTACACAGCGTTTAAACATCGCAATGCCGATTGGCTCGAGAAATACTGCGTCTATATGGCCGTCAAAAAGTACTTTGAGGGCGAGTCGCGCCACAATTGGCCGGCAGATGTCGCTCGCTACAACGAGCATCTAATCGACGACAAGCGCTTCCACAACGAGGCCGAGCTTCAGGCGTACATGCAGTACCGCTTTGACCTGGCCTGGTGCGAGCTCATGAACTACGCGCACAAGAAGGGTATCGAGGTTATCGGCGACATTCCTATGTACGTGTCCGACGATTCGGCAGACGCGTGGAGCGAACCCGATAACTTCTGGCTGTCCGATACCGGCAAAGCAATCGAGATTTCCGGCGCGCCGCCCGACAACTTTGCGCCCGAGGGTCAGGTATGGGGCAACCCGACGTTCCGCTGGGACCACATGAAGCAGAACGGCTATAGCTGGTGGATGGATCGCCTGCGCCGCGCGTTCTCGCTCTACGACCGCGTGCGTCTGGATCACTTTCTGGGGTTCCACAGCTACTTTAGCATCCCCGCCGGCAAGGCCTGCGCCGACGGTCGCTGGCTGGCGGGACCGGGCAAAGACCTGTTCCAGACTGCCTACGACGAGCTGGGTCCGCTCAACTTTATCGCCGAGGACCTGGGCTATTTGACGCCCGGTGTTCGCGCCATGGCTTCGACCTGCGGTTTCCCCGGCATGGACGTGCTGGAGTTTAGCGATTACGACGTCCGTTGCGGCGTGCACCCCACGCCAGGAAAGATCCTGTACACCTCAACGCACGATACGTCGACGCTGGCCGGCTGGTGTACGCGTTCCTTTGCGGGCGGCGATGAACCGAGCGGTGTTGAGGTGGCGGCCAAGCTGATGAGCGACGCGTTGGCAAGCGACGCTCCCCTGGTGATGATGCCGCTGCAGGATGTCCTGGGGCTTGGCGACGACGCGCGCATGAACGTTCCGGGCGTGGCCACGGGTAACTGGACCTGGCAGGCTGACGAGGCAGACATTGCAGCCGCCGAGAACAAAACCGCACAGCTCCTGCGCAACAACCATAGATTCTGGGGCGAAGCGTGATAAAACCCCCGATATAGGGTACAGTTACAGACGTTTGAATTTTTGCGGGCAGAGTAATCTGCCCGCTTTGTGCTGAAAAGGAAGTATTATGGCGCGCTACGATTACAAGTGCTCGAGCTGCGGCAACGTGTTTGAGGTTGAGCATCCCATGTCCGAGACTCCCGAGGTCGTGTGCCCCAGCTGCGGTGCCCCGGCGGCCAAAACGTTCTCGGCCAGCGGCATTAAATTTGAGGGCAGCGGTTTCTACAACACCGATCAACGAAGCGGCGGCTCCAGCACCAGCGCCACCAGCGGCTGCTGCGCCAACTGCCCACACAGCCACTAGGAACAACGCGGCCCCGCGACCGAAACCGATCGCGGGGCTATTTCTTTGCGCTATGGGTAGCTAATCAAGCTACCCAGGTTTCCTTATGAGTTGCGGTGAAATAAGGACTGTTTGGCGGGTAGATGCCGCTATTCAATCCCTATTTCACCGCAACTTAGTCGTTACTTGCGGACCAGCCTGGCGCAGAAGTGGCCGTCGTAGGAGTCGGCGTTTACTGGCACGCTTTGGAAGAGGCCACGGTCGTTTTGACGGACGGCTAACAGCTTCTTGGCCTGATCGAACTCGGGAAGTTGCAGAATCTGCGCCTCGGAAAGCGGCGCCACGCTAAAGCCGGCACCCTCGGGAGAAGCAAGGAACGCGTCCACCACCTGTGTGTTCTCCTCGTCGAAGACCGAGCACGTCGCAGCCACGCGCGCGGCAGCCTCTTTGAGCATCGTCAGCTGCAGCTTGGGCAGATCAGTCGTAACGTCGTTCTCGGTCAGACGCCACGGGATCTCGGGATGACGACGCATGGTTCCGGTGCCCGAGCACGGCGCATCGATAAACACGGTATCGAACTTGACCCGCTCACCGCGCATGGCATCAAACGATGTGAGAACCTCATCGAGCTCGCAAGCATCACCCGAAACCGTACGAACGCCCTGAATACCGGCCTTATGCAGGCGAGCGAGATTCAGATCGCACTTGCGATCATGCAGATCGAGCGCCGTATGCTGACGCTCATAGCCCGCACGCTTGGCCTGACACATCATCACATAGGTCTTGGTGCCACGACCGGCACCAATCTCAAGGCAGCTACCAGGGCGCGTGGCAGCCGTGGCGATAAGCTGCGCGTTGAGATCAGACGCCACCGCGGCAGCACGCTCAAACACACCCGAAGCAACGGTAACCTGGGCATCAACCGGGGCATGGCAGCCCGGGAAGACAGGCGCGACGAGCTGCGAGATATACGGATCGGGCTTGGTCGCAAAGGCGTTCTCATGCAGGGCCAGTGGCGCGGGGGCCAGATTGCCGGCAAAGTTAAGCGCACCCTCTGGCGTGTCGAACGATGCCATAATGCGAGCGCACAGCCAACGCGGCAGTCCCATCAGGCGCGACAGACGAACCAGGCGTCGCTCAGACTCATCTACATCGGACGCCGTGGCAAAGTCCTCAACGTTGTCCGCGACTTTATGCAGCACGGCATTGGCCAAACCGGCGGCAGACTTAGCTCCGCTGCGCACCAGCTCAACGCCCTGACTCACCGCAACGCGACCAGGCGTATGCAGATAAAGCATCTCGAAGGCCGAGATACGAAGCGCCATGCGAACACGCGGCGCAACCTTTTTAGGCTTATCGAGAAACTGATCGAGCAGTTCGTCCAAAATACCCTGCGTGGCGGCCACACCAAGCGCCAAGCGAGCTGCAAAAGCGGAATCGCGCTGGTCAATAGCCTTGGCCGATGCGCGAGAGGACAGCACGTCGCGCGCATACATGCCGCGGCGATCGGCCTCCATCAGCACATCGAGTGCAAGCTTGCGCGCGGGAGACAGCTTGCTCATGACAAAACACCCCAGATAAGATCGGCGCCTTGCAGCCCAGCAGCCCAAGCAGAAGCGGCCATGGCACGCTTGCCATCGGGCTTAACCTCGAGCAGTTCAACCGCACCATCGGAAAGGCCAAGGAAAACACGCTTATTCTTAACGTCAACGCCGCCCTTGCCAAGCGAAACATCGGTCAGCGCAGCATCGAGCACGCGCACGGTCTTGCCGGCAATCACGCAACGAGCAGGCGCGGTATCGGACGAAGCGAGCACATGACGCACGCAATCGAGCGCAGCCATCTGCGGATCCAGACGCATCTCCAGCTTGGAAATCTTGGCAGCATGAGTGACGAGCGACTCATCCTGCTCAGTCCACACGGCGGTGCCATCGGCAAGAGAAGGAAGCGTATCGGCAAGCAGTTTGCCGCCAAGCTCACCAAGCTCCATGGTCAGCGCCTCAGCATGCTTACCGGCAACCGACGTGGAAGCCTGAGCACAATAAGCACCAGTATCCACGCCATGTCCAATGCGCATAATGGAAACGCCAGCAACCTCATCACCAGCAAGAATCGCACGCTGAATAGGAGCGGCGCCACGCCAACGAGGCAGCAAAGACGCATGAACATTCACAATACCAAGCGGCGCCATATGCAGCACCTCATCAGGCAAAATGCAACCATAGGCAGCCACGCAGAAAATATTAGCCTGGGCAGTTTGAAGCGCCTCAACAACCTCAGGCGTCATACGATTGGCCTCAACGACCGGCAACCCCAGCTCAAGCGCCTTGGCCTTAACAGGAGAAGGCTCAAGCTTCTTACCACGCCCACGAACAGCATCAGGGCGAGTAATAACAAGCGCAATCTCATTCCCAGCCGCAACAAGCGAAGTCAACGAAGGAACAGCAAAATCAGGCGTACCCATAAACACAATACGCATAAAAGTTAGTCTCCTCTCAATAACGAGCCGAGACGGCTACAAAAAAGCGTTCCAGGTCGCAAGCGCACCCAGCCGCAAAAACAGTTCAACAAAGACAAATATACCCAAAAACAAAGAAAGAGCCGCATAAAAGCAGCCCTCCCAACAAAGCACCTATCAGCGAAGACGCCCTTCCCTGGCCCGACGGCACCCGGGCGAGACAAGCAGCGTCAACGTAGTCCCCGGGGCGCCCGCCTATATCGTCCCGCGCGCAGTTTCGCAGCGCAGCGAGAATGTTTGAGCACGGGATGATATGTGCGCGCTCAGCACCGGGGACGGTGGGACCTACTCCGTCTCGCCCGGTCGAGCGCCGCGGGCCAGGGCGTCCTGGTACTCCTTGACTGCCTTGATCCTCTGCATGGGCTTCAGTCGCTCGAACATAGTGTTGCCGTGAAGGTGATCAATCTCGTGCTGCAGGCACACGCAGAACAGGTCGCCCGTGGCCTCATAGCGAATCAGGTTGGCATCCAGATCGTACGCCTCGACGACGACATGGTCGGGACGCTCGATCTCGCAGCTAATGCCTGGGATAGACAGGCAGCCCTCGCTAAAGGGCACCAGATGGTCGCTCTGCTCAACAATGACGGGATTGATGAGCACGTACGGGTCGTAGTCGTTTTTGTCGCTGTAGTCGCAGTCGATGGTGACGAGCTGAATGAGCTCGCCGATCTGCGGGGCAGCTAGTCCGCAACCGCCGTTCTCGAACATCATCTTCTTCATCTTCTCGGCAAGCGCCTCGATCGCCGGGGTGATCTCCTCGATGACGGCGCACTCCTGGCGCAGACGAGGGTCAGGCGACAGTACGATTCCGTTGGCTTCCATGGCCATCCTTTCGGGTTGTTACATCAAATCATAGGCGTCGACGTCAACGCTCACGCTCACGCCGCGCACAGAGCCCACCTCTTTGAGGCAGGCGTCGATATCATCAGAGACATGGTACCCCACGGGCGACTTCACAAGCAGATGGAAGCGGTAACGGTCCTTGGCTCTCTCGATTACACACGAAGCCGGGCCCAGCACCTGCGGCACGGCACTCCCCGCCCGTAAAAAGTCGGGCGCTGCGGCATGCCAGCGGCGCTTAAGAAGTTTTGCAATGCGCCCGATGTAGTCCTGCGCGTCGTCTCGGTTCGCCGACCACACCAAAATGTTGACCAAACGCACGAAGGGCGGATACAGAGCGTCGCGGCGCTGATCCAGGTCGTAGTCGGTAAAGATCGAACGGTCGTGCTCGGCTACGGCGCGGATGACCGGATCCTCGGGCAAGTATGTCTGGATAATCACCTCGCCGGGTCGATCGCCGCGACCGGCACGGCCCGCCACCTGCTCCAGCAAATCGTAGGCACGCTCACCTGCGCGGAAGTCCGGCAGCTTGAGGGCGAAGTCGGCATTGACCACGCCCACAAGTGTAACCTCGGGAAAGTCGAGGCCCTTGGCGATCATTTGGGTGCCCAGCAACACGGCGCAATCGGCTGCATCGAACTGCTCGAGCAGCTTTTTGTGCGCATCCTTGCCGCGCGTGGAATCGGCATCCATGCGAATAATCGCGACATCCTCGGGAAGCATCTGGTGCAGTGCGTCCTCGATCTGCTGCGTGCCCAGACCCATTTTTGCCAGGTAGCGACTACCACATTTGGGGCAACGGCTCGTAGGCGCGGGATACGGCTGCACGCGCCAGGACGAACCACAGGTGTGACACTGCAGCGTGTGCGTGCGCTCGTGATACGTAAGCGCGGTGGAGCAGTGGTTGCAGGTAGGGACGCAGCCGCACTCACGGCACATCAGGAACGGCGCAAAGCCACGGCGGTTATGCAGCAGCACGGCCTTCTCGCGGCGCTCGACCACACGCTCCAGGCCTTCCATCAGCGGTTTTGAGAACATGGAGCGACTGCCATGCGAGAACTCGCGACGCAGGTCGGCAATGCGAACCGTGGGCAGCACGGCGTGTCCCGGGCGCTCGGGCATCTCGACGCGCGTCCAGGTGCCACCGCTGTACGTTCCGCGGCGGCAGCGGTCGAGCGCTTCGGCAGAAGGCGTGGCGGAGCCCAACACGAGCGGGCAGCGGTAGCGCCGCGCCATCTCGGCCGCCACCTCGCGCGCGTGGTAACGCGGGCTGGAGCCTTGCTTGTAGCTGGTCTCGTGCTCCTCGTCGATGATGATGAGGCCCAGGTCGCTGAGCGGGCAAAAGAGAGCCGAACGGGCACCCACGACCACACGCGCGGCACCGCTGGCAACCATATCCCACTGGTCCAGGCGCTCGCCGGCCGAAAGGCGTGAATGGAAAACTGCGACCGTCTCGCCAAAGCGCGAGCGGAAACGGCCGACGGTCTGGGCCGTCAGCGATATCTCGGGCACGAGCACGCAAGCCGATCGGCCGGCCGCCAGCACGCGCTCAATCGCCGAAAGGTAAACCTCGGTTTTGCCGGAGCCGGTGACGCCGTCGACAAGGACCACGTCTCCGTGGGCGTCAAGACGGGCGCGCTCAATCTGCGCGAGCGCCTGCTGCTGGCCGTTGGTAAGGAAGACCGGCGCCTTGCCACTTGCCGAGGACAGCGAGGTCTGCTCGCTGCAGCCACGCCAAGCACGGCGCCCCTCCACCACCACGACGCCGCGTTTTTCGAGCGCCTTGATGGTCGCCGACATGCTGTTATAGAGAAGGTTGAGGTCGCGCGTCGTGACCGGGCCGCACTGGAGCGCCTCAATGAGCTGACGCTGACGAACTGCAG
>CABUOF010000038.1 GCA_902493125.1 uncultured Collinsella sp. | reverse complement strand
CGCGGCTCGCGTTGTCGTAGCTCTCGATCACGACATCGTCGCGGTCGAGCGCGGTGTAGCGGCGCTGGTTGCGGCCGATGGTGAGCGTGGAGCCCGGCTGCACAAAGCGATGGATGGACACGGCAGCCTCGTGGCCGGCGGCAATGGCATCGATGGCAAAGCTGGGGCCGGTGTAGACGTCGCCGCCCACAAAGATGTCGGGTTCGGCGGTCTGGTAAGTCTGGGGATCGGCCAGGGCGCCCTGGCCGCGGCCGAGCTCCACCTTGGAGCCAGCCAGCAGGTCGCCCCACACAATGGACTGGCCAATCGACATGACGACACGGTCGGCATCGACACGGCGCAGATCGTTCTCGTCGTACTCGGGCGCAAAACGGCCCTCGTCGTCAAAGACACGCGTGCAGCGCTTGAAGGTGATGCCGCACACGCGACCGGCCTCGTCCAGGTGAATCTCCTTGGGGCCCCATCCGCAGCTGATGTGCGCGCCATCCTCAATGGCCTCGCGACGCTCCTCCTCGCTGGCAGGCATCTGGGCATCGCTCTCCAGGCAGAACATCTCAACGTGCTCGGAACCCAGACGGCAGGCGTTGCGCGCGACATCGATAGCCACGTTGCCGCCGCCCACCACAATGGTGCGGCCGGACAGGGAATCGATCTTGCCGCTGTTAACCTCGCGAAGGAAGTCGACGGCCACGGTCACGTCCTCGGCACCCTCGCCCGGAATGCCCGCAAGGCGGCCGCCCTGGCAGCCAATGGCAACGTAGAAGGCCTTAAAGCCCTGCGCGCGCAGCTCGTCGAGCGTCACATCGCGACCGACCTCCACGCCATAGCGGAACTCGGCGCCCATCAGGCGAATGATCTCGACCTCTGCCTCGATAACGTCCTTCTCCAGCTTAAAGCTGGGAATGCCGTAGGTGAGCATGCCGCCCGGGCGCTCGTTCTTCTCGAACACGACGGGCTTGTAGCCCTTCTCGGCCAGATAGAAGGCGCAGGACAGACCGGCCGGGCCGGCACCGATGATGGCGATCTTCTGATCGAAGCCGCCGGCACGCGTCGGCGTCACCACGGGCGGGACATAGCGGGTCGCGGCATCAAGATCGCGCTGGGCGATAAACTTCTTGACCTCGTCGATAGCCACGGCGGCGTCCACACGGCCGCGGGTGCAGGCATCCTCGCAGCGGCGGTTGCACACGCGGCCGCAGATAGCGGGCAGCGGGTTCTCGCGCTTGATGAGCGCCAGCGCCTCGTCATAGCGCCCCTGTGCCGCAAGCTTCAGATAGCCCTGAACGGCAACGTGCGCGGGGCAAGCCGTCTTGCAGGGCGCGGTGCCGGACTCGTGCGTCTCGATACGGTTATCGTTGCGGTAGTTGGGCGACCACTTGGTGTGGTCCCACTTGGTGGCATCGGGCAGCTCCTGGCGCGGATACTCGGGCACCTGTCCGCCGGCCTTTTTGCTGCAGAGCTTCTGGCCGAGCTTGGCGGCACCGGCCGGGCACACCTCAACGCAGCGACCGCAGGCCACGCACTTGTCCTTCTCGACCTTGGCGACATAGGCCGAGCGCGACAGGTTGGGCGTGTTGAACAGCTGCGAGGTGCGCAGGGCGTAGCACACGTTGACGTTGCAGTTGCAGATGGCGAAGATCTTGTTCTCGCCGTCGATGTTGGTGATCTGGTGCACAAAGCCGTTGTCCTCGGCCTGGCGCAGGATGTCGTAGACCTCGTCGCGGGTCACGTAATGGCCACGATCGGTCTCGACCACGTAGTCGGCCATATCGCCCACGGCGATGCACCAATCGGCCGGGTCGTCGGCGCAGCCCTCACCCATCACGCGACGGCTCGCGCGGCAGCTGCAGGTGCTGGCGGCATACTTACCCTCGTATTTGTCGAGCCAGTGCTCTATATGCTCAATAGGCACCGACGTGCTCGCGGCATCGATAGCCTTCTCGACCGGAATGACATGCATGCCGATGCCGGCACCACCGGGCGGCACCATCGGCGTGGCCTTGGACAGCGGTCCCTTGGACGCCTGCTCAAAGAACTTGGCATAGACCGGGTGCTCCTCGAGCTGGCTCACGCGCATGTTGAGGAACTCGGCGGAACCCGGCACCAGCATGGGCAGCACCCACTGCTTGGCGTGCTCGGGGTTTTCCCAGTTGTACTCGAGCAGACCCGTGTAGCTCATGTCGTCGAGCATCTTCTCGATATCGGCTTCGGGCATGCTGGTGAGCTTGACCATCTCGGGCAGCGCATAGGGACGGCGCATCTTCATCTTGCAGAGCACTTCGGCCTGCTCGTCGGTTGCGGCCTCGGCAAACGACCAGTACTCGTAGCCCAGCAGCTCGTCGCGGTGCAACAGACGGTTGGTGCAGTGCTCGCACAGTTTGACGATGGCCTCGCGCGGATGCTCCGGTATCGGCGGCACGAACTCAGCGCCGATATCGGGCTCGGTATAGCTAATCCCCGGTCCGTTGAGAATCATGGTTGTCCCTTCTCTTGCCACAGCCCAGCGAGACCGCGGCACCCCTCTTTTTTGCAGGCCGGGCATGCCCCCATGCCGTTCACCCGCCATTAGTTGACATTGTGTCAAAAATAGTATTGACGAACCGTCAACAATATTCAAGACTGTTAGGCGAACGGTCAGGCTCAAACGGATGAAAGGCGGCAAACGCATGGGCAACAACACAGCAGATACCTCTGCGGTCAATGCCGTCCCCGCATCCGATAGCGCGGCAAAGCGCCTGACGGGCGACGAACGCCGTCGCGAGATCCTCGATGCCGTGCGCACCGTAAGCTCCGAGCTGGGCGTGTCCCACCTATCGGTATCGGCCGTGACCAAGCGAGCCGGCTGCACGCGTTCATTGTTCTACCACTACTTTGCCGATATGGACGCCGCCGTCACCGCCGTCATGGACGAGGCGATCGACGGCTTTATCTCCGAACTCGAGCAGTGGAACGCCGACCGCACCGTCGGCGATATCGAAGGCGCGCTCGACACCGTCGCCCCGCTCTTTAAGCGCCTGGTCGCCAGCGGCCACGAGCTGCCGAGTACGCTCACCTCAAGCAGCGGCGCGCTCTACGGCGGCTTTTTGCACAACGTGGTCCAGCGTGTGGCGCAGTATATCTGCGACACCACCGTGGTGGACTTTGTCGCCCATCATGAGCTACGCATCGACCATGTCTACGAGACGTTCTACACCCTCATCATGGGGTTGTTGATGTATATCCGCACGCACCCCGATGTGCCCGACGAGACGGTCAAGGAAATCATCGCCTCGACACTCCACATCGAGGGCTATACCGCCAAGTATCCGGAGCGCAAGCCCCAGAACTGACGACATTTGGCCAAACTGCCCGCGATCAGAAGAGGGGCCGCGGGCGTGTGAAAGGAGAGCAGCATGCTGTTCGATGTTTGGGGTAGCGATACCCTTATCCACTGGGCCGGCTGGGCCATAGTCTTTATTGGCCTGATCGTGCTCAACGAGGTCGGCCGCCGCACCAAGCTGGGCGCGGCAATCATCTTTGGCGTGGCTCCGCTGGCCATGACCATCTACTGCGCCGCCATCGCCATCGGCGTCTCGCAGGGTGCCGAGTGGGCGCTCACCAACCCCACCCATGTGTACCAGAACAGCTGGTTCCACTACGCCAAGGTATACGCGGCGCTGGCCGGCTGCTGGGGCTTCATTGCCATTAAGTACCAGTGGGGCAAGATCGGCAAGGCACATTGGTTCCGCGCATGGCCGTTTGTGATCGTCGCCATCAACATCATGATTGCCGTCGTATCCGACTTCGAGAGCGCCTATCACTTCTTTGTCCTGGGCGAGTCCACCTGGGTCACCTCCGAAGGTGCTACGCAGCTGGCCGGCTGGAACAACGTGTTCAACGGCATTGCCGGTATCATCAACATCTTCTGCATGACCGGTTGGTGGAGCGTCTACGCCTCCGAGGATCAGACCGACATGCTGTGGCCCGACATGACCTGGGTCTACATCATCGCCTACGATATCTGGAACTTCTGCTACACCTACAACTGCCTGCCCACCCACTCCTGGTTCTGCGGCTTTGCGCTGCTGCTGGCGCCCACCGTCGCCGCCTTTATCTGGAACAAGGGCGGCTGGATCCAGAACCGCGCCTTTACGCTTGCTATTTGGTGCATGTTTGCCCAGGTGTTCCCGTACTTCCAGGAGGAGTCCATCTTTGTGACCCACTCCACGCTCGACCCCGGCGCCGCCACCGCGGTCTCGATCGCCGCACTGGTCGCCAACGTCGCCGCGATCATCTACATCGCCTACCGTGCCAAGAAGCTCGGCCGCAATCCCTACAAGCAGGATGTCTTTGAGGGCACCAGCGATTGGGAGAAGGCTACCGCTCGCCGCGCCAAGGTGGATTACGCACACGCCGAGTAACGCGCCTGGCGCAGACATCGCTTGAGCACGAAGCAGCATAGCCGGCTCCGCGCAACTCAACGCATTGTAGAGCCCCCGGAATGTGATTCGTTCGCGTTCCGGGGGCCTTTTGCCGCCGCGAGGATGCGGCCGAACGATGCGCTCGAGTTAAATCGGATCTTATATTTCGCACGCGCTTTATATGGCTCCATTTTTGGGTACAGTGTTGTCCCGATATTGAGCTTGGGGGATATATGAAAGATGAGACGATGGGCCAAGAGGATGCGGCCCAAGATGCAGAAGCGTGTGCCGAGGCCCTGGAGAGCCTAGACCAGATCGCGCTGGCCGAGATTGCGTTTGACGATTCGAATGTTGATGTGCGGGATGAGCCGGAAATCGAGGCGCAGCCCGATGATCAGGATGCAAAAGACGATGGCGCCGCGCCCACCGAAGACGAGGCGGGGCACAAGGAATCCGAATGCAAGGCCGACGACCAGCCCGAATCCGACACGAGCGAGGAAACCATCTTGCTCGACAGCTTGCCTGCCGAAGATTCGCTGACCCGCGAGCTTCCCGGATTGGGCTCCGCGCCTGCCGTGGACGAGACCATCGCCATGGGCGATATTCCCCTACCGTCCGTTCCTTCGGCACGCGAAGCCGAGGTTCGTCATCGCAAGATGTCGCCCAAGCGCCGCAACCTGATGGTTGCCGGCGTTGTGGCCGTCGCGCTCGTCGCCGGCGGCGCAGGCTATGCCGCCTGGAACGGATATCAGCAAGAGCAGGCTGCCGCTGTCGCCGCCAGCGCGCACACGATGATGTCGGTGCAGATTGGCGTGCATGCCGCGGGGCTCGACTGCTCAACTGGTTCCAAGATTCCCGTGCAGGTGAGCGGCCAGGATTCCGACGGTTCTTCCGTGAGCGAAACGCTCTACGTTGACGAGCACGGCCGTGGCATCAAACTGCTACCCGGTGACTACACGCTCTCCATCGCTGGGTCTCCCATCGCAGCCGACGGTACCATTTACACCGTGCCGACCACCAAGGCGCAGGTCACCATTAAAAGCGATGGGCAGGATTTGAGTGCCCAGGCCACCTTTAAGCTCAAGGTGCCTTCGGCCGACACGGTGACTGACGACCAGATCGATGCCGCCGCCAAGTATGCCGAGGAAGGCGGGGTGAATTCCGCCGCGGTCGCAAAGGTACTCCAGCAGGCGGCAACCGCGCGACGCGACGCCGCAACCAACGCCGTGAGCTCCCGCAAGGCGCAGGCGGCCCGCGACGCCGATGCTCGACATAAGGCAACGGACCTGTATCAGCTCGATATCCCCGTCGAGTGGTACGGCAAGGTCGAGACTTGGCAAAATGGCAGCACGCTATGCATCTATCTTGCCGGCGACACGAACACGCCGCTTGTGACGCTTGTCACGGTGCGCGACGGCGAGAGCTTTACGCCCGATGAGGGCGATGCGGTTTTGGGTGCGGCAAACCTCGGCAACGGCTACACCGTCTACGCCAGCGGCCCCGTCTATCCGTACGTGGTGCCCCAGACCATCAACGGGCGCACGCAAGACCCCGTGTCGACCTACCCCATGGACACGGCCATTGAGCTTGTCGAGCTCACGACCGGCAACCGCTACACCTATAGCCAGATCAAGAACGTGCTGGTCGGCAAAGACGGCAAGGCCGACGCCGCCACCAAGCTCGAATGCGACTACCTCGCCCAGATTCTGATGCCGAGCATCAAAGCCCAAGACTAGCCGGGCGCATCATGGTGCTCCCCAACCGTGATAAAGGGGCCAGGAGGTCCTGGCCCCACAGATCCGTAGATGATTAGGCAAGGAGCCACTTCCATGCGGGCACAACGTGTACCGCACCGTGCTCGCATGGAATATCGGCCTGCTCATCCATGGTAACGATTGCCGACTCGCCAAGATCAAACTGGGCCATCGAGGCATCAAGCGCGGCAATTTCGCGCTCGCGCGTTTTCTCACTTGCCATATCCGCACTCACCTGAATCAGGCTATAAGCCCGCATGAGAAGCGCGTCCCCAGCCACAAAGTCCACCTCATGGCTTTTGCTCTTCTCTTTGATCAGCAGGCGGCAGACCGAGCCGGTCCTCACCGCGGGAGTCCTTCTTCTTAGCGCATTGAACACTGCGGTCTCGAGCCTCTGGCCCTGGTCCAATGCTGATGCGGGAGAGAATGCTCCAAACATCGCAGGATCGACAGCGTAGACCTTTGACGCAGACCGCATGTTATTTGCCAGTGAACGCGTGAACTCCGGCACGGAGAACAGCAGATAGGCATCCTCGTAATACTCAAGTAAGTCGCTGAGCGAATTACGACTGACGGGTATCTGCCTGCTCTTGAACTCGTTGTACACTTTGTTCACCGACAGCTCTCGTCCCGAAGATGCCATACACCGCGTTAGGAACAGCGATGCCAGGCGAGGGTTCTTGACGTCGTACCGTTCAATGACGTCCATAGCGACCGTTCGCGAAGCATATTCCTGTAGCAGCTGAATCGCGTCTGCGGGCGTCTGCTCAAGCGTCGCGATGAATCCCCCTCGTTCAAGATATCCGATCAGATGATGTCGAAGCAGCGCTGCATCGCTTGGGGAAAAGGTCGCATCTGGCTCGAAAACGCTCCCCGTCTTATACCGAACGTATTCCGAAAAACTCAACGGAAAAAGCTCCCGTATAAGAGAACGACCCCTGAACTCGCTCTTAAGTTCTGAGGACAGCATCTTAGAAGAAGATCCCGTCACATAGACGGTCGCCTTCTCCGTATCGACTACACGCCGCAGAAACGCACCCCATTCGGGAATTTCCTGGATCTCGTCAAAGAAAATGTAAGAGCCCTCGGTTCGAGCAGCAGGATACAGCGCATAGAACGTGTCAAGCACGTCCGCCAGCAACGATGGCTCATACGGGCGCAAGCGCTCATCCTCAAAATTGAAGTAAAGCATCCGGTCAAGCTCGACGCCCCGGCTCTGAAGCCGCCGCATCTCCTGATACAGGCGATACGTCTTTCCACAACGGCGGGCCCCCACAATCACATTTACGATGTTGTCGCGCTTTGGCTCCTGTGGGTTTCCTAGATCAAGGTCTCGCTCAAAGACCTGCGGAACCCCCTGCTGTTCAAAGTCCTTTATTTTCTGGGCGATCAAGTCGTTGAATGCCATGATTCTCCAATCTTGCTCTCTAACTAATCAAAATTATACTGACTCTTGATTAATTAGAGAGCAAGATTGTGTATAGCTTGATTAACACTTAAGCAAGTTTTTTCACTGTTATTGCTCCGAAGGATATCGAGTGGCTAAGAGGACAACCGAGCTCGAATGCGACTCCCCGAGCAGTCAATTTAGGACGGGGCTTTTTTGACTACCCTCCCCCTGTAGAAAAATCCCTAACGCAGTTGCGTTGAAATAGGGACTGTTTTTGCTGGTCAAACCGCAAAACAGTCCCTATTTCACCGCAACTTATTGGTGGCCTTTTGGGTGGCACTCAGCGCCAGGGGTCGGCTTCGAACATCGGCTCGCGCTCGGGGCGGCGATCGCTGTAGGGATCGTAGCCGTCGTCGTCCTCGTTCTCGGCACGGATGTAGGGGTCGCGCGGCTTGGGTGCCGGCTTAGGCGCAGGCTTGGGTGCGGCGGGTGCTGCCTCAGCCGCCGGTGCGTTCGTCTTGCTCTTGTCTATCATCTGCATAGCTCCTTGCCTTGTACTCACGTTCAACACCATCGATTGTCGCACGAAAAAGGGCGGCGGACCCAATTGGATCCGCCGCCCTTGGCGTTTAGAGACGGCTGGCAGATTTTAAGGCATGGCCCAAAATCTACTCGGCGTCGGAGACCTCGTAGGTGGCCGCCGGCGTGTTGTCGCACACGACGGTAAAGCCGCCGTCCTTGTCGGCATCGACCGTCACCTGATCGCCCTCGCGCACCGTGCCGTCGATGATAGCGGCGGCGATGGCATCCACGACCTCGCGCTGAACCAGACGCTTGAGCGGACGGGCGCCAAAGACCGGGTCCAAGCCGCCCACGGCGAGCATCTGCTTGGCCGCCGGGGTGATGGCAAGCGTCATGCGCTCCTTGGCCAGACGCGCGCGGACGTCGGCGAGCTGGATGTCGACGATCTTCTCGATCTGCGCCATGCCGAGCGGATGGAACACCACGATATCGTCGATACGGTTGAGAAACTCGGGGCGGAAGGTCTGAGCCATGGCCGCGTCGACCTGATGGCGCATCTCCTCCTCGTCCTTGCCGGAAAGCTCAGCGATAGCCTTGGAGCCCACGTTAGACGTCATGATGATGATCGTGTTCTTGAAGGATACCTGGCGACCCTGACCGTCGGTCAGACGGCCGTCGTCAAGCACCTGCAGCAGCACGTTGAAGACATCAGGATGAGCCTTCTCCATCTCGTCGAGCAAGATCACGGAATACGGACGACGGCGCACGGCCTCGGTGAGCTGGCCGCCCTCGTCGTATCCCACGTATCCCGGGGGCGCACCAATCAGACGCTGGACGCTGAACTTCTCCATATACTCGGACATGTCGATACGCACGAGCGCGCGCTCGTCATCGAACAGGCACTCGGCAAGCGCCTTTGCGAGCTCGGTCTTGCCCACGCCAGTGGGGCCCAGGAAGAAGAAGCTGCCGATGGGCTTGTCCGGATCGGAGAGACCCGCACGGCTGCGGCGCACGGCCGCGGCAACGGCGGAGACGGCCTCATCCTGACCGATGACGCGCTTATGCAGCTCGCCCTCCAAGCCCTTCAGCTTGTCGAGCTCGCCCTGCATCATCTTGGACACGGGCACGCCGGTCCAGGCACTCACGACCTCGGCGATCTCATCGGAGGTCACCTGTTCGTTGAGGGCCTCGCCGTCCTGCTGCTTTTGTGCCTCGAGCGCGGCCTCGGAATCCTGAATCTGCTGCTGCAGGCCCGGAATCACGGAGTAGCGCAGCTCGGACGCACGGCCCAGGTCGCCGTTGCGCGTCGCGCGCTCCTCTTCGCTCTTGGCCTCGTCGAGCTGTCCTTTGAGCTCCTGCACGTGGTCGATGGCGTTCTTTTGGTTGAGCCAGCCAGCCTTTTGCACGTTGAGTTTTTCCTGGACCTCGGCAATCTCTTGGCGCAGGGCCTCCAGACGCTCCTTGGAGGCGTCGTCGGTCTCCTTCATGAGCGCCTGTTCCTCGATCTGCAGCTGGGTGAGCTGACGCGTGGTGGCGTCAATCTCGACCGGCATGCTGTCGAGCTCCATGCGCAGGCGGCTTGCCGCCTCATCGACCAGGTCGATGGCCTTGTCGGGCAGGAAACGGTCGGCGATGTAGCGGTCGGAGAGGTCGGCGGCGGCCACGAGCGCGCTATCGGTGATATGCACGCCGTGGAAGATCTCGTACTTCTCCTTGAGGCCACGCAGGATCGAGATGGTGTCCTCGACGGTGGGCTCGCTCACCATAACGGTCTGGAAACGACGGGCGAGCGCCGCGTCCTTCTCGATGTACTTGCGGTATTCGTCAAGCGTGGTCGCGCCGATCGCATGCAGGTCGCCACGGGCGAGCGCCGGCTTCAGGATGTTGCCGGCGTCCATGGAGCCCTCGGTGGCACCCGCGCCCACGATGGTGTGGAGCTCATCGATGAACAGGATGACCTTGCCTTCCGATTTTTGCACTTCCTTGAGCACGGCCTTTAAGCGGTCCTCAAACTCGCCACGGTACTTGGCACCGGCGACCAGCGCGCTCATGTCGAGCTCGATGAGGTCGCGGTCGCGCAGGGTGCTCGGCACGTCGCCGGCCACGATACGCTGGGCGATGCCCTCGACGATGGCCGTCTTGCCGACGCCCGGCTCACCGATGAGCACGGGGTTGTTCTTGGTGCGGCGGGACAGGACCTGGATGGTACGGCGAATCTCGTCGGTACGGCCGATGACCGGGTCGAGCTTGCCGGCGCGGGCGAGGTCGCAGATGTTGCGACCGTACTGCTCCAGCGCCTCAAACTGGGTCTTGTCCTCGGCAGACGTCACGCGGTCATCGCCACGCAGTTCCTCGTAGACCTGCTCGATGCGCTCCTTGGTGACGCCGGCGTCGCGCAGCACGCGGCCCGCCTCGCCCTTGTCCTCGGCAAGCGCCATCAGCAGATGCTCAGTCACCACAAAGCTGTCGCCCATCTTGGTGGCCTTCTTCTCGGCCTTTTCGATGACGCGGACGAGCTCGTTGGACAGGCCCATCTGCTGGCCCTCGCCCGAAACCTTGGGCGCGTGGTCGATGGCATCCTGTGTGGAGCGTGCGAGCTGAGCCGGGTCGGCACCGATGCGCTCGATGATCACGGAGATATTGCGCTCGCCGGCACCGAGCAGGGCAGACAGCAGATGAATCGGCTCCACCGCGCCGGCCTGCGCATCGGCAGCCGTGCTCATGGCGGTCTGCAGCGCCTCGCGCGACGTCATTGCTAGCTTATCGATTCTCATGGAATCACCTCTCTTGGGGTGGCCGCCCTACGGGGCGGCTTCACGTTGTTCGAGAAGTATTGTTGCCAGCTTTGCTCGATCTTATACACAAATCTAAGTCTCTATATATAAGATTTTCTGAGTGATTAAGAGATAGGGGTAAAGATGTCGGCCCGCCGCCGCACAGGTGCGCTACCGTCTCAATCTGTAACATCTATCGACCGTTTCTGGCTCCAGATGTTACAAATCGAGACGAATTGTTCAGCGGCACCCGTTTGTCTCAATCTGTAACATCTACTCGGCAAATAGAGCTCTATCTGTTACAAATCGAGACGAACAGAAAACACCCGGATCAAAAATCTAAATCTGTAACACCAAGCCCACTTTTAGCGGCCAAGATGTTACAGATCGAGACAGACCGCGACCACCACAAAGAGGACAGGCACCTTTGTGGTGGTCGCGGTCTCTACTCCTTCGCCGAACCCGTACTTCCCGATTCGACGGTCCAGGGCATCTCATCCTCGAACAGCCATGTACGGGCAGACCCACTATCGCGTGCAGTCTGCGGGTCAGGCAAGCAGGTCTGTTTATAGGCATCTTGGATACACTGACCCATAAAATCGTTGAGCTCGGTCTGGTCGCCCTCCATGACATAGGCAACATCGCCGTCCATGATGTAGATGCCCGGACCCTCATTGCCCTCGTAGCCCGGATCGTACGAGACATCACATAACTTTGCGCCGTTTGCAGTGTCCAGCTCGATAGAAGAGTGGCATCCGCCAACCATGTCGTTCGCTTTTGCCCGATAGGACGCATATCCGTACCAACGCTTAAATGTTTTGCCCTTGAGTAGCTCGGACGTCCTATCGATCAGGCTTGTATCCGTGGTATAGCGCATGGCCCCAAGCTGAATATGTGGATAATTACTAATGCCAAGCGCAGCCGGTTGCTCATCAAAATCAACGGTAATGGTCTCAGGCTTGTCGTCGCCGGTCAGAAGTTCGACAGATTGAATCACAGGCTTGACCACCGGCTCCGTCACCGCAGCAGGCAGAAACGCCATGCCGACAGCGCCCATGCCAACCACGGTGATCGCAAGCGCCAAAACAATCAATCCAATACGGGCAAAACGGCTCACGGCAAAACACCCCACAATGCAAACCTTCGCCACCTGCACTAATGATACCGCCAGCTAACACTATTACCAAAAGAAGCCGCGCGCTCCTCACCACCACAAAGGGGACAGGCACCTTTGTGGTGGTTTTCGACGCTAACGGTCGACCATCTCGCGCCATGAGATTAAACTTGAATTGTTCTCTGAACATATCCATTTCTGCCTATCCTCAACAGATCTTTGTCTCGAGGAGCGCATATGAAGCCGTCTCATTCCACCGGTCGCAACGTCATTACCATTTTCGCCATACCCATCGTGATGCTCTTCCTTATCGTCATCACGCCCTTTTCTTTTGGTATCGCCTCGCCCTTCGATCTTTGCGGGATGATCGACGCCGGCTCGCGTGCCACCTCGCTCTCCTTTATCTGCCGCGGCGTGTTTTACGAAGATAGAATTCCCACCGGATTTTGGCAGTCAAAGTTGCCACTGCTCGGTCAGATCGACGGATGCTCCCCCCATTTCTGCCTTGAACCTCAGGCGCTAAACTATCTGATCGACGACCAGCCACTCGACTCCATCACCCTCGCCTACGACTACGCACCAAACACCGATGAGCGCCACATGAACCAAGTCCTCGACAAGATGCTTGGACAGTGCGGGCTCACCGAGGAGGACGGTCGAACCATCTATAGCAACCAGAAATTAAAGCGAACAGAACTCCGCCGTGTCGGAAAAATCGAAGGGCGAAGTGGGGCCGCCTACTGGCAGGCCTGGGCAACACGCGACAAGAGCGAATTCGGACACAGCACCTATATGGTCACCGTCTACACCAAAGACGGAATTAAGGACAATGTTGACGATTTCGCGTCGTCCAAACTCGGCATCCCCAAAACAACCAAACCCGCCACCCCAGATGAAATCCTGTAGAGACATTCATTAAAATGCTGCCCAGCGATCACAATAACATCGAGCCCGCCCCCCACCACCACAAAGGGGACAGGCACCTTTGTGGTGATTTTCGACTCCGGCGCTCATCTGTCTCGATCTGTAACATCTAGCGGCCGTTTTTGACCCCAGATGTTACAGATTGAGATGAAATGCTCAGCGGCGCCCGTTTATCTAAATCTGTAACAACTACTCGGCAAATAAGGGTCCACCTGTTACAGATCGAGATAAACAGAAGACACCCGAATCGATAATCTAAATCTGCAACACCAAGCCCACTTTTAACGGCCCAGATGTTACAGATCGAGACAGACTGAAAACCACCGCAAAGGGGCACCTTTGTGGTGGTCGCGTTCTCTACTCTTTTGCCGAGCCCGTGCTTCCCGATTCGGCGGTCCAGGGCATCTCATCCTCGAATAGCCATGTACGAGCAGATCCACCATCGCGTGCAGTCTGCGGGTCGGGCAGGCAGGTCTGGTCGTACGCGTCCATCACGCAACGATCCAAAAAATCGATCACCTGCTGCTGGTCGCCTTCAAGAATGTAGGTCACGCCGCCATCTTGGATATAGACGCCGTCCCCACCTCCGGCTTTTGCGTATTCCGGATTGTAGTTAACGGTGCGCATCAGTTTGCCATCAGATGAATACAACTTCAGCGTTGTATAGTAGCCACCGTTCACAGAACCACGTCGGCGCTCATAGGCATCCCAACCGTCCCAGCGTTTGAACGAACGCCCGTTTAGCAAGTCCAGCGCCTGTCGGGACAACTTCTCGTCCTTGGTATAGCGAGACGAGCCAAGTTCAATCATGGGGTAGTTGCTTATGCTTAGAATGCCCGGCGTTTCCTCGATATCGAGCGTTATCTCATCGGGCTTTGTAACGTCCGAAATCATTTGCCCGGGCATCGATGCAACAAGGGACGCCATCTCAACCGTCTGCTCAACCCCACTCGGCCCATAGAAGATAAGCGAGCCAAATAGGACCACGCCCGCAGCAGCGACGACGCAAGCCACCAACAGCAACAAAACAGAAGTGCAACGCTTCATCTTCAACTCCACAAACGAGAGTGTTTTGAGCTCACTTTAAAGCGCCAACTTCATACTGTCAATTCTAGATAGCATATGAACAAAGGCGCACTCCCCCATAGAGGAGAGTTGCAACCTCGATTTTAGCGCCCTCAAGACCCAACGAGCAGCACTTAACAAGTAGCCCCGGTTATACCTTTCTCTGACGCGACCCTCGCGAAGCGCGTGAGCGGCAGGGAAAGGTATAACCGGGGCGGACAAGTATGTGCGTTACTCGGCAGCGGCCTTGAACTTGTTGTAGTTGATCAGGCAGCCGGCCTTGACGATGGCACGCTCCTCTGCCGTCATATCGGCAATGTAGAGCTCAATCTGCTCGACCGCACCATCGGCACGCACTACGTACGCGGCGATGCCCTTTAGGTCGCCATCGAGCGCGGCGCGGATACCCGGCACAAAGACGTAGTCGCCCACCTCAAAGCTGGGCTCGGCCTCCATCTGGAAGGGCACCATGCCCCAGTTCATCACGTTGGAGCGATAGCGCTTGGTGGCGTACTCGTGGACGATGTTGGCCAGGCCGCCAATTACGCGCTGGCAGCTCGCGGCCTGCTCGCGGGCAGAACCGTCACCGGGCTTCTTGGCATAGAGCATGGAGCCGTACTCAGTCGCCTTGGCATCGGCCGCGACACCCGCGCCGGCCAGCGCCTCAAACACGCTGGCAAGCTCGGCATCGAGTGCCACCAGGTCGCCTGCTGCCTCGCCGGCAACGCGGCGCTTCTCTACGGCGTCGACCTCCTTCGAACGGCCCACGTAGGCCGGGTCGCGGCGGCTCAGCGTAAACTCTGCCAGGCCCAGCGGATTGGAGCGGAAGGAGCTCGTCTCGCCCGAAGGAATGAGCTCGTCAGTCGTGGTGACCGGGTCCATGATCTTGGAGCACACCTTGAGCAGGATATCGTCGCCGAGAGGCTCCATCGCGGGCCACGGCTTGATGTTGGGGCCCTCGACCAGCTCGTCGGCCGGCTCAGCCTTGCCAAAGCCCCAGTACACGCGCTTTTTGTACGGCGCGTCGTCAAAGGTGTACTCGCAGGCCTCGTCCCAAGTCTCCTCGGGCAAGTCGGTCGCCGGCGTCAGGACGCCGCCGTTGGCAGCCGTCGCCGCAATGGAGCGGGCATCCATCAGGGCCACGGCGCTCAGCTGACCGTTGCCCGGCTTGGAACCCTCGCGATTGGGGAAGTTGCGCGTGGTGTGGCGGATCGAAAGGCCGTTGTTGGCAGGCGTGTCGCCGGCGCCGAAGCACGGGCCGCAGAATGCCGTGCGCACGATCGCGCCGGCCTCCATAAGGTCGTAGATATAGCCGCGGCGTGTAAGCTCGAGCGCCACAGGCTGGCTCGTGGGATAGACCGACAGCGAGAACTCGCCGCAGCCGGTGTTGGCGCCCTTGAGCACGCGGGCAGCCTGGACCACGGAGTCGTAGTTGCCGCCCGAGCAGCCGGCGATAACGCCCTGCTGCACGTGCAGCTTGCCGTCGACGATCTTGTCGAGCAGGCTAAAGTGCGTCTTGCCCTCGCCGATCTTGGCGGCCTCAAGCTCCACCTCATGCAGGATGTCCTTGAGGTTCTCGTTGAGCTCGTCAATCTCAAAGCCGTTAGAAGGATGGAACGGCAGCGCGATCATGGGCTTGATACTCGACAGATCGACTTCGACGCAGCCGTCGTAGTAGGCAACATCGGCGGGCTTGAGCTCGCGGTAGTCCTCGCCGCGACCGTGCATGGTCAAAAACGCGTGCGTGTCCTCGTCGGTGGCCCAGATGCTCGACAGGCAGGTGGTCTCGGTGGTCATGACGTCGACGCCGTTGCGGTAGTCGGTCGTCATGCTCGCGATACCGGGGCCCACGAACTCCATAACCTTGTTCTTAACGTAACCCTTGGCAAAGACGGCACGGATGATGGCGAGCGCCACGTCGTGCGGGCCAACGCCGGGGCGCGGGGCGCCCGTGAGGTAGATGGCGACGACGCCGGGATAGGCGACATCGTAGGTGTCGCGCAGCAGCTGCTTTGCCAGCTCGCCACCGCCCTCGCCCACGGCCATGGTGCCCAGAGCGCCGTAACGGGTGTGCGAGTCGGAGCCCAGGATCATCTTGCCACAGCCGGCGAAGTTCTCACGCATAAAGGAGTGGATGACGGCGATGTGCGGCGGGACGAAGATGCCGCCGTACTTCTTGGCCGCGGAAAGGCCAAAGACGTGGTCGTCCTCGTTGATGGTGCCCCCCACGGCACACAGCGAGTTATGGCAGTTGGTGAGCACGTAGGGCAGCGGGAACTGCTCCATGCCCGAAGCGCGCGCCGTCTGGATGATGCCCACAAAGGTGATGTCGTGGCTCGCCATGGCGTCGAAGCGAATCTTGAGCGCCTCGGGGTCGCCGGACGTGTTGTGTGCTTGAAGGATCGAATACGCGACGGTGCCACGCTTGGCATCCTCGGGCGTCTGCTTAATACCGCGCTCGGCAGCCTCGGCCGCAGGCACAACCTCGCTGCCGTTACGCAGGTAGATGCCGTCCTCGTACAGCTTGACCATACTGTCTCCCACTCTGCCCAAAAGATTTGGGCGCATAGCATACATTCGTTCAATATCGTGCCATAGAACGGTTGCGAGTGGGTTACGAATCTGCGCGTTCACTTTATCTCAGTAAAGCAAAGGACGAGCCCCTTGCATCACTCTCTGGACAAGGAGTGTCCCAAAGTGCCGGCACAAAAGGAACGTCCCCAAGTGCCAGCCAAAGCGACGTCGCAGGTTGAGGACGGACAGCGAGCGACGTCCAGAGCGAACAAGTTGGCATGAAAAAGGCAAGGCATAGACCTTCTGGTCATGCCTTGCCTTTTGAATGACAAATTGTCGCTCTGGGCGGCGCGCAGCGTCGGCCCGTTACGCGGTTTGATAAAACCGCGTAACTACAAATCCCCGCCGGCACCCAGCAGCTTGCGCATGACCTGTTCGGGGTTAACCGAGCCGTCGCGCGGGGCCAGGGCGGTGATCTTCTTCTGCATCTTGTACTCGTGCAGCTCGTCCTCGAGCTGGCGCACGCGGACGCGGAGCTTTTCGTTCTCGCGCTCGCGCTCCTCGGCACGCTCCTTCATATCGAGGATGCGCACCACGCCGGCAAGGTTGATGCCCTCGTCGGTCAGCTGGTTGATGAGCTCCAGGCGCTCGATATCGGCACGCGAATACAGACGCGTGTTGCCGCCCGAGCGCTGGGGGTTCACCAGGCCCTTGGACTCGTAGACGCGCAGAGTCTGCGGATGCATGCCGGTCAACTCGGCCGCCACGCTGATCATGTACAGCGGTTTATTCCTATTGTCCTCGGCCATGCTACCTGACCCCTTTCCGTCTCGTTATCGTCCATCATAAGCCCGCGGGCGCGGGTGTGCGCCACGACCGCCCTAGTACGTCGCCTTGTAACGGTTGACCTTCTCGCGATAATCGCGCGTGTCGGCCTCGCGCAGCTTGGTCATAGCATCGCGCTCGTCATCGGACAGGTTCGTGGGGACCTGTACCTTGATCTCGACGAGCAGCGCGCCTGTGCGGCCACGGTGCTTAACGTCGGGCGCACCCATCTCCTTAAAGCGGAACTTCTTGCCCGTCTGGGTGCCAGCGGGCACCTTCAGACGAACCGTCGCGCCGCCGGGCGTGGGCACATCAACCGTGCAGCCGAGCGCCGCCTCGTAGACCGAGATCGGCACCTCCATGGTCACATCGGCACCCTTGCGCTTAAACAGCGGGTGCTCCTCCACATGCGTGGTCACGACCAGGTCGCCGCGCTCGCCGCCGGCAACGCCATACTCGCCGCGACGCTTGTAGCGTAGCTTGCCGCCGTCGACCGCGCCCGCGGGCACCGAGACCGTAATGGTCTGCTGCTCGCCTGTCGAGGGAATGCGATAGGTGACCTTGTGCGTCACGCCGCGAAACGCGTCCTCGGCCGTCACATCGACGGTCAGCGACAGGTCGCCGCCCTTGCGAGCACGGCTGCGACCCGCGCCGGCACCGGCAGCGCCCGCAGCCCCGGCAAAGCCCGAGCCCCAATCGCTGCCCCAGGCGCCGTTGCCGCTAAAGATGCTGTCGAAGATGTCGCCCCAGCCGCTGGCACCCGCGCCGGCACCGTAGCCGCCGCCATACGCGCCGCCCGCGCCCGGCATGCCGCCAAACATGAGCATCTGGTCGTACTCTTTGCGCTTCTTCTCGTCCGAAAGCGTCTCGTAGGCCTCGCTGATCTCCTTAAACTTGGCCTCGTCGCCGCCGGCATCGGGGTGATATTTTTGCGCGAGCTTGCGAAACGCGCTCTTGATCTCTTTGTCGGAGGCGCTCTTGGATACGCCCAGGATGTCATAGAAGGTTTTGCCTGCAGCCATCGTAGCTCCTCTCCTGTTACGTCCGCCGTCCATGCGGGCGGCGGCCCATGCTTTCATATGGCACTAGGCCAGAAAGGGCCCCGGGTGTTGCCCCGGGGCCCTTCTCAATTACTCCTCGGTGCTCTCGGCCGTATCGGCCGTAGCATCCTCGGGCGCCGCTTCGGGCTCCGGTGCGGGGCGCTTCTCGCCACCGTAGGTCACCGTCACCATCGCGGAACGCAGGATGCGATCCGCCATGCGGTAGCCCTTCTGGTACACGTCGTTGACGGTCTCGTCGTACTGCGATGCGTCCTCGACACGCCCCACGGCCTGGTGCTCGAGCGGGTCGAACGCCTCGCCCTTGGGGTCGATGGGCTCAACGCCCTCGTGCGCAAACACATCGAGCAGCTTGGCATGCACCGCGTCAACGCCATCGACGAACTGCTTAAAATCGTCGGAAAGCTCCTGGCTACGGGCATGGTCGATTGCACGCTCGATATCGTCAACCACCGGCAGCAGCGCAGTGACGAGCTTCTCGGTCGCGCGCTCGCGCTCGGCGATGCGCTCGTTGGCGGTGCGGCGACGGAAGTTCTCCCAGTCGGCCTGCAGACGGGCAGTGCGCTCGGTGGCGTCCTTTGCCTTGTCCTCGGCGGCCTTCTGAGCCTCTGCCGCAGCATCGAGCTCATTGCGCACGTCGGCAAGCTCTTTCTGAGCCTGCTCGAACTTGAGCTTAAAGTCGTTGTCGGCGGCTTCTTCACCGGCGCGGATAGCGGCTTCCACCATCTCGTCCTCGGTCATCGTCGCCTCCTTGTTGGAATCCTCTACTTGGTTCTCGGCAGCCTCGGCGGCCGGGGCCTCGTTGGCCTCGGTAACGTCTGCGGCCTCTACGGGAATCTTCACGTCCTTCTCCTCAGAGTCAACGGGGGCGGCGCCAGCGGCGGCCGCCTCCGTGCGAGCTTTACGGGCGGACATGATTATTTGTCCTCGTCGTCCACAACCTCGTAGTCGGCGTCGACAACGTCATCGTCGGCAGGCTGGGCACCAGCGGCACCGTCGGTCTGCTGCTGAGCGTCGGCGTAGACAACCTGGGCCAGCTCGTAGGCCACGGACTGCAGGGACTCGCCGGCGGCCTTGATAGCCTCGACGTCAGAGCCCTCGAGCGCCTTCTTGGCGTCGGCGATAGCGGTCTCGGCCTTGGACTTCACGTCGGCGGAAACCTTGTCGCCCAGCTCGTTGAGGGTCTGCTCGGTGGAGTAGCACAGGCTGTCGGTCTGGTTGCGGACCTCGACCTCTTCCTTCTGCTTCTTGTCCTCCTCGGCATGAGCCTCGGCGTCCTTGACCATACGATCGACTTCGTCGTCGGAAAGCGCGGTGGAGCCGGAAATGGTGATCTGCTGCTCCTTGCCGGTGCCCTTGTCCTTAGCGGAGACCTTGACGATGCCGTTGGCGTCGATGTCGAAGGTAACCTCGATCTGCGGCACGCCGCGGCGGGCAGCCGGGATGCCGGTCAGCTGGAACTTACCGAGCGACTTGTTGTCGCGAGCAAGCTCGCGCTCGCCCTGGAGCACGTTGATCTCGACGCTGGTCTGGTTGTCGGCAGCGGTGGAGTAGACCTCGGTCTTGGAGGTCGGGATCGTGGTGTTGCGGTCGATCATCTTGGTCATGATGCCGCCCATGGTCTCGACGCCCAGCGACAGCGGGGTAACGTCGAGCAGCAGGATGCCCTCGACGTCGCCGGTAAGCACGCCGCCCTGGACGGCAGCGCCATCGGCAACGACCTCGTCGGGGTTCACGGACATGTTGGGCTGCTTGCCGGTCATGGTCTTGACGAGCTCCTGGACGGCGGGCATACGGGTGGAGCCGCCGACGAGGATGACCTCGGTCAGATCGGAGAGCTTAAGCTTGGCGTCGCGCAGAGCGTTGGTGACAGGCTGCTTGCAGCGCTCGAGCAGGTCGCGGGTGATCTTCTCGAACTCGGCACGGGTCAGCGTGTAGTTGAGGTGCAGCGGGCCGGACTGGTTCATGGTAATGAACGGCAGGTTGATGGTGGTCTGCTGGGCGGCGGAGAGCTCCTTCTTGGCGTTCTCGGCGGCCTCCTTCAGACGCTGCAGGGCCATGGGGTCCTGGCGCAGGTCGACACCGTTCTCCTGCTGGAACTTGTCGGCCATCCAGTCGATGACGCGCTGATCCCAGTCGTCGCCGCCCAGGTGGTTGTCGCCCGAGGTGGACAGAACCTCAAACACGCCGTCGGCGAGGTCGAGGATGGAGACGTCGAAGGTGCCGCCGCCCAGGTCGAAGACCAGGATGCGCTGGTCGGTGCCCTGCTTGTCCAGGCCATAGGCAAGAGCAGCAGCGGTCGGCTCGTTGACGATACGCTTGACGTTGAGGCCAGCGATCTTGCCGGCGTCCTTGGTGGCCTGAC
>CABUOF010000037.1 GCA_902493125.1 uncultured Collinsella sp. | reverse complement strand
AAGGGGCCGACCTCGATTGGCCTGGTGCAGTTTATGGACCGGGTGGCCGATGGCGAGACGGACAATGAGTTCGACTTTGCGATCAATACTGCCGCCGATGAGATTGTGCCCAAGGTCATTCAGGGCGATATCGACATTGCCCTGGTGCCCGCCAACGTGGCGAGCGTGCTCTACAACAAGACCGAGGGCGCGGTGCAGGTCATCGACATCAACACGTTGGGCGTGCTGAATGTGGTGACGGGCGACGCGAATGTGGCCTCGTTTGGCGATCTGGCGGGTCGCACCGTCTACATGACGGGCAAGGGCACCACGCCAGAGTACGTCATGAACTTCCTGCTGGAGCGCGCGGGCCTGACCGGCCAGGTGACGCTCGAGTTTAAGAGCGAGCCCACCGAGGTGCTGTCGGCCCTGCTTGCCGACCCGTCTGCCGTGGGCGTGCTGCCGGAGCCGTTCAAGACCGCTGCCATCGCCAAGAGCGAAGGCAAGCTGTCAGCGCCGGTAAGTCTGACCGATGTGTGGGATGAGCTGGCGGGTGACACGGGTTCGCGCCTGCTGACGGGCGTGACCGTGGTGCGCCGCGCGTTTGCCGAGGAACATCCCGAGGCCGTGGCGGAGTTCTTGAGCTGCCATGCGGCGAGCGTTAAGGCTGTCAATGCGGCGCCGGCAGACTGGGCGCAGGCCGTGGTCGATGCCGGCATCGTGGACAACGCCAAGATCGCCGAGAAGGCGATTCCCGGGTGCATGCTCGTGTGCCAGACGGGCAAGGATATGAAGGCGGCGCTTGGCGGGTATCTGCGGGTGCTGTCCGACGCGGACGCGAGTGCCGTGGGCGGCAAGCTCCCGGCTGATGATTTCTACTACATGGAGTAGCCCGTGCGTGCGTTTGCTCGACACATGACAGAGCGTATGAAGGCGGTGGCGGCAGCAGGTGCCGTCGCCGCCTTTTGGCTTGCCGCGTGGGTCTTCGCGGCGGCGCTGGTGGCGCAGCCACTGATCTTGCCGGGGCCGGGTGCTGTTGCCTTGGCGCTGCTGCGCCTGGTGTGCGATGGCGGTACCTGGGCGATTTTGGTGGGCTCGGGCGCGCGGATACTGGGCGGGCTGGCGCTTGCCGCGGTGTGTGGTGGCGTGCTTGCCGGGATTTCGTCACGGTTGCGGGCGTTTGCGCGCCTGGTGGCTCCGGCACTTTCGTTTGTTAAGGCGACGCCGGTTGCCTGCGTGGTGGTCCTGCTGCTCATTTGGCTGGGATCGGCGCGCGTGAGCATCGCCGCGGTCTTTTTGATGGCGCTGCCGGGCGTGTATTTTTCGCTGGCCGAGGGCTTGGCACAGGTGAATAAACCGCTGGAGCAGATGTTCCGTCTGCATGGCGTGCGCGGCTGGCGCCTGTTTTGCGCCCATACCTGGCGCGAAGTCCTGCCGTTTGTGCTTTCGTGCGCCCGCGCCGTGATCGGCATGAGCTGGAAGGCCGGCGTGGCAGCCGAGCTGATCGGCATGGCGGTGGGCACCGTGGGCGAGCGCATCTATCAGGCAAAGCTTTTGGTTGAGACGGCTGATTTGCTGGCGTGGACCGTGCTGGTCGTTGCCGCCTCGTGGGCGTGTGAGCGCGTGCTGGTGTGGCTGCTGCGGGTTTCGGGACCCGTGGCGTGGCGCGCGGCCGTGCGGGCGCATGGGCATGGACTGCGCGGGCGTGCGGGGGCTGCGAGCGATGGCGCCGCAGCGGAGCTTGCGCTTGCCGTGGGCGATCGTGCGCCCTGGGCGCCGGCGCTGGATGGTCTGGTGCTCAACGTGCCTGCGGGTGGGCGTATCTGCGTGATGGGCGCTTCGGGCATGGGCAAGTCGACGCTGCTTTCGTTGGCAGCGGGGGAGTGCGCGCCGTGCTCGATGGTGTTTCAGGATGCACGCTTGGTAGAGGGCAGCTCGGCTTTGGATAACGTGCTGGTGTGTGCCGATGCGCGCGTGGATGCTTCGAACGCTACGACCTTGCTGCGCCGGTTGGTGCCGGGAATCGACGTGCATGTTCGCGTGGCTGAGCTTTCGGGCGGGCAGCGCCGTCGTGTCGAGATCGCTCGAGCCCTGCTGTGCCCGGGCGGCGCGGTGATTCTTGACGAGCCCTTTACCGGCCTGGATGCCGCCGCGCGCGATGCGACGACCAAGGTCGTGCTCGACCTGCTCGACAGCCGCACGCTCTTGCTTGCCACGCACGATTTCGTCGACGCTCAGGCCCTCGATATCTCGGACATCATCACGCTCTAAATACTAACTCAGCAACAATATGATTCGTTTTTCTCCGTCCCCATGGGGTCGGGTGTGGTATTCTATCTGCGGGGTAATACTTAGGAATACTAAGTAATACCAACGCCGCAGAAACAAACTCCGGATGCGGGCCAATCGGGTTGCCTTCACAGCCCGTCGCCCAGCCGCGTGGCCCGCATCTATCCGCACTACCGTCGTTTCAAAAAGGAAGCGCCATGGCAGAACACATGACCCCCGTAGTCGCGAAGGTCTTGCCCGAGGAGAAGGCAGCCTTCGCGGCGGCAACCCAGCTCGTGGGCACCACGCCGTCCAACGCCATCCGCATGTTTATCGCCGCGTTCAATCGCTGCGGCACCTTCCCGTTCGACATCTCGCCCAGCGGGGCCTTTGGCAAAGAGTGTCCCCAACAGCTAGTCGTTGAAGAACGTCCCCAATGACTAGTCGTCGGGAGGAGGTTGGCATGCTCAATGCGATGATTTGGGCGCTTGCCTGTTTTGGCGTCGTCGCTGCCGATATTGCCCTGAGCGTCGTTTTGTTTTCCGCCCTTGGCGTCGCATCGGTGTTCATGGGTTTTTCGATCGATGACCTCGACATTCAATTGCTTCAGGCCGTCGCGCAGACAGCATCGTTTTTGATGGCGCTGCTGTGGTGGCGTTATCTGTGGCCGCGTTCGTTTATGGCACGCCGGCAAAGCGAGCACCCGCTCGGCGGGGGAGCGCGTGGGGCGTGGAAACGCATCGCCTGCGTTATCGTGATCGGCCTGGCCCTGCAGGTGGTTGTTGGCTACGTGACCGACGCCGCGCTGTCGTTGTTGCCCGATGCCGCGGCCGACTACAGCGAGCTTGTCGAGGAAACAGGCATGGGTGACACCAGCTATCTCGCCGTCCTGACCACGGTGCTCGGCGCCCCGTTTTGTGAAGAGCTGCTGGTGCGCGGCATTATTATTGAGTTTTCGCTCCGAGCGTTTAATCCGCAGTGCCGCCCACTTTGGAAGCGCCGGCGTCGTGCGAGCGCGCAGGACGGCGCCATGGTGCCCTGGGCGGCCCCAGGCACGTGGGGTATCGCTGCGGCGATTGTGCTGCAGGCGGCAATCTTCGGCTTTATGCACATGAATTGGGTGCAAGGTTGCTACGCGGGTGCCGCCGGCCTCATCTTTGGTTGGGTGCTCGTGACGACCGGAAAGCTCCGCTACACGATCCTGCTGCACTTTGCCTTTAACGCCGGGTCGTATCTCATGGCGTTGCTCTGGTTTGTGAACACGCCGCTCGACGCGGCAATTACGGTCGCTATCGCCGGCGTCATCCTCGTTGAGGCAATGCGCTCGCTGCGCCACGCGTGTGGGATGGACGCAGCGAGCGCACCGCTGCCCTAGTTGCGGCGTCCGCCTCCGTTGGCGCCCTGACGCCCCTGGGCCGCGCGATTGCGACCGGCAGTGTTCTGTGCGCGCGACATGCCGCTGTGCCCCTTGCTACCCTTGGGCCCCTTGCCGGCGCCACCGTGCGGCTTGCCGCCCTTCTTGCTGGTTCCATGCCCACCGCCAGCAGATGTCTCGCCCGGGCGCGGGGGCACGGGACGAATCAGGCAATGCTTGGTGTAGCCGATCAGATCGCGGCGGCCAGCCTTTTCCAGCGCCTCGCGCACGAGCTTGTAGTTCTCGGGCTTGCGATACTGGATGAGCGCACGCTGCATGGCCTTCTCGTGCGGGTCGCGCGCCACGTAGATCGGCTGCATGGTGCGCGGATCCACGCCGGTGTAGTACATGCACGTTGACATGGTGGACGGGGTGGGGTAGAAGTCCTGCACCTGTTCGGGCATGTAGCCCATGTCGCGCACGGCCTCGGCAAGGTCCACTGCTTCCTTCATCGTTGAGCCGGGATGGCTCGAGATTAGGTACGGCACTACGTACTGCTTGAGTCCGTATTCGCGGTTCAGGCGTTCAAATTTACGACAGAACGCATCGTAGACGGCGCGGCTCGGCTTGCCCATTACGGAGAGCACCGCGTCGCTCACGTGCTCGGGTGCCACGCGTAGCTGGCCCGAGACATGGTGTTCCAGCAGCTCGCGCAAAAACTCGTCCGAGGCATCGGCCATGGTGTAGTCAAAACGGATGCCGCTGCGGACAAAGACCTTCTTGACGCCCGGCAGCTGACGCAGGTCGCGCAGCAGCTGCGTGTAGCCGCTCTCGTCGACCACCATGTTCTTGCACACGCTCGGCCACAGGCAACGCTTGTTCTTGCACACGCCGTGCTTGAGCTGCTTGTCGCAGGCCGGGCGGCTAAAGTTAGCCGTCGGTCCGCCCACGTCGTTGATGTAGCCCTTAAACTCGGGATCGCGCGTGAGCAGCTCGGCTTCGCGCATGATCGAGTCGTGACTGCGCATCTGCAGCACGCGACCCTGATGGAAGGTGAGCGCGCAAAACGAGCACTCGCCAAAACAGCCGCGGTTGGAGCTGATGGAAAACTTGATCTCGGCAAAGGCCGGCACGCCGCCCGCCGCGTCGTAGTCGGGATGCCAATCGCGTGCGTAGGGGAGTTCGGCCACCTCGTCCATCTCGTCGGTGGTGAGCGTCGCCGACGGCGGGTTCTGCACCACATAGACGCTGTTGGGGTAGGGCTCTACCAGGCGATGCCCGGTGATGGGGTCCATATTCTGCTGCTGCACATTAAAGCTGCGCGCGTAGTTGAGCTTGTCGGCGACAAGGTCGTCCCAGCTGGGCAGCAGGTCGTAGTCGTAGACCTCGTCGAGCGAACCCGTGCGGTAAACGGTGCCGTTGATATAGGTAATCTGATCGACGGGCAGTCCGGCGTCGAGCGCGTCGGCGATCTCGACGATCGCGTGCTCGCCCATGCCGTAGATGAGGATGTCGGCGCCCGAGTCGAGCAGTACCGAGCGCTTGAGCTTGTCCTGCCAGTAGTCGTAGTGGGCCAGGCGGCGCAGGCTTGCCTCGATGCCGCCGATGATGATGGGAGCGTCCTTGAACGTCTGGCGGATGAGGTTGCCGTAGACCGTGACGGCTCGGTTGGGACGGCGCCCCTCCTCGCCACCGGGGGTATAGGCGTCGGTGTGGCGGCGGTGCTTGGTCACCGAATAGTGGTTGACCATGGAGTCCATGTTGCCCGCGCTGACCAGAAAGCCCAGGCGCGGCTCGCCGAGCACGCTGATGCTGGCGGGATCAGTCCAGTCGGGCTGGCAGATGATGCCCACCTTGTAGCCGTGCGCGTCGAGTACGCGGCTGACGATGGCCATGCCAAAGCTGGGGTGGTCCACGTAGGCGTCGCCGCAGATGTAGACAAAGTCGCACTGGTCCCAGCCGCGCGCATCCATGTCGGCGCGGCTGACGGGGAGGAACTTGTCGCGGCCCGGACGCCAGGGGCGTGAGGGTGCTGCTGAGGCATGCGTGGGTCGCGAGCCCTGCGCCTTACCGCCGCGCTTTTGCTGCTGGCCTTGTTTGCCCTGCTGACTGCGCTGGTTGTTCTGAGCGTGCTGAGGCTTTTTTGCCACGATCCCTCCCGGTGTTTGTATACTGCACGTAATTGTAACCAGTCTTTTTGGGACGGGGCTAAAAAGACTGGTGGAGTACACGAGCCGGCGGATCGGCGTGTCGATGCGGGTGCCGGCGCCGCGCCCGCTGTTTGTTTCCAGACTGTGTATCTGCGCGTTGGAGAACCCGTCTCGCGCGCACGCCATGTTGTCAATGGGTTACAGTATGAACGGCGGCTATGTTTCCGCCAACGCACGAGAGGGTCGTCAACAAGGAGGATGCACGACGATGCAGCGTGCCAAACAGATATCGGAGTCTATTGAGCTGGGCATCATCTTGGCGCTCGCCGGTGGCTTTATGGACGTGTATTCGTACATTGGGCGCGACCATGTTTTCGCCAACGCGCAGACAGGCAACATCCTGCTCGTGGGCGTGAGCATCTCGGAGGGCAACTGGGCACTTGCGGGGCGCTACTTCTTCCCTGTGGTGTCGTTTGCCGTGGGTATTATGCTTGCCGATCTGGTACACGAGCGGTTTGGCAGCGTGATCCACTGGCGTCAGGTGACGGTGTTCTTTGAAGCCGTCATCTTGCTGGGCGTGAGCTTTATCCCGGGCGGCAATTTCAACCTGCTCGCCAACTGCCTCACCTCGTTTGCCTGCGGCATGCAGGTCGAGAGCTTCCGCAAGATCCACGGTCATGGCATCGCTACGACCATGTGCATCGGCAACTTGCGCAACGCGCTGCAAAACGTGGACGATTACATCATCACCCACAGGCGCGGCTTTTTGGAAAACGGCCTGCTGTACTTTGGCGTGATCTTTACCTTTGTGTTTGGCGCCGTGTTGGGCAACTGGTGTATTGAGCGCATGGGCCTGCACGCCATTGCGGTGGCGAGCGTGCTGCTGTTTATCGCGTTTACCATCATGTTTATCGACCGCGAGCGTGACCTGCACAGGAAATGGGCCCGCATCATAGCTGACTGGCAGACCGCGAGTCTTAAGCGCTAAGGTGCATGTTTGTAACAACATTCAGGAGCCAGAAAAACTATCTAGCTCCTGAATGTTGTTACAAACTGCTTTTTGCGATTTATTCGAGATGCTCTTCAATCCGAGCCCTAAGAAGGGCAATGGCTGTAGGTATTCCAATTGCGGCGGCTAATTCGGCTTTATCCAAAACCTGTATGCTAAAGCACGATTGTTTATCACATTGAAGGACGATAACTGAAGATAGTTTCACTTCCCGTTGGCTGAATATATCGTAATCTCCAAATAGGAAGTTACCTTTAATTGTGTAATTCGGTATGTTCGTTACGCACTTCATCTCAAGTCTGTTTAGGCCATAATCAAACACCGCAACTTCCTCGTGTTCGATGATGAGCGCAACCCTGGGCATGTTGCTAAAACCACCGTCGACGACAGTGAAGAGTTTTTCATTTGCATCGTCATAAACGGTATATTTAAGACTCAATAGCTGTCCTAGTGGACCCGTGAACCCATGTTTTTTGATGTTGAGGTTGTCTCCCGCTGGGTTGATGAGAGCCAGAGTATGCGGATAAGGGTTACCTTCAATTGAGATTTGATATTCGTTTGTAGCTGTCTTGCTCGATTTAGGACCACTAGCCACCATGTGTCATCGCCTCGATCGAATTGGAACCGTCTTCTGCTTCGTGCGGAGAATTACGCTGTACGTTGCAGTAGATGCAGCTGCAATAACCGCATGGGCAATTTCTAACAAAATGAATGACGTTATTTGCTGTATGCATGTTATTCATTACAAAGTATCTTTTTATAAACGTATTGTCAAACATATATTGCTAAAACAGAAACAATTTATAGACTGAGTCGGTTGTATTCTTTGGGCGATTGCTCCTAGAATCTAGCCTTCGCTGCTGTCGGGAGGGAAGGGCTAAGGCCCCGTTAGTATGTTGAAACGCTTTAACACCTTTGACGTTCTCACGCGTTTTTTGTTTCAAAAGCGTTAGGATGGGACTTATAGCGCGGGGCGTAATGGATGCCCCGCACACGATGGGAGGCTATCAATGGCTAATCGTTTCGTTCTCAATACCATTTCTTATCATGGTTCTGGCGCCATCAAGGAGATCCCCGGCGAGCTTCAGCGTCGCGGCTACAAGAAGATCTTCGTCTGCTCCGACCCCGATCTGGTCAAGTTTGGCGTTACCGCTAAGGTGACCGACGAGCTCGACGCCGCCGGTATCGCTTGGAGCCTCTACTCCGAGATCAAGCCCAACCCCACTATCCAGAACGTCAAGGACGGCGTCGAGGCCTTCAAGGCCGCCGAGGCTGACGCTATCGTGACCATCGGTGGCGGCTCCTCCATGGACACTGCTAAGGCCATCGGCATCATCATCAACAACCCCGAGTTCGCCGATGTCCGCAGCCTCGAGGGCGTTGCTCCCACTAAGAACCACGCCGTGTTCACCATCGCCGTGCCGACGACCGCCGGTACCGCCGCCGAGGTGACCATCAACTACGTCATCACCGACCCCGAGAAGGTCCGCAAGTTCGTGTGCGTCGACACCAACGACGCCCCCGAGGTCGCCGTCGTCGACCCCGACATGATGGCTTCCATGCCCGCCGGCCTGACCGCTTCCACTGGCATGGACGCTCTGACCCACGCCATCGAGGGCTACACCACCAAGGGCGCTTGGGAGCTCTCCGACATGTTCCACTTTGAGGCTATTAAGCTGATCAGCGAGAACCTGCGCGACTCCGTTGCCGAGGCCAAGTCCGGTCAGCCCGGCTCCGGCCGCGAGGGCATGGCTCTTGGCCAGTATGTCGCCGGCATGGGCTTCTCCAATGTTGGCCTGGGTATCGACCACGCCATGGCTCACACTCTGTCCGCTCACTACGACACCCCGCACGGTGTCGCCTGCGCCATGCTGCTGCCGATTGCCATGGAGTTCAACAAGCCGGTTTGCACCGAGCGCCTGGCCAAGGTTGCCGTTGCCATGGGCGTTGACACCACGGGCATGAGCACCGACGAGGCCGCCGACGCCGCTATCGCCGCCGTCAAGCAGCTCTCTGCCGACGTGAATATCCCGCACGTCTGCGAGGCCATGAAGGCTGACGAGATCGAGGTCCTGGCCAAGGACGCCATGGCTGACGCCTGCTTCCCGGGTAACCCGCGCGAGGCGACGCTCGACGACGTCATCGAGCTCTTCAAGAAGATCTGCCCGGCTGCCTAGCCTCGTTTGGCGTTCTTTCGCCTGTAGGTGTGCGGTCGCTTTTTGACTTGCCGCTGGCCCCGCCGCGCTACGCGCGGCGGGGCTTTCTGTGCTGCGTCGATGTCCCGAAACGGGCAAAACCAAGGCATACTGCCCGCTGCGGATAGGTGGTGCACTTCCCAGCGTGCATTTTTGGGAGTATTCAGCAGGCTCTGAAAAATGCATAACGTTTTGAATGGCCCGTAGTGGCCCGCAGGCGCCCATCGACAGCCATTGTGGGCGGGCTATCGATGAGTGGAGGGGGCTGTCGCCGCGTTTTTGGTTTGCGACGACCTGCAACACTGCTGTAACCGCGTCGTTTTGTCGTTCGCGATGGGGTCGTTGGGGCCCACGGTGCTGAATACTCCGTTTTTTGCACGGCCCAAGGTGGGGTACCCTGAGACGAAGCAAAAAGATTCCTCATTTCTATGCAGATACCGATAGGATTTATGCAAGATTGGGATTGTAAGCCGTGCGCGTGCGTAAAATCGGCGGGAGGACGTCTGGAGGTGGCTCGGCTCCCAGAGCCTTGCGCGTGCAGAACGGTTAAAATCGGGACTCGGTCTTAGTTTTGCTTGGAAGGATGCACATGGCTTCTGTAATCGATGCTTCTCTAGAGGAGACGCTCTCCTATATCGCGGGACAGCTTAAGACGCTGACTTCTATTGCTTCGCCGACGGGCTATACCCGCGCGGCGACCGATTATCTGATGGAGACCCTGCGAGAGATGGGCTTTGGGCCCGAGCGCTCCAATAAGGGCAACGTGCTCGTTGAGCTTGGCGGTGAGGGCGAGCCGCTCGTGTTGGCGAGCCATGTCGATACCCTGGGTGCCATGGTGCGTTCCATTAAGGACAATGGCCGCCTGCGTCCCACGACGCTTGGTGGGCACCAGTGGTCTACGGCCGATGGCGAGAACTGCACCGTCTACACGCGTGACGGTAATGTCTACACGGGCGTGGTCCTCAACACCGAGCCTTCGGCGCACGTGGCCGACGAGCCGGTCAAGACCATCGAGAAGAACATGGAGATCCTGCTCGACGAGAACGTCGACAGCAAGGACGACGTGCTTGAGCTGGGTATTCAGACCGGCGACATCATCGCTATGGATCCGCGTACCACGGTGACGGAGAGCGGCTACATTAAGAGCCGCTTCCTGGATGACAAGCTTTCGGCCGCCATTTTGCTGGGCTTGGCGCGTGCCGTCGCCGCTGGCGAGGTGACGCTTTCGCGTAAGGTTTCGCTGCTCTTTACCGTGTACGAGGAGGTCGGCCATGGCGGTGCCTTCGTGCCGGCCGACACGCGCGAGATGATCAGCGTTGACATGGGCTGCGTGGGCGACGACCTGGGCTGCACCGAGCGCATGGTGTCGATTTGCGCCAAGGATTCGGGTGGTCCGTACAACTACGACCTGGTGACCACGCTGTCCAATATCGCGCGCGAGCTTGAACTTGACTACGCCATCGACGTGTACCCGCACTACGGCTCGGACGTTGAGGCCACGCTTTCGGCCGGTTATGACATTCGCCATGGCTTGATCGGCCCCGGCGTGTACGCGAGCCACAACTACGAGCGCAGCCACATCGACGGCGTGCGCAATACCTACGAGCTGGTTCGCGCCTACGTTCAGCGCTAACGATGCAGCGGCCTCGGCTGATACAGTAGTACCGACTGAGGCCGTCCTCTCTAAGTTGCGGTGAAATAGGGACTGTTTGGCGGTTTTAAACGTTTAAACAGTCCCTATTTCACCGCAACTTATGAAGGGGATGGGACTACTTGATGGCGGCAGTCACGGTGCCGCCGCCGAGGACGACGTCGCCGCGGTAGACGACGACAGCCTGGCCGGGGGCGATGGCGCGCTGCGGCTCGTCAAAAGTTAGCAGCATTTGCCCGTCTTCGCCGCGCGTAAGGGTTGCTGCCTGGTCTTTCTGACGGTAGCGGTACTTGGCGCCCACGCGAATGCCGCCGGCATCGAGTTCTGCCTTCATGCGGTCGGCAGGGGCACTCCAGATCCAGTCGTTGGCCGTGAGCGCTGTGGCCGTTAGGTCCTCGGCCTCGCCCAGATGCACGGTGCTGCTGTCGGCGTCGACGCCCGTTACGTACACGGGATGCGCCATCGCGACGCCCAGGCCCTTGCGCTGACCGATGGTGTAGCGCAGCGCACCGTTGTGGCGCCCGACCACGCTGCCGTCGCGCCACACAATGTCGCCCGGTGCAGCGGGATGTCCGCAGCGGCGCTCGATATAGCCCGCGTAGTCACCGTCTGGAATAAAGCAGATGTCCTCGCTTTCGGCCTTCTTGGCGTTGGTAAAGCCCTGCTCGGCGGCAATGCGGCGCACGTCGCGCTCTTTGTCCAGCCCAGCCAGCGGAAAGATCGTGTGCGCCAGGCGTTCCTGCGTAAGCGAATACAAAAAGTAACTCTGGTCCTTTTTGGGGTCCTCGCCGCGGTACAGCTGCCAGGTTCCGTCGGACGCCTGGCTTGTTTTGGCGTAATGACCCGTTGCGATGTAGTCGCAGCCCATGTCCAGCGCCGCATCCAGCAATGCGCCAAACTTAATGTGGCGGTTGCAGATGATGCATGGGTTGGGCGTCAGCCCCTCCTGATAGGCGGTCACGAAGCGCTCGATAACGTTGCGGTCGAAGGCCTGCTGCAGGTCGAGCACATGGTGGGGCATCCCCAGGCGCTCGGCGACAGCCTTTGCATCGGCGATGTCGCGGTCGACCTTACTCATGCCCGTGACGGGATCGGGCGCGGGGCAGGTGAGGCGCATGGTGGCGCCGACGCATTCGTAGCCCTGGCTTTTGAGCAGGTACGCGGTCACGCTGGAATCGACGCCGCCGCTCATGGCGACGAGCACGCGCTTGTTGTGCATGGGGAGGTTCTCCTTGGTGGCATGTGGCCAAAAAAGAAAAGCGGCGCGGGAGGCTGGTTCCGCGCCGCAGACATTGTAGCAAGTTCGGACGTCTCGTGGGACACCCTGATTGGATGGGCTCAGGCTGCCGGGAGAGAGGAGACCGGCTCGTCCGTGGGCTCAACCTATGGGCGACAGGCCCTTAGTCCTGGAACAGTGCCGTGGACAGGTAGCGCTCGCCGGTGTCGGCAAGCAGGGCCACGATGGTCTTACCCTCGTTCTCGGGACGCTTGGCCAGTTGCAGTGCGGCCCACACGGCGGCACCGGACGAAATGCCCACGAGCACGCCCTCCTTGTGGCCCACGGCGCGGCCGGTGGCAAAGGCGTCGTCGTTCTCGACGGGGATGATCTCGTCGTAGACCTGGGTGTCGAGGACGTCGGGCACAAAGCCGGCGCCGATGCCCTGGATCTTGTGCGGACCAGCCTGGCCCTTAGAGAGCACCGGGGAGGTGGCGGGCTCGACGGCGACGATCTGAATCTCGGGGTTCTGCTCCTTGAGGAACTCGCCCACGCCGGTCACGGTACCACCGGTGCCAACGCCGGCGACGAAGATGTCGACCTGACCGTCGGTGTCGTCCCAGATCTCGGGGCCGGTCGTGGTCTTGTGAATGGCCGGGTTGGCGGGATTCACAAACTGGCCGGCGATGATGCTGTTGGGAGTCTCCTTCTGCAGCTCCTCGGCCTTGGCGATAGCGCCCTTCATGCCCTTGGAGCCGTCGGTGAGCACGAGCTGCGCACCGTATGCCTGCATCAGCTTGCGGCGCTCGACGGACATGGTCTCGGGCATGGTGATGATCACCTTGTAGCCGCGAGCCGCCGCCACCGAGGCGATGCCGACGCCGGTATTGCCGCTCGTGGGCTCGATGATGGTGTAGTCGCCGCCGCGCACGAGCTTGCCGGCCTTCTCGGCCTCGTCGATCATGTTCTTGGCGACGCGGTCTTTGACGGACCCGGCGGGGTTGAAGTATTCCAGCTTGACGAGCACGCGGGCCTTGAGGCCCTCATCGGCCTCAAAGTGAGTGAGCTCCAGGAGCGGGGTGTGGCCGATAAGCTGATCGATGGACGTATAAACATTGCTCATGGTGAACCTCCAAAGTGTTCAAATGACTGGATACCGTGTGGTTTTACGGTGTGCGTAACAGCGAAACCCATAAACCTTATGGGTTGTTCGTTTTGCTGTTGGCAAGCATAGTAGACAGTAAAGCCTAGTAACGCAATAGGAAATAGAAGATTATTACGAGTCGATTAACCATCTTGACCGGAACGGGTATTTTCAAAACCAATTTTTCGGCTAGAATTTCTACGGACTAAATGACCGAAAGGCAGCACTATACATGTTGGTTTCTACTAAGGGCAGATATGCCCTGCGCGTTATGGTCGACCTGGCCGAGCACCAGGCGGCCGGTCGCATCCCGCTCAAAGAGATCGCGGCGCGCCAGGGGATTTCCGAGAAATATCTGGAGAACATCTTGGCTACGCTTGTGCGCGCCAACATGCTTTCGGGTATGCGTGGCAAGGGCGGCGGCTACGTGCTCACGCGCCCGCCTGAGCAGTATACGGTGGGCGAGATCTTGCGCCTGACCGAGGGCAGTCTGGCGCCGGTCGCCTGTCTGGATGGCGACTGCAAGGGCTGCTCGCGTTCGGATGAGTGCCCCACGCTCGACGTGTGGAAGAACCTGGACAAGCTCATCAACGACTACCTCGACGGCGTGACGCTCGATCAACTTGTCGCTCCGAACCATGGCTACGACTACGTCATCTAACCCACACCTGCATTTGGGGACGGGCAGAAATGGTAGATTCTCTCGTCCTCTGAGGTTTGACAAATAAGAAGGCCGCCCATTTTACGATGGGCGGCCTTCGTTTTGGGTTGTTGAGACGGGCGCGGTCGGAAGGCCGTTTTAGTCCTCGGCGATGCTGTCGAGGATGCTGCGCATGATGGACACCAGGATGCTGCCCATAAAGGCCGAGCCAAAGCTTGCGATGGAGATGCCGACGCCCAGCAGGTTGACCGACAGGTAACTCGCGAGCTCGAGCATAAAGCTGTTGACGACAAGCTGGAAAATGCCCAGCGTAATGATCGTGAGCGGCAGCGAGATGACCGTCAGGAACGGCTTGACAAACGAATCGACGATGTTCAGGAACAGTCCCACGAAGGCGAAACAGACCCAGGCCTCGGCAAAACCGAAGGGCTGGATGCCGGGAACGAGGAACGTGGCAATCGCGATGGCGATCGAGGTGAAGAGCCAGTTAAGCATAAAGCGCATGGCGTGAATCCTTTCTTGCGCCGGGGTTGCTGGCGTCGCGTGAAGCGGCTTGCGGCGGCGACCTGGATGGTTGCGCGGGCGCGCCGCGGTGTTTGGGCGCCCATTGTCTCAAATATTCGTGGAGCTTACGTGCGCATATGGTTTCTAAACGGCGTTCGTCCTGAAAAACGCGCCGCTGGCAGAGAGTCTTGTCGCTTTAGTTTGGTGGTGTGCTACACTGCTACGGGCAAAAGCCACAGGCGTTGCCCTATTGCATAGAACGGGCGAACGATGCCCGATGTCAGTATCAACTTCGATGCCTTTTGGCGGGTTTGGCGGTGATCGATGAATATCGAGAACATGTTTGACAAGCCTGATGTCAAGCAGCTGGTCCACGCATTTAGCCTTTTGGACGACGAGAAGGATATCCAGGCGTTTTTGACCGATATCTGCACGCCGCGCGAGATTTGCGACCTTTCTCAGCGTTTGCAGGTTGCGCGCTATTTGGACGAGGGCGAGCCTTATGTTGAGGTTCAGGCCCGTACCGGCGCTTCGTCCACCACGGTGAGCCGTGTGTCCAAGGCGCTCAACGGCGAGTACGGTGGCTACCGCAAGATCCTCATTAAACTGGAGGATGGCGAGTAGGCCGCGCAAAAAACGAATTGTACAAAACCGCTCTCCCGGGGGCGGTTTTTATATGCCCGCAATCGGCTGGTGCGTTGGGGTCAGGTTGCTTTGTACCAAAAGATGGAGCTGCGGTGGCAATGTGTCCGCTTGGGCGGGTAGGATGGATGCATTGATTATTGCGAACAGTTTGAGCGGAGGACCATGCCTGTTCGAATCTATACCACCAATGCCGGCACGGATTTGAGCGATGCCGAGTCGGCGCTGCTTGCCGACCTTGTTGACCGCCACGGACGTGCCGTGCTGCTGGCACCTACGTTTGCCGAGCTCGACCTGTGCCGTCATGATGCGGCGGAAGCCGGGATTTCGCTGGGTATTGACTACAAGACGTCTACATCGTGGCTTCGCTCGCTTTGGGAGCTTTTGGGCGACGGGCGCGGTTTCGTCGACAACCTGCAGCGCCAGATGCTGTTCTCGGACATGATCGACCGCCGCGACGACGCTGCTCTGCAGCCGCTCTCGCGCAGCCAAGGCACGGTACGCATGCTTTCGCGTATGGCCCGCGATGTGTTGCCTGGCGTGGCGGGGACGGGCGACGAACGCTGTCGCGATGCCGCCGCTCAGCCCGAGCCCAAAAGCGACGCTGAGGCCCGCGTGTTCGAGCTGTTGAGCGCCTATGCGAGCGGCTTGGACCGTCGAGATATGGTCGAGCCCTGCGAGGCAGCTGATATTATGGCCGGTGCCCTGGCCGATAGCCTGCCGACGTGCACTCGCGCCGTATGCGTGCGCGGTATCACGTCTTTTACGCACGGTCTGCTCGAGCTGCTGTCTGCCGTGGCGAACAATGGGGGAGAGGTCGTCGTGCTGCTTGCCCGCGAGCAGGCGGCGATGCGCGAGGAGCTTGCCACGGCATTTGATGCCCGCGATGTGTTGTTTGAGATCGCGCCGCTGGGGAAGAACGCCGTCGCGTCTGATGTCGCTTGCGGGACCGCCGCTCGGCCTGCCTTTATTGAGGTCGCTGGCCCCCATGCCCGTGCTCATGCTTATGCGGACGCAATTGATGATCTGGTAAAAGCGTGCCAGGGTTCCGAGATCGACGGCGCCGCGACGCCTGCCGACCCCGTGCGCGTGCTCGTTGTTTCTGCCCGGGCATCCCAGCTGTTCGGTGAGCTCGCCTCTCGTCTGGCGGCGCGTCACATTGCGGCCGAGATGACTGAGTTCACGGCGTTTTCCCAGTCCATCGCGGGCAGGCAGTTTACGGCGCTCGCCAACCTGATCGAGCGCATGAAGGCTGCCGATGAGGGCATGGCGTCAAAGACCGAGTGGTGGCCCGCGCCGGAGCTTACCGACTGGATCTACAGTCCGCTTTCGGGTGCCGACGCCGCGAGCGCCCGCGGCTTCGACAAGAACATACGCCTGTCTCGCAACAAGACCACTGCGGGCGTTAAGAGCCTGCTGCAGAGCGTCCAGGGTCAGGTGAGGGGCGCGCGCAAGGCGGCGAGCGACGAAAACTGGTTTAAGAACGTGCCGTGTGTGGTCTCGGACGTGTTCCAGGCGCTGTGGCGCGACAAACCCGTGACGGCGCTCAAGGCCATGCTCGCCGTTGCCGAGGCGCTGCCCGATCGCGCTCTAGGCGGCCTTGACGGCCAGGCCCGTCGCCAGGCAGAGACGGCTTTGCTGCGCCATGCCATCGACATCCTTATGAACGATGCTCGCGCACTCGACGTGTCGCAGGCCGCGACCGTGCCGGTTCTCGACGGCGTTCGAACCAAGGTGGACAAGCGCAGTACCGCTTACGATTACGAGACCTACGAGGTCGATCGCACGCCACGGGCACAAGTGCGCTTCGTGTCGCTTGCCGATGCGTCGGTTCTGCGCCCTGGCAGCTACGATGCCGTGCTGTTTGCCGATGTCGACCTGGACAGCTACCCGCTTTCGCACGAAGAGGGCCCGCTTGCCACGTTGACGGCCGAGCTGCGCCGCAACGGCGTGTCTTTGGAGCCCGCCGCCCTGCTGCGCGTGCGCTTTGGCCGTGCGATGCAGGCGGCGAGCGGTCCGGTCGCGCTCGCCCGCGTGACGCACGATCGCCAGGCGCGCGAGTGCTACCCGGCAGCCGTATGGACCGAGCTGCGGGCACATGCCGAGGCCGCTGGCGCTGCCAAGCCCACGTGCGTGGGCGAGGGCGATATCATCGCCGACTTTGATCCCGCGGCAGGTGAAGGCCTCAAGCGCGAGCGCGTGACCTGTGAAGCCCCTCAGCATATGAGTGCCGAGGCCGTGCCGTATTTGGTCCTGCGCCGTCGCGATGGCGAGGGCGAGGATGCGCCGCTGGTGCCGCGCTTGACGTCTGCCTCGCAGATCGAGGCCTATTCGACCTGTCCGCTATGCTGGTTCGTCTCGTATCGCGTCAAGCCCCAGTCGATCGACGCTGGCTTTGGCAACATGGAGAAGGGCAACTTTGTCCACGACGTGCTGGAGCATCTGCATGCCCGTCTGCCCCAAGAAGGCATGGAGCGCGTGACGCCCGAGAATCTGCCGCGTGCACAGGAGCTGCTGCACGAGGTCTTTGACGAGACGTTGGCCGAGCACGCCGGCAAGCGCGGTACCGAGGGCCCGCTGGTGCCGCTCTCTCCAGTGGAGGAGCGCCAGGTGGCCGAGATTTTGCCCCAGCTGGAAGGTGTGCTCGCCTACGAGTCCGAGGCGCTTGCCCCCTTTGCCCCGCGCTACCTTGAGTTCGCCTTTAATGAGCTTAAGGTCGAGTATGCCGGTTGGCCGCTCGGCGGGCGCATCGACCGCGTGGACGTGGACGCCGAGAATCGTGCCGTGGTGATCGACTACAAGCATCGCACGGGCGTTGAGGAGTTTAAGCTCGCCGACCCTACGGTGCGCGACGAGGAATCGGGCACGGCGCCCATCGACGACCCGCGCTGGCTGCCGCCCCATACCCAGACACTCATCTACGCGCAGGCCATGCGTCGGGCGCTGGGCCTAGATACCCGTGCTGCGCTCTATTTCTCGACCAAGGGCGGCAAGCCCGCGCTGCGCGGCGCGGCGAGTGCCGAGTTGCTCGAGGAAGAGCGTGGTGACGGTCGCATCCCGGGTCTTAAGAAAGGTTTCCCCGGCGAGGGCGGCAACATGGACTTCGACGCCCTGCTCGACCGCGTGGAGACTGGCATTGCCGAGCGCCTGCGCGAGCTCGAGGCGGGCGACGTCGCCGCTGTCGATCCGACGTCGGCGCAGGCCGCGCATGCGCGCTGCTCGTATAACCACGAAGGAACGTTTGTAAGGAGGGACGTGTAGACCATGGATCTTTCGACTTTGATGCCGCAACAGCTGCAGATTGTCAAAACGCTCGACCGCCCGCTGTTTGTCTCGGCGGGCGCCGGTTCGGGTAAGACCTTTACCCTCACGCGCCGCATCGTCTATGCACTCTCGCCCGAATCCGGTCCGTTCGTTGAGCATCTGGACCAGGTGCTCGCCATTACCTTTACCAAAGATGCAGCGGCCGAGATTCGCGACCGCGTGCGCCGTGCGCTTATCGACGAGGGCATGGACGAGGAAGCACTGACCGTCGACGACGCGTGGATTTCGACTATTCACGGCATGTGCTCGCGTATCCTGCGCGCGCACGCGCTGGAGCTGGGCATCGACCCCGAGTTCACGGTGCTCACCGATACCGACGAGCTCATGGACCAGGCTGTTGAGCATGTGCTGGGTCGCGCGACGGCACCCGATGCCGCCCCCGAGCTCGCGGCATCGCTCAAGGCCCTCTATGCCTGGTATCCCATGGCGGGCGAGGGCGGTTCCTTTGGCACCGGCACGACCATCAAGGGCCTGGTGCGCGACCTGCTGGAGCTGTCGAGCCAGTTGCCGGGCGGTATGGACGACGTGCGCGTGGCGCGCGGCCAGGCCGATACCTCGGCGCTCGCCGATGCCTATCGCGCGGCGCTGGGCGCAAGCAAGTCCTCGACCGAGAAGGCGCAGGCGGCGCTCGATGCCATCGACGCGTTCGAGGCGAGCGACAAGACCATGGTCGATGCGGCGCGACTCATGATGTCGTGCACCATGCCGCGCGCGAGCAAGGCGTTCCCCAAGGAGCAGGTCGAGCTGCTCAAGGCCGAGGCCGCCGATGCGTTTATCAATATCGTGCTTGCCTGTGGTGGCCCGGCGCTCGATGCGTTGGTGGGCCTGGCCCGTTCCGTGGAGGCCGAGTATCGCGCGCTGAAGGCTGCCCAGTCCGCCCTCGATAATAACGACCTGCTGCGTATGGCTTACGAGGCCCTGCGCGATTACCCTGCCATCCGTGCTGCGTACGAGGGCCGCTTTAAGATGGTCATGATCGATGAGTTTCAGGATACCGACCAGATGCAGGTCGATCTGATCCGTTACCTGACGGGTGCGGGGGAGCGCGCGCTGTGCACCGTGGGCGATGCGCAGCAGTCCATCTATCGCTTCCGTGGCGCCGAGGTCGAGGTGTTCCGTCGTCAGGAGCGCAAGGTGGGCTCGTCTGCCGCGCCCGAGGCGACTGCCGTGGTCGACGCCCCTGCCGGCGAACTCGTCAAACTCGTGCGCAACTTCCGCAGCCACGACGAGGTACTGCGTTACGTGGCACGCGTCTTCGACGGCGATGACGGCGGCCTGATGCAGGGCTTTTTGGATCTTGAGGCGAGCGACGGCCGCAAGGACACGCTGGTGGCAGACGCCTCGCGTCGCCAGGCCCTCTTTGTTGCCGGCGGCAGTACGCAGGAACGCACACAGGCCAAGGCCCGTGCGATCGCCGAGCGATTCCGCGCGCTTGCCGATGCCGGCCAGCCCCAGGGCGGCATGGTGCTGCTGCTGGGCCGCATGACCAACGCCGACGTCTACGCCCAGGCCTTCCGCGACCAGGGGCTCGACTGCGTCATCGCGGGCGGCTCGGTCTTTGCCCAAGCAGCCGAGGTGCAGACGGTGCGCGCCCTGGTTTGTGCGCTCGCCAATCCGGCCGATACGGCGCAGGGCCTTATGCCGCTGCTCGCCTCGCCGATGTTTGCACTCGGCGCCCAGGAGTTCCTGGCGCTGGCGACCAAACTCGACGATCAGACGGGCGAGACGTCGCGCCGCAACATCGATGCGGGCATCATGAGCGATTCCGATGTGCCGGGTTTGCAAGACTTGCCGCTCGTGACGCGCGCCCGCGAGGTGCTGCGGTATGCGCTTCGTCGCGTGGGCCGCGATTCGTTCGCCGCCATCGCGCACGACGTGGTCAACGCTTCCGGCTGGTTTGTACGTCTGGCACAGCGTGGTCCCGAGGGCAAGGCCATTGCCGCCAACGTGCTCAAGGCACTCGACGCCGTGGCCGAGGAGGAGGCCGAGTTCGGCAACTCGCCGCGTTCCATCGCGCTGGCCTTCGACCGCTTCTTGGCGGGCAAGGAAGCCCCAGGTGCCCTCAACGAGGAAGGCGACGGCGCGGTGCGCATCATGACGGTGCATGCCTCCAAGGGTCTGGAATATCCGGTCGTGGCGGTCGCCGAGTGCTTTGGCGTGCGTAAGTCCTCGGGTGCGGCACAGATGGGTCGCGTCGAGGGCGGAGCGCAGGTCGTGGCACTGCCGGCACGCTTCGGCGGCGTTAAGCTCGCCGACGGTACCTTTGTGAAGGGTGACGACGTCAAAAAGCAGTTTGAGCACGCGTTTAAGGGCAAGGGCACGTCGCTGTGGCTGCCGCCGGAGCTCATGGAGGACGTCTGTGCGACGGGTTCTCCCGCCGAGGCATTTGCTCGCCTGCGTAACGACGACCTGCAGCTTTCGCTCGAGGAGCGGGCTCGTCTGCTCTATGTCGCCATGACGCGAGCGCGTGAGCTGGTCATTCTGGCGATGGATGCCGGCGTGAGCCGCGGCAAGGTGACGGCGCCGACCTTCGATGTCGAGACCGATCTGACCTACGATGTGCTGCGCCGTATTTTGCCGACCGACGCTCTGGATATGCCGCAGCTCGATGCCGACCGCCTGGTGTTCGACAACTCCCATCTGGGCGACTACGAGCTCATTTCGCTCGCGGGCTTTACCTTTGGCGAGCAGGCGTTTGAGGCCAACGCTTCGCTGGATGCCGAGGGCAGGCTTGTTCGTGGCGATGCCGATGCAGATGCTGCCGACGATTCGGCCAGTACAATCGTCCCCGGTCCTGCCGACCCCAAGCCCGATGCGTTTGAGCTCGTGTATCCCCA
>CABUOF010000036.1 GCA_902493125.1 uncultured Collinsella sp. | reverse complement strand
TGACGGTGCGTCGCCGCGCTGATCGTCGACGTTTGACGGACTTGCTGCAGCAGGAGCGCGACTATGGCGACAAGCTGGCAAAGGCGGCGCGTGAGGCCTCGTCTGCCAACTCGGCAAAGACAGAGTTTCTGCGTCGCATGAGCCACGATCTGCGCACGCCCATCAACGGCATTCGCGGCATGGTCGAGGTTGGCGATGCCAATGCGGACGATCTGCAAAAGCAGACTGAGTGCCGCTCAAAAATCTGGACGGCATCGGGACTGCTGCTCGACCTTGCCAACGAGGCCCTGGATATGAGTCGCCTGGAGAGCGGGCAGATTGACTTGGAACTCGTGCCCGCAAATTTGGTGGCCCTCAATCGCGAGGTGTGCGATATTCTGGAGCGCCAGGCCGAGGAGCGTCTGGTCACAATTATCTGCGACCAGCAGACGCTTAATCATCCCTATGCGCGGGTGAGCGTGACGCACCTCAAGCGCTTGTTGCTCAATATTGCCGGCAATGCCGTCAAATACAACCGCTAGGGCGGATATGTTCGCCTGGTGTGCCGCGAGGTGGAGCCAGCGGATGGCGTTCCCGTCTATGAATACACGATCGCCGACAACGGTATTGGCATGAGCGAGGAGTTCCAACAGCACCTCTACGAGCCGTTTTGCCGCGAGGAGCAACAGGTGGAAGGCGCTTCATCGGGAACTGGCCTGGGCGCGCCTATCGCAAAACAGTTGGTCGAGCTTATGGGCGGAACCATGAGCTTTACGAGCGTCTTGGGGCAGGGGACGACGTTTACCATCCGCCTGCCGTTCGAAAAATGCAAGCGCTCCGAGATTCCTCAGGCAGTTCGCGCGGATGCGGGCGATGGCGATGCGCTCCAGGGCTTGCGCGTTTTGCTCGTAGAGGATAACGATCTGAATGCCGAGATCGCGCAGTTTACGCTCAGCCGTGCCGGTGCCGTCGTGACGCATGCTAAGGACGGCGAGTCTGCCGTTGAGACGTTTGCCGCGAGCGCACCGCACGAGTACGACGTGGTGTTGATGGACATCATGATGCCCGGTATCGATGGCCTTGAGGCCACGCGTCAGATCCGAGCGCTCGATCGCGAGGATGCCGCGACCACGCCGATTATCGCCGTGAGTGCCAACGCCTTTGCCGACGACCGCAGACTTTCGCGCGAGGCGGGCATGAACGCGCACCTGAGCAAGCCTGTGAGCTCGCAGGAGCTCGTCGAGGCGCTAGCGCACATCGCAGCCGACGCTTCATAAGCATATGGCCCGGTTCCAAGGTGGGTTGGAACCGGGCCATATTGCTATTTGCGAGACCTGCTGAGGGGCTTACTTTTCTTGAATCTGCTTACCGCAAAGATGCTCAATCGAAATCTCGTAAAGCTGGACGCCCTTGATGTCTTTGGCGATTTCCTCTTCGACTTCTTCGGCAGAAGGGTAGTACTTAAGGGCGAGCTGGCGGACTTTGTCCTCGATAAACGCGGGGGTGTCATTCGCCAGGCGACAGCGGCCAAAGACCACGGTGCTCATAACGTAGGGAGCCCAGTCGCCGTCCTGGTACCACTCGTTGCCGTAAACGGTAAAGCAGACCTTGTCATCGCGCTTGAGTGAATCGACCTTGTGGCCGGCCTTGGCGCCATGGAAATAAATCTTGTCGTGCTCGGCGTCAAAGAAGTAGTTGACGGGAATGGCGTACGGGTAGCCATCGTCGCCGTTGACGGCAAAGACGCCGCGCTTGCAGGTGGCGAGCAGTTTGCGCGCTTCCTCGTCGGTGATGGCGCGTTTCTTTCGACGTAAGGGCCTAAACATCGTTGGCTTCCTTTCTGGTCGTGCGTGGTGGTTGAGCACAAACTATAGCGAAACGGATCCGTTTTTCTTGATGCGGGCGAGTATGTTTTTGAGCTTGTTAAAGTCGAGCGGTTTGGACAGATGGGCGTTCATGCCGGCGTCGTGTGCCGCCTTGGCGTCTTCGGCAAAGGCGTTGGCGGTGAGCGCGATGATGGGGATATCGGCTGCATCGACCTTCTCGCTCAGACGAATCACGCGGGTTGCCTCGTAGCCGTCCATGTCCGGCATCATGATGTCCATCAAAATGGCATCGAAGCTGCCGGCGGGATGCGACAGGTACAGATCGACGACTTCGTTGCCGTTGGCGGCGCGGGTGACCACGATGCCCTCGGATTCTAGCAGCGCCTGGGCAATCTCGGCATTCAATTCGTTGTCTTCGGCGAGCAGCACGTTCATGTCGGCGAGCGAGCAGTCGGGCGCACTCTCAACCGTATTCGCCCGCGCCTGGGGATTCTCGTCGATATCGAGCGGAATCTCCACGTAGAACGAGGTGCCCACATGGAGCTCACTGGTGACTTCGATGGTGCCGCCCATCAGTTCAATAAGCGACTTGACGATTGGTATGCCCATGCCGGTTCCTTGGAACTTGCTGCGCGCATCGTCACCTTCTTGGGCAAACGGCTCATAGATATGCTTTAAAAACTTGGGAGTCATACCAATGTCGGTATCCGAAACGCTAAAGCAAAAGAGCGCGCGCCCGTTATCGAGTGGCTTGGTATTTGAGCTAAAGGTGACGGAGCCGCCGTGCTTGTTGTACTTAATGCTGTTGTCTAACAGGTTGATCATGATCTGTCGGATATGGGTGGGACTGCCGATCATGTATGGCCCCGTGGCGTACGGCAGACTATTGTCCTGCATTGTGATGGCGTTACTGGACGCGCGGAGCTTGCACAGCACCAGTGTATCGTCACAGAGCTCTTTGAGGTTAAAAGGCGCATGCTCCAGTGTTAGCTTGCGGTCTTCGATTTTGCCCATCTCGAGGATGTCGTTGATCAGCGAGAGCAGGTGATTGGCGGCAACGCGCGCCTTGGCACGGCTCTCGCGGGCGACCTGGATATCGCCTTCCTTCAATTCCTCGATCTCGATAAGGCCCAGGATACCGTTGAGCGGCGTTCGGATGTCGTGGCTCATGCGCGTGAGGAATGCCGTCTTAGCGGCGTTGGCAGCGTCGGCTTTTTTGCGCTCGGTTCGAGCGCGCACGAGCGCCCAGATGAGCAGGACGATACCGACCGACAACATACCGATGAGGGCAGCTGCAACGGCGGCACGGTTGCGATAAAGGAATTGAAGCGTGTTGGATTCCTGGGCCGTGTACGACGTGGAGGAGTAATTGCTTGCGGAGAGCGATTCTCCGGCATTGATGATGCCCTTGTTGACGATTCCCAGCAGCTCGGGCTTTCCGCGCGAAATCCAGCACGAGAGCTCACAGGTGTCAGGGAGCTCGGCCGTCTCGTAACCTTCGAGATCATAACGGTCGCCGATGGTTTTTATGCGTGAGCTGGGAGCGACGATGCAGTGCGCCGTTCCCTTCCTGAGGGCGTCGAACGCTTCATCGTCGGATTGGTATTCGGTCACGGTCGCTGTGGGAAACAGGCTTTCAAGTGCATTTTTGTTGACAAACGATGATTTGGTACAGGCGATGTTCTGAAGGTCTTTGTTCAGGTCGCTGCCGGTGTGGATGGCGGTGAGGGACACGGTCCCCAACGATACCGACTGCACAACGCCAGATTGCTCGGCAAACCAGTAATCTCGGTATACCGGCAGCGCAGCGTCGATGCTTCCCTTTGACAGGGCCTTTGACATCATCTTGTAGCTATCAAAGGCGACGGTTTTGACCGTAATGCCAAATTTATCGTGCAACGTCGTCGCAAGCGATGCGAGCGAGCCTTCCATTTTGCCGTCTTCGTCTTCGTTGCAGTAGGGGAGTTTGCCCGTAATGTAGCCAAACGTGATGGTGTTGTCATTTGCTTTGAGCCAGGAACGTTCGGGGCCGTTGAGCGATGATGAACCGCTGTTTTGGGCCGAGTAGTTAGATTTGACTTCGTCGATATAGCGTGGGTTGACGCGGGCGATTGCCGACATGGCGGCATTGATGTCGTCCATCAGGTCGGGGCGGCTTTTGGGGACGGCAAAATAGTAGTCACTCGAGCCAACGTAGAACATGGGGGAGGCATCGGGCGACGAAATGGTGTCGTTCATGATGACGGCATCGACTTCGTCGTTTGCGAGCGCGTCAAAGAGCATGGATCCCCCGTCATACTCCCTGTATGTGCAGGTAATGCCTTCGTTGGCGAGCCACTGCTGGCCAACGAAGGTTTGCATAACGTCGGGGTTGTAGCCGATGGTAAGGCCTTGGAGCGCTTGGGGGTCACCCTTGGTCAGGTCGTCGCGATCGGGCTTGGCGTAGATGTAGTAGCGCTCGGTGCCCTCGGGGTTCGAGGAAAAGAGCAGCTTTTGGGCGCGTTCCTCGGAGTAGGAGATGTTGGGCATGAGGTCGATTTCGCCCGCCTCGAGCATGTCCATAAGCTCGGTGAAGGTGCCGGAGACGTATTCGTACCGCCAGCCGGGCGTGTAGTACGACAGGGTCTGGAGGTACTCGTAACCCCATCCCGAGAGACGCTCGCCGGGGGTGCCGTCCTGGAAGCCCTCGTTGTTGACGAGCCAACCAACGCGGACCGTCTTGACTGGCTGACTAGAGTCATCGGCAAAAGCCTGGACAGGCGCGATGGAACTCAGCACGGCAAGCGCGGCAAGCACAATGGCCAGGGTGCGATATATAACTGAACGAAGGACAGTGGCAGCTCTCACATGTAATCCTAACGAATCGAGACATTACCGCATAAGGATACCAGCTCAGCCTGCCCAGCCGGCAGCTGCACCGCTAAACGCTCCCGCCCGGCAGACATCGGGGACGTTCTTAAACGACTAGTCATTGGGGGCGTTTTTGTTTGACTGGTCATTTAAGAACGTCCCCAATGACTAGTTTCGTTTGCGGGGGAGGCGTGGGACAATACCGAGCGAACGTGATTGGTTGTCCGTGGAAGGGGTCGCGATGAAAAAGCTCAGGACGCTTGCCGATGTGCTGCGACAGGCTGGCTTTGCACGCATTACGGGCCTGTTTCTTATTTTCTATCTGCTTTGCTCGACGGCTGTCTGGCTGTCCGAGCCCACGACCCTCACGTTTGGCGATGGTCTCTGGTTTAGCTTTGAGACGGTCTCGACGATCGGCTTTGGCGATATCCCGGCAGAAACGCCGGTTGCCCGCGGCATTACCGTCATCCTAAGCGTCATCAGTATCTTCTATATCGCCATGCTTACGGGCGTGGCGGTGAACTACTGCAATACGCTCATCAAGCTGCGCCAAAAGGACACCATGGCGCGCTTTATGGACGATCTTGAGCATTTGGAAGAACTCGACCGCGATGAGCTCGCCGATTTGTCGCGCCGCGTGCGCGAATACCGTCGCCGGCAACGATAGAACGGGTGCCGCGCGTCACGACGAGGGGGATTGCATATGAACATCACCGTCTACCTGGGCGCGAGCGTCGGCAACGACCCGGCGTTTCTGCCCGCAGTGCAGGAGCTGGGCAATTGGATTGGCGCCAACGGACACGCGCTCGTATACGGCGGGTCCAAATCGGGACTGATGGGCGCGCTCGCCGATAGCGTACTCGAGGCAGGCGGACATGTGACGGGTGTGGAGCCGAGCTTTTTTATCGAGGCAGAGTTTCAACACGACGGAATCGACGACCTTATCGTGACGAGCGATATGGCGGAGCGCAAGGCCAAGATGATCGAGCTCGGCGATGCGTTCATCGCATTTCCGGGCGGCACGGGCACGCTCGAGGAGATTGCCGAGGTTATGTCCGCGGTGTCGTTGGGACATTTGGACGCGCCGTGCATCTTGTACAACCTCGGGGGCTACTACAACGATCTTAAGGCGCTGCTCGAGCACATGATTGATAAGGGACTTTCGAGCCCGCAGCGCCAGCAGGGTATTTACTTTACCGAGGATCTGTGCGAAATCGCATCAATTATCAACGGATAAGCCTTGAGCTTGTCCCGCCGGGGTCCCCGGTGGCTCCGCTTGCGGCGCAGACGGTTGGCTTGACTGGGCAACGCTCGCTCTACAATAAAACGTATCTATGTCGACTTTGACCGCGGGAGGACCCGATGGATAACCTTGCCAAACCCACGAACCGAGCGCTGTTTTTGGTCAGCGTTGCCGTGACCGGTGCACTCGCGGGTGCCGCAGTCTGGCTGTTCTTTTTTGCGATGGAGCACGGTATCGACTATCTATGGACCGAGATTCCGCACGCGCTGGGCGTCGCTTCGCCCGAGCTTGCCAGCGGCCCGTTTGGCTTTCTGCCGTACCCGTTTTTTGTCTGCCTGCTGGGCGGCCTGTTAATCGGTCTGTACGAAAAGATGACAGGCACCAAGACCGATGACCTCAACCAGGTGATGGCTAAGGTTAAGCAAGACGGGCGCTACCCGTACGACAACCTGGGCAAGCTTTCGCTCGCGGCATTGCTGCCGCTGCTGTTTGGCGGAAGCATTGGACCGGAGGCCGGCCTGACCGGCGTTATCGCCGGTCTGTGCAGCTGGGTCGGCGACCGCATGCGTCGCTTTGGCGCCGAGTTTAGGGAGCTCACGTTGCTGGGCACCCAGGCTGCCCTGACGGCGCTCTTTACCGCGCCCGTCTTTGGCTTTGTGGCGCCGCTTGCCGGTAGCACCGACGGCCAGGGTGTCGGCGATGGCGAGGATTCCGAATCCGGTGAGATCACCATCAGGCTGCCTAAGGCGCAAAAGACCGTGGTTTACGGCATCGCGATTGCTGGCGGCCTGGGCACCTACCTGCTGCTCGGCCAGCTCATGGGCGGCGGCATGGGTATGCCGAGGTTCGAGGCTGCCGTGGTGGGCAACCTGGAGCTTACCTGGCTCATTCCTCTGTCGCTGATCGGAACAATCTGCGGCTGGCTGTACTTTGTCTCTGAGCACGCGAGCGAAGCGCTTGCTCATGCAATAGGGGCGCGCCCTGTCGTCAAAGCCATGCTGGCCGGTCTGGCGCTCGCCATCTGCGGCACGGTCCTGCCCTACACCATGTTTGCCGGCGAGACGCAGGCCGACGTGCTCATGGAAACCTATCTGACCATTCCCGCCGGCGTGCTTATCGCGACCGGTCTCGTTAAGGCCATGCTGACGCCCGCCCTCATCAACCTTGGTTGGCGCGGCGGCCACTTCTTCCCGGTTATCTTCTCGGGCGTAAGCCTGGGCTATGGCCTTGCTATCCTCACCGGCGCCGATCCGGTCTTTTGCGTCGCCGTTTGCACGGCCTCGACGATGGGCGCCGTTATGCGTCAGCCCGTCATGGTCGTGGGCCTGCTGCTCATGTGCTTCCCACTCAAGGGTATCGTCTGCATGATCATCGCGGCCGTCATCGCCGCCGGCATTCCACTGCCCAAGCCGCTGCGCAAGTAGTACAGTGGCGCACGCCGGGGACATGCCCTTTGCCACGGATTTGCGGGGAGGGGCGGCGATCGCGTCCTTCGCGGATTGAGACTCGTGTGGCTACAGATCGCGTACTCGATAAACCTTGGTGCTGACGGTGCAGCTGATTGCGCATAGTGCGAGCGCCAGTACGGCAATTCCTGCACACAGACAGCCAAGGACGGCAGGATCGGGATTCGCCCCGGCAATCGACATAAGCCAGTTGCTGATGGGGTTGGAGGAACTCAGCATTGCCATGGTGCCGCAGCCAAACAGGGCAAACAGGCCAAGGGATAGGCGCAGCGCCTCCATGTGTCCAAATCGGAAGAACAGCGGCTGTGTCAAGAATACCATCATGAGGGAGATGAGCATCGATGCCGCCGAGGCGGTTGCGATTTCAAAGATCGTCTGGCATGTCGAAGGGATGCCCATGGGGTCGAAGAGCGGAAGGACGAGGATGTTCAGAAGCGTAGCCGCGCATGCCATGACGACCGAGAAGACAACGATGCACAGGTAGCGTGCGCAAATAATGTCTTTGCGCGAGAAGGGCAACGTTGCTCGATAACGCTCCCAGCCGTTTTGGTTATCGTAGCCAGCTAGCGAGTTCATGATTATGATGGGCGACATTGCGCTGACCGCACAGGCGCCGGCGCTCATGCCGGAATCGCCATCCGACGCGTTGGCAAGGGTCAGCACGACAAAGATGAATAGGCCGACGCCCGTGATGCTCGGGATGAGCGTACGAACGATGGCGAGCTCGGACATAAAGGCGCGTTTCATTTCGAAGCCCCTTTCAGCATGAGGCGAAGATAGTCATCAATGGTTGCCCGATCGCAGGGAATCTCGGGAAAGGCCTCGAGCGTATCGCGACGGTTGGGCACGAGCACGTCCACGCTGTAGGCGTGGTGGACGGCACGGGCGCCTTCGACGCAAGCCATAAACTCGGCGGCCTGCGCTTGGGTGCAGTGGGCGATCCCGGCTCGGTCGGTAATGTCCTCGCGCGGCAGGTCAAACACAATCGAACCGTTATCGATGCAGATGACGCGGTCGGCGGCGCGATCGAGGTCGGATGTAATGTGGCTCGAGAGCAGCACGCTGTGCTGGCCGTCGGCGACAAAAGCAAGCAGCTCATCGAGCAGTTCCTCGCGTGCCATGGGATCGAGGCCCGCGGTGGCTTCGTCCAAAACGAGCAGTTCGGCCTTGTGACTGAGTGCGCAGACAAGTTGCAGCTTCATGCCCATACCGCGGGAGAGGTCCTTGACCTTTGCCTTGGGATCGAGGCCAAATCGGTTGATGAGGCTAGCGAAGGTGTCGTGGCTCCAGGTGGGGTACGCCGGGCTTACGAGTGCCTCAACTTCGGTCACCTTGAGCGTGGAAGGGAAGGGGCATGTGTCCAGCACGAGGCCGACACGAGTGCGCAAGCAGCGCTGCGCTTCATCGGGCGCGCCGGCGCCACAGTGCTGCCCAAACAGGTGCACCTCGCCGGCATCGAGCTTTATAAGCCCAAGCGCGGCGCGAATCGTCGTCGTCTTGCCAGCGCCATTTGCGCCCACAAAGCCAACGATCTGGCCGGGCTCCACGGCAAGCGTGACGTCGCGCAGCGAAAAACGGTCGCTCACACGGCATGAGATACCTTTGAGTTCTAGCAAGTTTTGCATGGTATAGCCTTTCTTGCAGATGGCTACTGCATGGTTTCGGGGGCTACCAGGTCGAGCATCTCGTGCAGTTTGTCGCGCGTGACACCCAGGGTTGCCGCTTTCGCAAGCAGCTCTTCGATATGGCAGAGCTGGTTTTCGCGCAAGAGCTCTTGGTTGCCCTCGGCGACAAAACAGCCTTTGCCCTGCACGGTGCAGATAAACCCGAGCTGCTCCAGGTCGGCGTAGGCGCGCTTGGTGGTGATGACGCTCACGCCAAGGTCGCTCGCGAGAGCACGGATGCTGGGGAGTTTGGCTCCCGCAGCGAGTGCGCCCGAAAGGATCTGGGCTTTGACCTGCGAGGCTATTTGCTCGTAGATGGGTTTGTCGCTCGAATTGGATAGGATGATGTCCACAGCGGCTCCTTAGCTGTTGGGCTACACGTGTATATAACCGGTAAGCACAGTATATATACACTATGCACAGTTATGCAAGAGGTAAATTCGGATTGTCCGCTCGTTCATTCATCTCAATCTGTAACAACTGGAGAAGATTTTGGCTGCTAGATATTACAGATCGAGACATTGGCCAACCGTCTATCCTTATATCTCAATCTGTAACAGATGGACCCGTTTTGAGTGGCTAGATGTTACAGATTGAGATCTTTCTGGGACGCCCACCTGTTTGTCTAAATCTGTAACAGGTAGAGGTTCAAAAACCGGCTAGATGTTACAGATCGAGACAAACTGCTTCGGAGTGCCGCCATCGACTGCTACCCCATGCCCTAACTGATGAATTTGTCCTGATAGGCGCCCAAGAGCGGGATTTCGCGGCTACAATAGTGCGGTTACAACGACGTAATGCACTCAATGCAAGAAAGGATCCGCATGGCAAGCCTGTCGGATGAAATCTCGTCGCGCCGCACATTCGCGATCATCAGCCACCCGGACGCCGGTAAGACCACGCTTACCGAGAAGCTGCTGCTCTATACCGGCAGCATCCAGACCGCCGGCTCGGTCAAGGGCAAAAGCTCGGCCAAGCATGCCGTCTCGGACTGGATGGACATCGAGAAGGAGCGCGGTATTTCCGTTACCTCCTCGGTGCTTCAGTTCACCTACAACGGCGCCTGCGTCAACATCCTCGATACCCCCGGCCACCAGGACTTCTCGGAGGATACCTACCGTACCCTTATGGCCGCCGACGCTGCTGTTATGGTCATCGACGGCGCCAAGGGCGTCGAGGCCCAGACCAAAAAGCTCTTTAAGGTCTGTACGCTGCGCCACATTCCCATCTTCACCTTTGTGAACAAGCTCGACCACGAGGCTCGCGATCCGTTTGAGCTCATGGAAGAGATCGAGAACGTCCTGGGCATCAATACGTATCCCATGAACTGGCCGATCGGCAGCGGCCGCAACTTCCGCGGCGTGTTCGACCGTCAGACTCGTCGCGTCATTGCCTTTGAGGGCGACGGCCACGCCAACGCCACCAAGAAGGTCGCCGAGGTCGAGGCCGAGCTGGGCGACCCTGCCATGGATGAGCTCATCGGCGAGGAGAACCATAAGAACCTGATGGATGACATCGAGCTGCTCGATGGCGCCGGCGACGAGCTCGACTTGGATGCCGTGGCCTGCGGCAAGCTGAGCCCGGCGTTCTTTGGCTCGGCACTCACCAACTTTGGCGTGGAGCCCTTCCTCAAGGAGTTCCTGCGTCTGGCCCCGACGCCGCGCGCCTATACTGATACGCTCACCAGCGAACCGGTCGATCCCTGCCGCGACGACTTTAGCGGCTTTGTGTTTAAGATCCAGGCCAACATGGACAAGAACCACCGCGACCGCATCGCCTTTGTGCGCATTTGCTCGGGCAAGTTCGAGCGCGGCATGGACGCCTTCCACGTGCAGGGCAACCGCAAACTCAAGCTTGCTACGGGCACGTCGATGATGGCCGATGACCGTGCCATCGTGGACGAGGCGTACGCGGGCGATATCGTGGGCCTGTTCGATCCGGGTATCTTTAGCATCGGCGACACCGTGTGCTCCGGCAAGCGCCACGTGCAGTATCCGCAGATTCCGACGTTCGCCCCCGAGATGTTCGCCCGCATTACGCAGGTCGACACGCTCAAGCGCAAGCAGTTCGTCAAGGGCATGGAGGAGCTTGCCCAGGAGGGTGCCATCCAGATCTTCCGCGAGCTGGGTGCCGGTATGGAGAGCGTCATCGTGGGCGTGGTCGGCGTGCTGCAGTTTGAGGTGCTCGAGCGCCGTCTCAAGGCTGAGTACCGTGTTGAGGTTCGTCGCCAGCCGCTGCCCTATACAGACATCCGCTGGATCCAGAACGACCCCGACACCATCGATATCCCGGGCCTTTCGCTCACGCGCGACACGCTGCGCGTCGAGGACATGCGCGGCGGCAAGCTGCTGCTGTTCACGAGCCCGTGGAACGTGGATTGGGCAACTGACCACAACCCCGAACCTTATCCTGTCGGAGTTTGGCAACGTAGCGTTTTAACGCATCGGCGCGGTGGCCCTGCGGGGCTGCCGCGCGCTTGCTTGCCTGATGCCGTGTGAGCGGCTATCATACCCACCGTCGTCTCAAGACCGGGGCGTCCGAGCAGTTCGGGTCCGATATCCTGCTCGTTAAACCTAAAACCAAAGGAGTACATAATGATCAAGAAGGTCATGGAGGACTACAAGGTCCTGTTGCGGAGCATTCCCGCGGCAACGGTTTCGCTGTTTTTCGTGAGCGTCATCATGATGAACCTGCTGGCCAACAAAGAACTTATCAGCCTGCCGTATCTGGCGCTCGACTGTGGCTTTGTGGTGAGCTGGGTTTCGTTTTTGTGCCAGGACATGATCTGCAAGCGCTTTGGCGCCAGGGCATCCATCAAAATCTCTATCCTCGCGCTGGCGGTCAACCTGGCCGTGAGCCTGTGCTTTTGGGCATGCTCGCTCACGCCCGGCATGTGGGGCGCCTACTACGACACGGGCATGATCGAGGTCAACACCGCCCTTAACGCCACCATCGGCGGCACCTGGTACGTGGTGCTGGGCTCTTCGCTTGCCATGCTCGTTTCTGCCGTGGTTAACTCCACGCTTAACCAGTCGCTTGGCCGTATGCTCAAAAAGAATAACTTTGCGAGCTTTGCCTTCCGCTCCTATGTGTCTACGGGTGTTGGCCAGTTTATCGACAACTTGGTCTTTGCCATTGTGGTGAGCCACACGTTCTTTGGTTGGACCTGGGTGCAGGTCCTTATGTGCTCGCTGACCGGCGCTGTCGCCGAGCTGCTGTGCGAGGTCTTCCTGAGCCCCGTGGGCTACAAGGTCGTGCGCGGCTGGGAGCGCGAGAACGTGGGCTCCGAGTACCTCGAGCGCCACGCAACCGCCTAAGGAGCAAGTATGCGGGTTTTGATCACGGGCGCATCGGGCGGTATCGGAGCCGCATGCGTGCAGCGTTTTTTGGACGAGGGCCACGAGGTCGTGGGCTTTGATCTTTTGCCGGCGGCGATCGAACACGAGCGCTACCGCCATCTGATTGTTGATGTCCGCGAGTCGGATTCGTTTCCAGGCGACCTTGAACCTCAGGTAATCGTGAACGTTGCCGGTACGCAGGATTCGGCCGACGATATCGCCGCCAACCTGTGTGGCACCATCAACGTGACCGAGCGCTACGCCTTTGTGGGGGAGGGGCTTGCCGCCAAGCCGGCGCCGGCTATCAAATCCGTGGTCAATGTGGGGTCGGCGAGCGGGCATACGGGATCGGAGTTTCCCGCCTATGCCGCCAGCAAGGGCGGCGTTATCGCCTACACCAAGAACCTTGCAAACCGCCTGGCGCCGCAGGCCATTGCCAACAGTGTGGACCCGGGCGGCGTTATCACGCCGCTCAACCGTTGCGTGATGGAAGACGAACACCTGTGGAGCCAGATTATGGAGCTCACGCCGCTTAAACGCTGGGCCACCGCCCAAGAGATCGCCGAGTGGATCTACTTTGTGGGCGTGACCAACCGGTTTATGACCGGGCAGAGCCTGTTGATCGATGGCGGCGAGGCCGGCCGCACGCAGTTTATTTGGCCCGAGTAGGAAACGCGCCCGATGGAAAGCCGTCGGGCGCGTTTTTGATGTATCGATTTTTAGCCGATGCAAGTCCAGTTGACGGGGGTCGAGCCGTGCTGTTCGAGTAGCCGATTGGCTGCCGAGAAGGGGCGCGACCCCATAAAGGCGGGGAGTTCTGCCGTGGCACGGTTGGCCGAAAGCGGCGAGGGGTGCGTGGATGCCAGGCAGAACTTGCCGGTTGCCTTGCCCGCACCAGTTGCGACGAGCTTGCCTTCGACCATCTGCTGGGCAAAGCGACCCCATGCCAAAAAGACTACCGGCTGGGGCAGCTGGCAGCAGCGTTCGATAACGTAGTCGGTGAGCGTGCTCCAGCCCAGTTTGGCGTGCGAGTTGGCGGCATGCTCGCGCACGGTGAGCGTAGTGTTGAGGAGCAGGACGCCCTGCCGTGCCCATGGTGTTAGGTCTCCCGTGGCGGGAATGGGGCAACCCAGATCGGCTTTGAGTTCCTTATAGATATTGCGCAGGCTCGGCGGCAACTTGGTTTGCGTCGCGGGGACCGAGAACGACAGCCCCATGGCCTGGTTGGGTCCGTGATAGGGGTCTTGACCCAAGATGACAACCTTGACCTGGTCGGCTGGCGTGTAGGCGAGGGCATTGAGGATGTCGTCTTGTGCCGGATAGATGGTCTGCTCGGCACGCAAAAGGGCGATGCGCTCGAGCAGCTGGTTCGTAGTGTCACGTACCGGCTGCGGCGCATCGCCCAACCAAGTTGCTATGTTGCGGTCGCGGGTCGCGGCGTCCATGGGGCTCCTTTGCGTCAGATGCTCTGTTTGCATCTATTGTAAAGGCGCACCGGTTGCCTTTATGCCGCGGCTGTATAAGGAGTGGGGTCTACGAGACGCGCTCGGGCGCTCCTGCCATGCGAGCCTGTCCATGTGCGCGAAGGCGCGGAAGCTCGACGGTTGCCACCATGACGCCGGTGAGGATGAGAGCGGCGCCAAAGAAGGCGATGGGGCTCAGGACCTCGCCGACCAGGAAGAACGAGAAGACGGCGGAGCAGACCGGCTCGAGCGAGAAGGCGAAGCCGGTGGTCTCGGCGGGCACGTGGGGCTGCACGAGCGTCTGGGTGATAAAGCCATAGGCAGAGCAGATGAGTGCGAGCGCGACGACAACGACGATCTCGCTGGGCGTGCCGGGAAGCGTAAAGCCGCCAAAGGTGAATGCAGCGATGCCCGAGAACAAGCCGCCGAAGCCCAGCTGCCAAACGCCCAGAGCAAGCGGATCGACTTCTTCGACAAATCGCTTGGCGACAATGATGTGTCCGGCGTAGACAAAGGCGGAGAGCAGCATGATGAGTGCGCCCGGGTTCAGGCTGGTGAAGTCGGCGCCCGAGAGCAGCAACATACCGCAGGTGACGATGGCGGTGCCGACGAGCACTTTGCGCTCGGGGGCGCGACGCAGCAGGGCGGCGTTGGCAAACGGTACGATCACGACCGTCAGGCTCTGCAAAAAGCCGGCGGTGGAGGCGGAGGTGAGGCTGGAGCCCAGGCACATGCAGGTGAGCTCGGTTGCCATGATGGCGCCGATGATGGCGGCGCGAACCATAAGGTCGCGGTTGATACGGAAAACACACTTGTGGAAGAGCAGCAGACAGGCCACAAAGGCGATGATGCAGCGTAGCGCGACGATACTCGTGGCGTTCATGCTGTCCATGCCGATTTTCATGAGGGGGTACGAAAAGCCCCATGCGACGGGAACGGAAAATGAGAGCGCGATTGCTTTTTTGCGATCCATGGGACTCCTTTTGTTACAGAACGGTTTCGCACAAAGGATTCTGCTCCCAGATGTGGATGTAGTAAAGCGAATGTATCTTCAGTATGATTAAGAAATGCTAAAGTAGGCACGAAAAGCGCTGGCAAAACGTTTTACGGCTGCATTGATGCGGAGGCACGATGGCATCGCGGTATCAGATTGTTTGTATGGTGGTCGATTGCGGCAGTCTGAAACGTGCGGCTGACGAGCTGGGCTATACGCAAAGTGCGGTGAGCCAGGCCGTCAAGGCGCTCGAGCGCGAGCTGGGCACCACGCTTATCGAGCGCGGCAAGCAGGGTGTCTCACTTACGCGCGACGGTAAACAATATCTGCCGTACCTGCGCCAGATTGTGACCGCCGAGGCCGAGCTCGAGGGCAAGCGCCAGGAGCTGCTGGGGCTCTCCTCGACCGATATTCGTATCGCGACGTTTACCAACGTGAGTCGAACCGTGTTGCCACGTGTGATCCGCGATTTTGGGGCCCTGCACCCGGGCGTGCACTTTACCCTCAAGCAGGGTGATTACACGCGCAACGCCCAGTGGGTGCACGATGGCGTGGTTGATTTTTGCTTTACGGCGCGCGGATTTACCGCTGGGCTCGAGAAACGCGTGGTCTATCACGATGAGTTGGTGGCACTGTTACCGGCTGCGCATCCGCTGGCGGCAAAGGAAAAGGTGACGCTCGCCGATCTGGCGACCGAGCCGTTTGTGCTGCTGGATGAGGGCGAACAGAGCCTGGTGCTCGATGCATTCGCGGCGCATGGGCTGTCGCCGCACGTGACGAGCGAGGTGACCGACGACTACACCATCATGGCGATGGTGGAGGAGGGCCTAGGTGTGAGTATGCTGTATCGCCGTACCGTCGAAGGCATGCGGGCCGATATTCGCGTACGTCCCATCGTGCATGCCCCCTCGCGCGATGTGGTGGCCGCCTGGCGCAGCTGGGACACCATGCCCATCGCCACGAGGCGCTTTATCGACTATATGAGCTCGCATATTGTCAATTAATGACTGGCGTGGCGTTGAGTGCGGCGTTTAGCGGGCTGTCGCTTTGGCTTTGGTGGCGCGATAGGTGCGTGCCGGGTGGCAGAGTAATACCGCCACGACCATAAAGAACGCCGTGGTGCCCAGGCTGATGGGGTAGACCATCATGATGTTCGCAAAGGTGCGGAAGTGCGGGAACACGCAGAACACCCAGTAGAAGCGAATGCCGCAGACGCAAATCATGGTGATGAGGGCGGGCATGAGCGAGATACCAAAGCCGCGCAGGTAGCCTGACATGTTTTCGTAGAACATGCTAAAGGCGTACGCCGGGAAGATCGAACACACGCGGATATAGCCGATCGAGACGATGTTGGGGTCGCTGTTAAAGAGCGACAAGATCTCGCGTCCCAGGCCGACAATAACGATGATCGTGGTGAGCGCGACGATACCGCCTTCGACCAGGCAGACCTTAAGCGTTTTGGTGCAGCGATCGATCTGGCGGGCACCGTGGTTTTGTCCCACAAAGGTGGTGCACGCCTGGCTAAAGCTGTTGAGCAGGTTGTAGCACACGTACTCCAGACTCATGGCGGCGCTCGATGCGGCCATGACTTCGGTGCCCAGGCTGTTGATGGCAGACTGGATGATGATGTTGGCGACGGCAAAGACAGCGCTTTGGATGCCGGCGGGCAGGCCAATCTTGACGATGCGCTTGAGGGCGACGGGGTCGATAGCCAGGTCGCGTGGGGTGACGCGGACGACGGAGTCGGTCTTGAGCAGGCGGATAAAGAGCGTAGCGGCGCTGACGGTGTAAGCGATGGCGGTGGCGATGGCGACGCCCGCGACGCCCCAGTGGAGTACAGGGACAAAGATGAGGTCCAGGCCAATGTTGAGGACGGTGGACACGGCAAGCGCCTGCAGCGGCATGCGGGTGATGCCGACGGAGCGGAAGATCGCGGCCTCAAAGTTGTAGAGCAAAATCGAGGGCATGCTCAGCAAAAAGACGCGTAGATAGAGTGAGGCGAGCGGCATGGTCTCGGCGGGAACGTTGAGCGCGGCGAGCATGGGCTCGGCAAAGATCTCGCCCAGAGCGATGACGACAAAGCCCACGAGTGCCATTAAAATCGAGGTACGGACGGCGCGTTTGACCATGTTCTGATCGTTGCGGCCGATAGCGTTGGCGATGACCACGTTGGAGCCAAGCGACATGCCAATAAACAGGTTGAGCATAAGACTGGTAAGCGGAACATTGGAGCCGACCGCCGCCATGGCGAGGGTTCCCTGGTCGCCCGAGAAGTTACCGATAATGACCGTGGCGATGAGGTTCGACAGCTGCTCCAAGATGCTCGTGGCGGCCACGGGGAAGGCGAACAGGGGAATATTGCGCCACAGCGAGCCGGTGGTCATGTCAATGTGCTTAGATACGGTGTCAGCCATACGCTCTCAATCTCTAACATGCTCTTTCGTGCTTATTTGCGCAGATGATGATACTCCTAATGCAACCAGTCGGCACTTAGGGACGTTCCTTTTCTGTCGGCAGCTGGGGACACTCCTTATCTCTTCTAACTAGTCATTCAAGAACGTCCCCAATGACTAGGTGGGGAAGGCGTGCGACAATGGTGGGCGTTGTGTTGTTCGCGCTAAGGAGTTGCCATGTTGTTGTGTCCCGTTTGCCATGAGCCGTTGGTGGACGACGAGCGCGGGGCCGCATGCGCGGGCGGACACCGGTTTGACCGTGCGCGCGAGGGCTATCTATATCTACTGCGCTCGTCCAAGAGCGGCGACTCCATGGGTGATCCCAAGTCGCAGGCGCGCAGCCGTCGCGACTTTCTGAACCGTGGATACTATGCGCCGTTGCGCGATGCAATGGTCGAGCTCGTGAGCGAGCGGGTGTCTGGGCGTGCAGCGTCTGCGAACGGCCCCATGACCTTGCTCGATATTTGCTGCGGCGAGGGCTATTACACGAGTGCCATGGGCGCGGTGCCGGGCGTGGATGCTTACGGGTTCGACCTGGGCAAAGAGATGGTGCGCCTTGCGGCCAAGCGCGGCGATGCGACCTATTTTGTGGCCAACATGAAGGATATCCCCGTGCCCGATGGCGCCTTCGATATGGTGACCGAGCTCTTTGCTCCCTTTAATGAGCGCGAGTTTGCCCGCGTGCTGGCACCGGAGGGTTCGCTTTACACCGTGGTGCCGGGTGCCCGCCATCTGTTTGGGCTCAAGGAGGTACTCTACGACACGCCGTACCTTAACGACGAGAAGCTGCCGAAGACCACCGAGCTCGAGTTGGTCGGAACGCAGCGGGTGTCTGCGAATATTACGCTTCAGACCCAGGCGGACATCGAGGCGGTGTTCCAGATGACGCCGTACTACTACCGCACGCGCCCCGCCGACAAAGAGCGCCTGGCAAACCTCGATACCCTTCAGACTGACATCGACTTCATCATCGCCGAGTACCGCCACAGCTAACAACCTGCCAAAAAGGGACAGGTTTATTTTGGTAGGTTTTATCTGGGCAAACGTAAAGGGCCGACCGCGGAGATGCGCGATCGGCCCTTTTTAGTTGCTTGGCTGCAGAGGTTATGAGAAGCGAGCGCTTACAGGCGGTCCTTGTTCTCGGCCTTAACGGCGTGTGCCTGCTGGACAAAGAACAGGTCGTACACCACGATGACAAAGGCGCCAAAGTTGATGGCGTCGCCGCCAAACGCGGGAAGCGTGAGCACCGCTTGGGCAAGCGTGGCGACCGCGGCAACAATACCGAGCTTAAACGCGCCGTCCACCTGCGAAGGCTTGTTGGCGCCCTTGATGCCCGCAACACCTGCGGCAAGATCGACAACGCCCTTGGCGACCAGCACGACCGTGGCGAGCATGGCGTTCGGCCCGTACGTGGACTCGAGCTTGCCGGTCGCGATGCCGGCGATTCCAATGACGAGACTGGCGATGCCCAGAACAAAATAAATCAGGGCGAGGATTTTGAGTGTCTTGCGAGCGGCGCTCATAGCTGGTCCTTTCGATGCGGGCGCGGAGAATCTGTCGCACCCAGGTTGCGGCACATATCGTGAAGCACATTGTAGTTCAACGGGGCGATGCATGCGTTTGAAAGCGTCTCTTGCCTGTACGGTCCAACCTTTCAAAAAGGAAAGCTGGACGTAAGCCAAATCGATGGCAGCCCATGTGCGGCGCTGCGATGATGAGGCCGTAACAAGGAGCTGGTCTCAAGGAGGAGCCATGATGTACGGAGCAGGGCAAGTGCGTGAGCCGCGGTCGTTGGGAAGGCGCATGGGTGATTCTGTGATCGCTGCCGTGTGCACGGGATTGATGGCGGTGCTTTGCATTGGGATGCTGTGGGCCCTGTCGCATGTGGGACAATAGCGGACGGTTGGGTGCTGGCATTAACGGCGCTCACGTATTCGTTTTGCTTGTTAAGGAGTACCCATGGGCGTCGTCGATCCCTTTTCTGTTGCTCGGGCCGCGGGGCTTGAGCTGATCGGGAAGTCCGAGGGCCTCACGCTCACCGACGGCACGATGGAGTTGCGTGCCGATTTTGGCCGCATGCTACCACGGCTCAAGCAGGGCCGTCTGCAGCAAGAGCTGTTGGTAAAGGCCGCGCGCGCAAAAGGCATCGAGTGCCCATGGGCGATTGATGCCACAGCAGGCTTTGGCGAGGATTCGCTGCTGTTGGCGGCTGCGGGCTTTACCGTCGATCAGTATGAGCAGGATTGCGTGATTGCGGCGCTCCTCAAGGATGCCTTGGATCGCGCGGCAGATGATCCGGCGCTTGCGGTTGCCGTGGCTCGCATGCGCCTTCATTCGGGCGAGGACAGCATTGCCGGCCTTCGCCATGTAGCTGAGCTGATCGGTCAGGGCGAGCTTGCCGCTCCCGACGTGGTGTATCTGGACCCCATGTTTCCCGAGCGCACCAAGAGCGCGGCGGTGAAAAAGAAGTTCCAACTCTTGCACCATTTGGAACAGCCGTGTGCCGATGAGGAGGCGCTGGTCCAGGCAGCGCTTGCGGCGCGCCCGCGCAAGGTCGTTATCAAGCGGCCGGTGAAGGGCCCACTGCTTGCCGGCGTTAAGCCGAGCTATCAACTTGCGGGCAAGGCCGTTCGTTACGATGTTTTGGTGCCGCCGCGCCCGTAGCTTGCGTGCGATGGCTGGCGCTCCGTCAATGCCGCGCCGAAGCGGCGCCTATTTCCAAGGGTGCGACGTCAGGTGCCATCCGCCGCAGTATTCGCATTTATAGCAGGCCAAACCACACCGCCCGCGGTTTTCGCATTCGGCCATAACGGCCTCGGCCTCGGCGCGCGTGTCGTAACGGTTTTTGCGTTCGCACGACTTGTAGCGCCAGGCTTCATCGCGCTCGGCGTCCAGGGCGTCGCGGCGCTCGTCCTCGCGCGCAAACAGGTCGCTCATATCGCCGCCGGTGGCAGCGCTCAAAAACTCGCTTTTGGCCTTTGACCAGGCGGCTCGCTTTTTGCTTCCCATCTGCTTCGCGCCCTTCTCCAAACGTTGGTATCATTGCTCAATCAAAGTGATACCAATAAACGTGAGGTCGCCGCGTGATGATCAGAAAAACCCTCGATACCGACATTCCCGCCGTCATGGCTATCTATGACACGGCCCGCGCCTTTATGCGCGCGCATGGCAACGCCACGCAGTGGCCCGAGGGCACGCCTTCTGCCGAGCAGCTGGCTGCCGATACCGCCGCCGGTGGCAGCTATGTGTGTGAAGTCGACGGTCGCGTGGTGGCGACGTTTGCCATTTTACCGGGCCCGGACGAGTGCTATGACGTAATTGAGGGCGGTCAATGGCGCAGCGACACTCCATACGCCGTGCTGCACCGTGTGGCGTCCGATGGCACCGTGCACGGTATCGCGGCTGCGATGTTTGCCTTTGCCAAGGAGCGTGCCGATCACCTGCGAATCGACACGCATCAGGACAACCTGCCCATGCAGGGGGCGAGCATCAAGGCGGGGTTTGAGCGCGCCGGCGTCGTGTATGTGTCAGACGGCACGCCGCGTGTTGCGTTCGACTGGCTGCGCGAGGCATAAGAGCGAGGGCGCGTATCAACAATTCGCACGAACGAAAATGGCCCCGAGTGGGGCCATTTTTGGTAAAACGCGTTGTTGTGGGGCTCGCGTTGTTATCGCCCCAGATGAGCCCGGGCAGACAAGACGATATGAGAAAGCCATTTGGGTCGCCTCCCCCGCGGCGCAGCTTCTTTCCGCGGGCTCGGGATGCCACAATGGGCTTTGAGTATCGGCCCGTGCGGTAGCCCTTACCGCACCTGCGG
>CABUOF010000035.1 GCA_902493125.1 uncultured Collinsella sp. | reverse complement strand
TTTGCGGATGCCAACGTCGGTGCCGCTATGATCTCGATCCCCGTCACGATCGTGGGCTTTGTCCTGAGCTGCACCTTCCGCCGTTACACGCCGGAGGGCGCCGAGGTGGCGGCTCGCTGCAAGGCGCTCAAGCATTGGCTCGAGGATTTCACACGCCTAAAGGAAGCCGTCCCGGGCGATCTGGTGCTGTGGAACAAGCTGCTGGTGATGGGCGTGGCGCTGGGTGTTTCCAAGGAAGTGCTGCGTCAGCTTGCCGAGGCCGTGCCGCCCGAGGTGCGCGAGGCCGACGGCTTCTATGACAATTATCCCTGCTACTGGTGGTACTACCATCATTACGGTATCGAGTCTCCGCTCGATTCGTTCGATGACGTGTATCACGAGAGCATCCGTGAGCTGGCGTCGAGCTCCGACAGCTCGGGCGGCGGCGGAGGCGGCGGCTTCTCTGGCGGCGGAGGCGGCGGCGTCGGCGGAGGCGGCGGCGGAACGTTCTAGCGCGCTCTGATTTTTGGGATGGATCTTCTCCGGCGACTGTTGGCGGAAAATCTATCCCATTTTTATGCTTTGAAATGGGTCTATCTTTCCGTTACGGATCCCCACACAGGGGGCAGTGGGCAAAAAATGCCAAATATGAGTACTGTTGCCATTATAGTGACATATATTTGCACTAAATAATGGGCTCCTAATGAGATTATCTCTCGTTAGGGGCCCATTTTATTGAACATTTGTGGAAATACGTCAGTTCGCCTGACTGGCTGCTATGTCTAAAAGCCTCTAAAATGCCCCAAATCGCTGCTACTAAAAAGGTAACAGTACTCATATTTGATGTTTTTTGCCCACAGCTATTTGCAGACCCCTCTATAGGGCGACGCCAACGAGGGTTTCGTCGACTGTGTTACCCAAGAATGTCCCCAACGACTAGGTGCGGTTGCTGCCAAGGAGTGTCCCGGGGTGCCGGCACAAAAGGAACGTCCCTAACTGCCGGGTTTAGGCTGTTAGGTCGAGTTCGTAGAGGAAGCTTTCGCGCGGCATGTCGTGACGGCGCTCTTCGCGGTTGGCGCGGTGCGTGGCCGTGCGCTTAAAGCCGTGCATCTCGTAGAACTTCCACGAGCAGTTGGAGTCGGTGTACAGGTGCGCCCTCGTCGCTCCAAGCGAGGACAGGTGCGAGACGGCGGCATCGAGCAGAACCGTGCCAACGCCCAGGCCATGGACATCGCGATCCACGGCAAGCAGCGTGACCTCGTTGTCGTGCGGCAACGGGCTGCTCTCGAGCAGGCGGTTGTTGGTTCGGATGGTTGCGCGCACAAACGAGAGATACTCGGCGCAGGCATCAGGCTCCAGCTCACGCATCTGCGATAGCAGTGCGCGTTCGGTATCCATCCAATGCTCGTTGATAGTGACGCCGGAGTTCTGTCCTGCGCGTGCAAGTGCAATGCCGCGCGCCTCGCCGTCAATCACCGCAACCTGCGAAAACGTCGATGACGAAAGGCAATAGGCGAGGTCGCACGCGGCCTCAAGGCGGTTGTACTCATCGTTATCCGAATTGTTATGCCAAAGTTGCTGCAGAATCAGCGCGATGGCGTCGAAGTCTTCGGTATCAAACGGTCGGTAGAGAACCCGCGAGACCATGGTGCCTCTTTCTTTTGCGGATGCATATCGAACACAGTTCTACCACGCCATTGGCATCAAATTATGGTGCCCCTGTGTTCCATGAACTCACCGTGCCCATCCCCTCCGCTCGCAAACTTTTTCTGCACATGCGCCCGTTGCGGGGTGCATCGATGCGCTCGATGCGCTACATTAAATCAGTATTTTCAATGCCGCTGCGCGAGCGCTGCAGATCGACGTATCACCGACTCACAGAGCACGGCGGCGTACCAGACAGGAGGACTGCATGGGATCTGATGTGAAGATCGCACGCGCGTTGATCTCGGTTACCGATAAGACGGGCGTCGTCGATTTCGCACGGACGCTGGTTGACGACTTTGGCGTCGAGATCATCTCTACGGGCGGCACGGCTCGTGCCATCGAGGACGCGGGCGTTCCCGTAACCCCCATCGAGGAGTTCACGGGCTACCCCGAGATGATGGACGGCCGCGTTAAGACCCTGCACCCCAAGGTTCACGGCGCGCTGCTGGCCCGCCGCGATTCCGAGCAGCACATGCAGGAGGCCGCTCAGCACGGCATTAAGCTGATCGACCTGGTCGTCGTCAACCTGTACGAGTTCGAGAAGACCGTCGCCAACCCCGAGGTCACCTTCGCGGACGCCATCGAGCACATCGACATCGGTGGCCCCTCCATGCTGCGTTCTGCCGCCAAGAACGCCACGAGCGTTACCGTCATTTCCGACCCTGCCGACTATGATGCCGTCCTGGCCGAGATGCACGAGACCGGTGGCTGCACCACGCTTTCCACCCGTCGTCGCCTGCAGGTGAAGGTCTACCAGACCACCGCCGCCTACGACACGGCTATCTCCCGTTGGCTTGCCGCCCAGGCAATCGACGTGGCGGATACCTCTGCCAAGCTCGAGATCTCGTTGGAGAAGGTCGACGACCTGCGCTATGGCGAGAATCCTCAGCAGAAGGCTACGGTCTACCGCTTTGCCGAGGGCTGCGAGAACACCGCGAGCTCGCAGTTCCCGCTCGTTGGCTCCGAGCAGATCCAGGGCAAGCCGCTCAGCTACAACAACTATCTGGATGCCGATGCCGCTTGGAACCTGGTCCGCGAGTTCGACGAGCCGGCCTGCGTGATCCTCAAGCACCAGAACCCCTGCGGTTCTGCTGTTGCCGAGGACATCACGGCTGCCTACGACCGCGCCTTCGCCTGCGATCCCAAGAGCGCCTTCGGCGGCATCATCGCCTGCAACCGCGAGGTTCCCTATGAGCTGGTCGAGCACTTTGCCGATCAGAACAAGCAGTTCGTCGAGGTTATCATCGCCCCGAGCTACACCGACGAGGCGCTCGAGCGCATGGCCAAGCGCCCCAACCTGCGCGTGCTGGCCACCGGCGGCGTGGACCACGGCGCCCAGGTGGAGCTGCGCTCCATCGACGGCGGCATGCTGGTACAGGAGGTCGACCACGTGACCGAGGACCCCGCGACCTTTACGTTCCCCACCGACCGCAAGCCCACCGACGCCGAGATGGCCGAGCTCGAGTTTGCCTGGAAGGTCTGCAAGGGCGTCAAGTCCAACGCCATCCTGGTCTCCAAGGGCAAGGCCGGCATTGGCATGGGTCCGGGTCAGCCCAACCGCGTTGACTCCGCACTGCTGGCCTGCGAGCGCGCCGAGGACTTCTGCGAGCGCGAGGGCGTGGAGAAGGGCGGCTTTGCCTGTGCAAGCGACGCGTTCTTCCCGTTCCGCGACAACGTCGACGTGCTTGCCGCGCACGGCGTGACCTGCATCATTCAGCCCGGCGGCTCCAAGCGCGACGACGAGAGCATTCAGGCCTGCAACGAGCACAATATTGCTATGGTCTTTACCGGCGCCCGCCACTTTAGGCACTAAGTTTCGCCCCGGGACATAATAATCTCTGCAAAAGACGGTCGCTCCGTTTGGAGGGCCGTCTTTTTGGTATAAGAGGACGGAATGACTAACACGAAAGGTACAACCATGCCCCAGATTGATGATGCCGAGCTGTTTGGCAATGCCGAGGATCAGCGTGCGTACGAGGACTTTTGCGCCAATCAGGAGGCGGTCGAGAAGTTTACGCTCGACAAGCCCGCGCTTGTCTGCCGTTGGCGCATGTCCAACAAAAAGGTGCCCATGCTCAACCGCCACATTCGCGCACTGTCCGAGCGCCTGGTGCAGGGCGAGCCGCTTACCCATAACATGCTCAGCTGGGTCAAACAGCACGTTGAGTGGTCGCTTGCCGAGGGCGATTACACCGCACGTGACGGCGTGCTCATGCTGGTGATCGATATCAACGGCAACGCCGCCATGACGGTGGGCGAGTACGAGCCACTAGTCGATACGTCGGCCAAGGCGCTGCGCGCCCGCTCCGCCGAGGTCCGCTCCGAGGCCGACGAGACCGGCGTGGCGCCCGAGGTGCTCGCCGCCGTCAACAACGGCGAGCTTGCCTTTGTGGCGCCGGCGGACGAGTGCCTGTGCGGCACGGCGACGCTCATCGAGCAACTGGCCCAGACCAAGGGCATCCCGGTCACGCGCGTAGACATTCCCGCGCAGCTCAAGGGCGCCTTGTTCCTGGTGAGCGACGAGCACGGCGTGGTCCCCGCAATCGAGGCCGACGCCGCCGAGGCCGACGCCGCCACGGTCGCCTTCTTCGCCGAAGGCTACGAAAAGCTCCGTGCCCGCCGCTCCTAACCTCAAGGCGGGGTGGGCTTACTGAAGTGAGCGAGCGCGTTCGATTGCGTAGGCGAGCGACAGCTGCTCCATCTCCGGGGCACATTTGTAGCTCAGTCCGGTGAGAGCTGTCACCTTATCGAGGCGATATCGAATCGTGTTCGGGTGCTGGTTAGTCTGCTTGGCGGTTTGCTCGATACGTCGGTCGTTCTCGATGAATGCGGCGAGCGTGGATTCCAGCTCGCTGCCATGCTCACTGTCGTGCTCGCGTATCGGCGAGAGAATCGCCTCCGAGAACGATCGCATCTCCGGGGTTTCCGCAAAAGGCATCACGGTTCTCAGGATGCCGAGCTGCGTATAGCGGACGGGACCCTCGGCTCGTTGACAAGATAGGCGCTGTGCGTAAATCGCCTGCGAGATCGCCTGCGCCACCGCCTCGTCTCCAAACAGAATATCGCTGATGCCGAGCCCTTCCGCTCCACCATCGATACCGCTAGCCTCGATGAGTTCCGTGAGCGCCTGCACGATTCGCTCCACATCGAGCGTCTGCTCCGAGTCGCTTGTCGCAACGAATAACAGACCTCCGTCATAGGGTGCCAGCATGTTGTGGCATCCGGCGAGGGTCGATTTTGCACAGAGACGTTCGATTTGCAAAAACGTACGCGGGTCGAGGGACTCTGCAAACGATGCGAACAGGGCGACCGCTTCGTCCAGAAATGACGGGTTGAGGCTTCGGATGCGTCGGCAGATGGACTCGGGCGATGCGTCTGTCCTCAGGGCATCGATCTCGCGCTGTGCGAAGTCGATGGACGCGAGCTGCTCGATATGCCGTTTGACCTCATAGATGACGCTGTCAAAGAACAGTGAGTCGTCGGTCGTGAGAAAGACCGGGTAGTGCCGCGCGTTGGCGTAGCGGATGGCTTGGTCGGGAATCGGGATGTGCAGGACGTTTTTGATGATGAGACCGCTCGTTCCCTTGGCGACAAGGTATTTCACGGCTTCAGTGATGAGGTACGGGTCGTCCTTCGCATAGAGGAAGGTGCTGAGGACGATCTCGTCTGAGGTGAAGTTGACGCGCTGATACTTGTTCTTGAGGCCGGGCATGAGTTCATAGTCGAGGATCCCGACGCCAGAGACGGCACGCGAGACGCCATCGCTGCCGGCGATTAGACGGACCGATCCCTCATATTCCCGTGAGAAGTCCGAGACGGTGTATAGCATCAACATCACCCTGTAAATCAATACAATTAATACCGGTATAAATAGGATAATCGCACATCCGTATGCCGTTGATGCGACAAATAGTTCAAATATCTGCTGATAGAACGAAAAATCAGATCGAGAATCGTTGTAGATTCCAACAAGAAATGATCCTTGGCGGCATCGTTACTAAACCGTACAGTGAAGCAACGTAAAGCTTTCACTGAAAGGAGCGATGATGGGGCAGATGATGGTGCTTTCGGCTGAGGAAGTTTCCAAGGTGCTGACGATCGAGGATGCAATCGCTGCCGTGGAGGAGGCATATCACCAGAAGGCAACGGGCAAGGGTGTTGCGTGGCCGATGGTATATGAGCAATTCGAACCCGGCGTGGCCGATATGGATATCCGCTCGGGCGAGTTGGCGGGAAGCGGCCTCTTCGGTCTCAAGCTTACTGCTTGGTTCTCTCAGAATCCCAAAAAGGGGCTGCCCGAGATCTTCGGCACCACGCTGCTGTGCGACAACGCGACGGGCGAGCCGTTGGCGCTGCTCAATGCCTCCGCCGTCACTGGACTTCGCACCGGTGCCGCCGCTGCGCTCGGTGCCAAGTGGCTGGCTCGGGCGGATGCATCCAAACTGCTTGTTGCGGGCGCCGGCCATATGAGCACCTATATGGCGGCGGGCGTGCTTGCCGCCTGTCCCAAAGTGAACGAGGTCAAGGTGTGGGAGCCGGTTTCCGATGCCGCGCCCGAGGCCCGCGTCGAGCGCATGCGAGACGAGGTCGCCCATATCTTGGGCGCCTGCGAGCATGCTCGCGAGGCATCCACCTATTCCATCGAGGCGACGGCTGACGGCCAAGGTGCCGCGGCGGAGGCCGACATCATCGTGACGATCACGCCGGCGACCAAGCCCATCATCCCCGATGCATGGGTGCGCCCCGGTACGCATGTCTCCTGCGTCGGTGCCGACATGCCTGGCAAGCAGGAGCTCGCCTCGGCGCTTGTCGCCCGTGCCGCTGTTTATGTCGACGACCGCGAGCAATCGGTCGCGTCCGGTGAGCTGGAGATTCCGGTTGCCGAGGGCGCCATCACGCGCGAGGACATCAGAGCGGAGCTCGGCGAAGTCATCGCCGGCACGGCTACGGGGCGTTCGGATGACGAACAGGTAACGGTGTTCGATACGTCGGGCATCGCCGTTCAGGACCTTTCGGCATCGAAAATCGCCTACGACCGCGCCGTCGAGGCGGGGCTGGGCACCGTGGTGGAACTGTAAGAAAGTCAAGGAAAGGAAACGACAATGCAGATCAAGGATTTCGCCGTCGAGCAGTGGATGAACGAGTGGGAGACCAAGTGCACCCACAACGTTGCGGAGACGTGCGTCTACTCCCTCACGCTCGACCAGCTGTTCGAGCTTACGAATACCGACAAGAAGGCGTGGCTCGATAACCTGTGCTCGCGCCGATTCACCTACGGAGACATCGAGGGACAACCCGGCTTCCTCGAGGGGGTCGCGCGTCTCTATAAGACGGTCGAGCCCGGGCATATCGTGCCCACGCACGGCGCGACCGGTGCCAACTCCCTGGTTATTTCCACGCTCGTCGAACCGGGCGATCACGTAGTCTCCGTCAAGCCTACCTACCAGCAGCTTTACTCGATTCCCGAGATGTGCGGTGCGAAGGTCGATATCCTTCAGCTCGATCGCAAGAACGGCTACCACGTCGACGTCGACGCGCTCGATGCTCTGGTGACCGACGATACCAAGCTCATCTGCATCAATAACCCGGACAACCCCACGGGCGCCCTGCTCGACACCGATACGCTCAGGGCGATTGTCGAGGTCGCGCGCAAACACGACGCGTGGCTGCTCTGCGACGAGGTCTACCGTCTGCTTACTCAGACGGATGAGTACTCCGAGTCCGTGATCGACCTGTACGACAAGGCCGTCGTCACCGCATCCATGTCCAAGGTCTGGTCGTTCGCCGGCCTGCGTCTGGGCTGGGCGGTCACCAAGAACCCGGAGCTCCGTCGCGCACTGCTCTCGCATCGCGACTACAACCTGATTTCCGCCGGCATATTCAGCGAGTCGGTGGCGGAGCTGATTCTGGGCAACGCTTCCGTGATCCTTGAGCGCAGCCGTCGCATCGTCTGTCAGAACCTTGCTGTTCTGGAGAAGTGGGTCGAGAGCGAGCCGCACCTGTCGTTCGTCAAGCCCGAGGCGGGTACCACCGCGCTCGTGTATTACGACTACGACATCGACTCCAGGACGTTCTGCATCGACATGATTAAGAAGTCCGGCGCGCTCGTCACCCCGGGCGATTGCTTCGAGGAGCCCAAGAGCATGCGCATCGGCTATGCATACTCCGATAACACCGACGACCTGCAGAAGGGCCTGGATGCCATCTCCGCGTACATGCGTACGCTCGAGTAGAGACTCGAGGCCGAAGTGATGGGGACGATCGGTTTAGGACCGGTCGGCCCCTACTTTCTCTCAAGGCTACCGAACGCTTTTGTCACATTAGATGCCCACGGGGTCGTATCGCTGCGACGCTGTGGGCATAATGGTGTGAAAGGTGCAAGTTACGCGAAATGGGAGGACACATGGCGCTGATCTATGTCGTTGAGGACGACGAGCCCATTCGTCGCGAGCTTATCGACATCCTTGCCCGCGCCGGGTTTGAGATCGAGGCCTGCGAATCGTTTGAGCACGTCTCGCGCGATATTCTCGCCGCCGCACCCGACCTGGTGCTGCTCGACCTGACGCTTCCCGTCAAGGACGGCCAGCATATCTGCCACGAGGTTCGCCGCGAATCCGAGGTTCCCATCATCGTCCTTACGTCGCGCGCGACCGAGATCGACGAGGTCATGGCCATGACGCTCGGCGCGGACGACTTTGTTCCCAAGCCCTACAGCGCCCGTGTGCTCGTGGCGCGCATCAATGCCTTGCTGCGTCGCACCGCGGCGGCAGGCGAGCGCAGCACGCTCGTCCACAAGGGACTGGAGCTCGACCTCGCCCGCTCCATGGTCACCAATACGGCAACCGGCGACAGTACCGAGCTCACCAAAAACGAGCTGCGTATCCTTTCGCTGCTTCTGAGCCGTGCAGGCAAGATCGTTTCGCGCTCGGCCATCATGCAGGACCTGTGGGACTCCGACGCCTTCGTGGATGACAACACGCTTACCGTTAACATCAACCGCCTGCGCACCACGCTCGAAATAATCGGCATTAAGGGGTATTTGACCACCCATCGCGGCCAGGGCTATTCGGTCTAGGGGCCGGCTATGTCGTTTGCCAAGTTCTTTAAAGATGCGCTGCTTCCCGTCGCCGTGTGGACGTGCGGCGTGCTGCTGAGCTGCTTTGTGCTGACGGTCGCCGGCGCACCCGTTTCTATCGTGATCGTGGCGGTCGGCGTGTCCTTTATCTTCGGTATGCTCGGTATCGTGATCGAGTACGCGCGTCGTCGTCGTTTTCTGCGCCAGCTGGAGCGTGCAGCAGAGGAGCTCGAGAGTCCCGCATGGGTGCAGGAGATGGTGCAATGCCCGACCTATGCCGAGGGCGAGCTCGAGTACGAGGTCTTGCGCCGGGTGGGCAAAGCCGCTTGCGACGAGGTTGCCGAAGGCCGGCGTCAGACCGATGACTATCGCGACTATATCGAGAGCTGGGTCCACGAGGCCAAGCTGCCCCTGGCGGCGGCCCATCTGATTTTGGAAAACCTGGATGGCAGCGAAGACGACCTGTCGCGTGTGGATGACCTGGGTCGCGAGCTGGCTCGCGTGGAGCGCTATATCGACCAGGCGCTGTACTACGCGCGCTCGGAAGTCGTGGAGCGCGACTACTTGATTCGCCGCTGGGATCTCAAGACCCTGGTGACGGGCGCGATTAAGGCCAACGCGCGCGAGCTCATCGCGGCGCACGTGGTCCCGGTGTGCGAGAACCTCGACTTTGAGGTCTTTACCGACGAGAAGTGGCTCGAGTTTATTCTGGGTCAGCTCATTCAGAACAGCATTAAATATGCGCGTGAGGACGGCGCGAAGATCGTGTTTTCGGGTGCGTTGCTGGACGAGGGCCTGGCAAGCGAGCGCATCGAGCTTACCGTCGCGGACAACGGCTGCGGCGTGAGCGCGGCCGACCTGCCGCGCGTGTTCGAGAAGGGCTTTACCGGCGACAACGGCCGCACCACCAAGCGCGCAACGGGCATCGGCCTCTACCTGGTGGCGCGCCTGTGCTCCAAGATGGGCATCGACGTCACCGCGGCATCCGACTCCGGCAAAGGCTTCGTCGTAACATTCGCTTTTTCAACGAACAAGTTCCAATACTTTGAGTAACGCACACGGCAAACGCCCGTCCAAACAAAACGTGCCGCCCCAAACGGGGCGGCACACCATTTTTCCATCAGCCAACTCGCTGAAGTACGGTGACGAAGGCGCAAGGCCGGGAGGGGTTATCTAAGCCGACATCCCGCAGCCGCGAAGCGGCGAGGACGTGCCCGTGGAAACCCCGCAGGCCCCGCGGCCGGTGGGAGCAACGCTACTTCACGACCAAAATGTCGCAGTCCGTATTGCGCAGCAGGAACGTCGAAATCGAACCCAGCAGCGCATACTTGATCGAGGACAGGCCGCGTGCGCCACAGAGCACCAGGTCGGGCTTGACCACGTCGAGCATCTCGTCTTTGAGCGTCTCGCGAATGCGGCCGGCGCGAATCATGACCTCGACCTCGGGAATATCGGGATTGGCCTTGGCCTCTTCGAGCTGCTTGGCGATGGAGTTCTTAAATGCCTCCTCTAGGCCGTTGACCAGATCGACCGGATAGGAACCGGCGCTCTCGAGCGCCGTGGAATCGATAACGTGGCCGATGATTAGCTTGGCGCCGTTGTTCGCGGCGACCTTAATGGCGCGTGCGAGCACAAAATCCTGCTGCTCAGTACCGTCGAGTGAAACAAATACCTTGGTGTAGCCCTCGTTCATGGTTTCCTCCTTGGTCTATCGCACGGGCGCGGGGCTCGTGCATCGGGCGGGCGCGGGCGCGTCGGCCGCCGGACACTTTATCTTGTTGCAGTTATACCCAAGGATTTGGGTTTGACCGCTCGCAATTCTGTGAACGGGCGAGTTTTTTGGTAAGGGTAGGCGCAGGCGCGCCGCCAACGGTTGATAATGGGACATCGCCCGCACCGTCCGCAGAACAATATCGGCGGGTGTCTAACGAGGGGGTCCCTTTGGATATTATCGAGCTTCTAAAATCTGCCTTCATGGGCCTGGTCGAGGGCATCACCGAATGGCTGCCTGTTTCGTCGACCGGTCACATGATCTTGGTGGACGAGTTCGTCAAGATGAACGTGAGCGAGACGTTCTGGAATATGTTCCTGGTCGTGATTCAGCTCGGCGCCATTCTGGCCGTCTGTGTGCTGTTCTTCCATGAGCTCAATCCGTTCTCGCCCAGCAAGGGCAAGGAGGGCCGTCGCGACACCTGGGTGCTGTGGGGCAAGATTGTGCTCAGCTGCATTCCCGCCGCGGCGATCGGTCTGCCGCTTAACGACTGGATGGAGGAGCATTTCTACAATGCTCCCGTCGTGGCGCTGGCGCTCATTGTGTACGGCGTGCTGTTTATCGTGATCGAGAACTGGCGCGCGAGCAAGCGAGAGGAAATGGCCGTTGCCGGTTCGTTTGGCTCGCGTGCTGTGGTATCGGGTGGACGTCCCGCCGGTGCGCACTTTGCGGCGCCCGCCGCGGCTACCGCTGAGGATGAGGACGATGACGAGAATCTGGACTTTGGCTCCATCGCCACGCTCGAGGACCTGAGCTGGAAGACTGCGCTGGGTATCGGCTGCTTCCAGGTGCTTTCGCTGGTGCCTGGTACGTCTCGCTCCGGTTCTACCATCATCGGCGGCCTGCTTTTGGGCTGCACGCGTTCGGTGGCGTCCAAGTTTACGTTCTTCCTGGCCATCCCTGTCATGTTTGGCGCGAGTGCGCTCAAGCTGGTCAAGTACTTCATCAAGGGCGGCACGTTCGGCGCCAACGAGGTCGCTATCTTGGGCGTGGGCTGCGTTGTGGCCTTTGTGGTTTCGCTCATCGCCATCAAGTGGCTCATGGGCTTCGTCCGCCGTCACGACTTTAAGTGCTTCGGTGTTTACCGCATCATCCTGGGCATCGTAGTGCTCGCATACTTCTTCGTTCTGGAGCCGATGCTCGGCCTCTAACTTAGTCGACGCTGCGCGGCGGCCGGGGCGACAACTTGTCATTCAAAGGGGGTGGCATGACCAAAAGGTCTATGCCGCCCTCTTTTCATGCCAATTTGTTCGCTCTGGCCGCCGCTCGCTGCTGCTACCGTGACATCGGTGGCTCTGTGATTGGCGCAATGGGGTCAGGTTACTTTGCACCAGCTTGGTGCAGACAAATCTGACCTCATTGCGCCAAATTCGCTGGGGCGGGTCCGATGGTGGCGGACGGAGTCGTGGTGTGATTTGCGTCGGTTTCCGCGCGGCTCGGTATACTGGTACGGCTCAAACTATGGCGCTGCCCGCAGGCGCGCCGTCCGTCAGATGAGGAGTCGCCCATGACCCAGCCCTTGCCCTGGGAAAAGAACGCCGCGGTACCCGTGCCGCCCACGCCGGAACCCGTGCCGCTCGATGCATACACCGCCCCCGCTGCGCCGGAGCCCGAGCTCGTCCCGCTCGACATCTACGACGCTCCCGCGCCGGCACCCAAACCCGCCAAGCCGCTCGTCGACATCGACAGCCTTAATCCCGCCCAGCGCGAGGCGGTCCTGACCACCGAGGGCCCGCTGCTGGTGCTCGCCGGCGCCGGCTCGGGCAAGACCCGCGTCTTGACCTTCCGCATCGCACATATGCTCGGCGACCTGGGCGTTAAGCCCTGGCAGATCCTTGCCATCACGTTTACCAACAAGGCCGCGGCCGAGATGCGCGACCGTTTGGCGGCACTCATTCCCAGCGGTACCCGCGGCATGTGGGTGTGCACCTTCCATGCTATGTGCGTGCGCATGCTGCGCGAGGACGCTGACCTGCTGGGCTACACCGGTCAGTTCACCATCTACGATGACGACGATTCCAAGCGCATGGTGCGCGATATTATGCAGGCGCTCGGTATCGAGCAAAAGCAATTTCCCATCAATATGATCCGCAGCAAGATCAGTTCGGCCAAAAACGCCATGATTGGGCCCGAGGACATGCTCAAATCCGCCGACAGCCCTAATGACAAAAAGGCCGCGCAGGTCTACCTGGAGCTGGAGCGCCGCCTGCGCGCCGCCAACGCGATGGACTTCGACGACCTGCTCGTGCGCACGCTCGAGCTGCTGCGCACCCGCCCCGAGGTGCTCGACAAGTACCAGGAGCGCTTCCGCTACATTAGCGTCGACGAGTATCAGGACACCAACCACGTCCAGTACGAGATCGCCAACCTGCTGGCCGCCAAGTACCAAAACCTCATGGTCGTGGGCGACGACGACCAGTCCATTTATAGCTGGCGTGGCGCCGACATCACCAATATCCTGGACTTTGAGAAGGATTTTAAAGACTGCAAGACTGTCAAGCTGGAGCAGAACTATCGCTCTACGGGCCATATCCTGAGCGCCGCCAACGCCGTGGTGCGTCACAACTCGCAGCGCAAGGACAAGCGCCTGTTTACGGCCGAGGGCGACGGCGAGAAGATTCAGGCCTTCCAAGCAAGCGATGAGCGCGACGAGGGTCGCTGGATTGCCGGCGAGATCGAAAAGCTGCACTCCAAGGGCACGAGTTACGACGACATCGCCGTGTTCTACCGCACCAACGCCCAGTCGCGTATTCTCGAAGATATGTTTCTGCGCGCGGGCGTGCCCTACAAGATCGTGGGCGGCACGCGATTCTTCGACCGTGCCGAGATCCGCGACGTTATGGCCTACCTCAAGATGATCGTGAACCCGGCCGACGAGATGAGCGTCAAGCGCGTCATCAACACGCCGCGCCGCGGCATCGGCTCCACCTCGATCCAAAAGATCGAGCAGCTGGCGCGCGACAACCGTTGCTCGTTCTTCCAGGCCTGCGAGATCGCGTGCGCCGAGACGGGCATGTTTAGCGCCAAGGTGCGCAACGGCCTGTCGAGCTTTGTCTCGCTGGTGCGTGAGGGTCGCCGCATGAACGGCGAGCTCAAGGACGTCGTCGAGATGATTGTCGACAAGACAGGCCTGCTGCAGGCTTTCCGTGCCGAGGGCACCATGGAGTCCGAGAGCCGCGCCGAGAACATCCAGGAATTCCTGGGCGTCGCTGCCGAATTTGAGGAGACGCACGAGGATATCGAGGGTACGCTCGAGAGCTTGGAAGAGCTGCGCGCAGCCGGTGTTGCCGACGTGCCTGCCGAGTCCGAGTCCGTCGTGGTGAGCGCGCCCGCGCCCGAGCCGGGACCGTCCGCGCCCGCGTCCTCGTTTGAGGCGCTGGTCGGCGCTCGCGATGCCGCTGGCTCCAATCCGCTCGATAGCCTGGCCGCCCCGGCGCTCTCGCCGCAGGATGCCTTGGCTGCTGCCATCGCGGGCAACGCCTATGCCGCGCCGACTGAGCTGCCGGCGGGCGCCGTGCATGCCGACGAGATCGAGCGCACCTACGGTCCGCTCACCTGTAAGGCGCTGCCGGCACTCATGGAGTGGCTGGCCCTGCGCTCCGACTTGGATTCCCTGGCCGGCGAGACGCATGCCATCACCATGATGACCATCCACTCCGCCAAGGGCCTGGAGTTCCCCGCGGTGTTCGTGGCCGGCATGGAGGAGGGCATCTTCCCGCACGTGCACGATTTTGGCGGCAGCGATGATCCGGGCAAGCTTGAGGAGGAGCGTCGCCTGGCCTATGTTGCCATCACGCGTGCCCGTAAGCGACTGTTCTTGACCTATGCGGCAACGCGTCGCACCTACGGCTCGACCTCTGCCAACCCGCGCTCGCGCTTCCTCAACGAGATTCCGTTTGAGGACATCGAGTTTAGCGGTATCGGTTCTGCCGGTTTTGAGGGCACGGGCTGGGAGAAGCGCGGCGACCGTCACGGCACCTTTGGCTCGGGCATGGGCTCGGATATGTATGGCGGCAAGGTGTTCGGTTCGCATACGCGTTCGACCGGCGGTTCCGGTTCGCGCGGCGGATCGAGCTTTGACGATTTCTTTGGCGGCAGCAGCTATGGGACCGAGCGCCATCGTGGGGTTTCGCCCGACGCCGGCCGTGTTGCCTCGACCTTTGGCTCGGGCGCGCCGCGAGCCAAAAAGCCCTCGTCCAAGGTGTCCCCGACGGTGGAGCGCAAGGTCGATCGCGCCAGCGCATCGCAGGACTTTGCCGCGGGCGATACCGTGAGCCACAAGACCTTTGGCACGGGTACCGTGATCTCGGTCGCTGGAGACATGATCGAGGTTCAATTCGAAAAGACCGGCCAGACCAAAAAGCTTATGAAGGGCTTTGCTCCGATCGTCAAGCTGAATGCCTAGCTGCGAGGTTGACCGGGCGCGCCGGGGGCTTTGGTCGCCTGCTCGGGCAGTCCTGCTCGCACGGAGAGCACATTAAGTGCTCTCCGGCTCGTGCGGAACTCGCGATCGACCAAAGCCCCCGGCGCGCCCTCTTCCTTGTGGCGTTTTGGCCTGCAGCTTGCGAACGTTGCTCTGCTCGTCCGCTTTTTGATTTGGAGAACCGGGTGGGCTGAAATGTAGATACGAGTAGGGGCTCCTCCGTTGATGAACGGGGGAGCCCCTTGTTTCGTTTTGGTTGTTGTTGTGACCTAGAGGTGGCTGATGATCAGTTCCATCTTGCCTTCGAGGTCGATGGAGCCGACGGTGCTCGGAGCCAGCAGGTGGCTTCCCTTGTGGACGGGGTCGCCGCAGATGGTGCCTTCGCCGTCGATGACCGACAGACACATGAAGGGCCAGCGCTGGTCGAGGGTCTTGCTGCCGTCGACACGCACGCGATCGACGGTGTAGCAGGAGTTAGACTCGAGCTCGGTCACGCCATCGACCTCGGGTGCGGTTACCGTGCCGTCGGTCGGAGCCTGAGCATCAAAGTCGATGCAATCGAGGCTCTGCTCAATGTGCAGTGGGCGCAGCTTGCCGTCGGTGCCGGGGCGGTCGTAGTCGTACAGACGATACGTCACGTCGCTCGACTGCTGCGTCTCCAAAATGAGCGTGCCGGTCTTGATGGCATGCACGGTACCGGAATCAATCTGGAAAAAGTCGCCCTTGTGGATCGGCAGCACGTTGAGCATGTCGTCCCAACGGCCTTCCTCGATCATCTGTGCGGCCTCGACGCGGTCCTTGGCGCGCTGGCCGACAATGATCGTGGCACCGGGCTCGCAGTCCAGCACATACCAGCACTCGGTTTTGCCCAAGCTGCCGTTCTCGTGCTTGGCGGCGTACTCGTCGTTGGGGTGAATCTGGATCGAAAGGTCGTCCTTGGCGTCCAGAATCTTGATGAGCAGCGGGAACTCCTTGCCTTCACAGTTGCCAAAGAGCTCGCGGTGCTCGGCCCACAGCCACGACAGCGTGTGGCCGGCGTACGGGCCCTCAGCGATCTGGCAGTCGCCGTTGGGGTGGGCCGAGATGGCCCAGCACTCACCGATGGGACCATCGGGAATGTCGTAACCAAATACGGTTTCGAGCTGGCGGCCGCCCCAGATCTTCTCGTGAAAGATCGGCGTCAGCTTAATCAAATCGGACATGTTTATACCCCCATTGTGTTGTGCGGGCGCTGCACAAAACAGCTCAAAGCGAGCGCCCGGATGACTACAAAAACCTATGCCAACGTTACGTTGTGCAACTCAAAGCGGTCGCCAACGTTGCGCGAGACCGAATACTCAAAGGCGGCGCCGCTGTCCAAAAAGCCAATCTGGGTGAGCTCGAGCAGGGGAGAGCCAGGTTTGGTGTCCAGGCGATTGGCTTCTTCCTCGGTTGCTGCCACGGCGCGAATGGTACGGTGGAAGCTCGAAATTTTCAGCCCGCATTGCTCGCGGATGAAGTGGTAGACCGATCCGTACAGGTCCTTCTTTTTCAGCCCCGGAATCAGCTCGAGGGGCATGTAGGTGTACTCGATAACGATGGGCTTCTCATCGGCCTGACGCACACGCACGATGTGATAGGCAAAGTCATCCTCGGCAATTCCCAGCTGGGCTGCGATGTCCGCTGGTGGATTAACAATCGAGAAATCGTAGACCACCGAGGTCACCTTCTCCCCGCGGTGCTCATACGAAAAGCCCTGGGCACGGTCGTTTTTGCCCTGGAAAAACGCCTGACCGGGAAGTCCCGCCGTGTCCTTAACGTAGGTACCCGATCCGCGTCGGCTGGTAATAAGACCTTCTTCGGTGATTTGTTCAATAGCTCGTTTGACGGTGATTTTGGAAACGCTATAGAGCTCGCAGAACTCAACGACGGTGGGAAGCTTGTCGCCCGGTTTAAGAGTGCCATCCTCGATGCTTCGACGAATATCTGCAGCTATCGCCTCGTATTTGGGAATCATTGAACCTCCTTTCCGACATATATCAATACGCAAGTAAGTATAACCCTTAACAAGGCACCCATATAACCTTTATCTAAGAAGCTCGAGAAAGAAAAAAGAAAAAGACGCTTTACTTTTAGAATTAGAGCGCTATAGTTTAAGCAACGAACGGAATCCTGCAGCAGACCAGGATTGACCGTTTGGGGACGGTTTTGTTTTGGCAGGTTGGATATCGGTATGACCGGTGCGCGCCCGCGCCGGATAACCTGCCAAAGCAAACCCGTCTCCAACCGGAAGCTCTAGAACACGAAAGCGAGGACTTTGATGGCACAGTATCAGCTGCCCAACGACTTCTTCTTTGGCGCTGCTATGTCCGGCCCGCAGACTGAGGGTCAGTGGAACCAAGGCGGCAAGCTCGAGAACCTGTGGGACACCTGGTCCATCCAGGATCTGGGTTCGTTCTACAACTGCGTTGGCTCTTATGCCGGCAATGACTTTATGGCCAAGTACCAGGAAGACTTTCGCATTTTGAAGGACTTGGGCCTGGATACCTATCGCACTTCCATTCAGTGGAGCCGTCTGCTCGATGCCGACGGCAACCTTAATGAGGAGGGCGCTGCGTGGTATCACGAACTGTTCCGCGCCTCTCGCGAGGCTGGTCTGGAGCCGTTCGTCAACCTGTACCACTTTGACATGCCCACCTACCTCTTTAACCGTGGCGGCTGGGAGAGCCGTGAAGTTGTCGAGGCTTACGCGCATTACGCCGACGTCGCCTTCCACGAGTTTGGCCAGGAGATTAAGTACTGGTTCACCTTTAACGAGCCCATCGTCGAGCCCGAGCAGCGCTATCAGGAGGGCGTGTGGTTCCCGCAACTCCACGACTTCAACCGCGCTCGCACCGTGCAATATCACATCTCGCTGGCGCACGCGCTGGCCGTGGCCAACTATCGTCGCGCCTATGACGAGGGCGCTGTTCGCGCCGATGCCAAGATCGGCATGATCAACTGCTTTACTCCGGTCTACACCAAGGAGAACCCCAGCGAGGCAGACCTCGAGGCCGTGCGTATGACCAGCGGCATCAACAATCGCTGGTGGCTCGACCTTATTACCAAGGGCGAGCTTCCTGCCGACGTGCTCGACAGCCTGGCCGAGGGCGGCGTTAAGCTCCCGTTCCGTGCCGGCGACCAAGAGATTCTCAAGCAGGGTGTTGTCGACTGGCTCGGCTGCAACTACTACCACCCCACGCGCGTTCAGGCGCCGGCGAGCAAGATCGACCAGTACGGTCTGCCGCACTTTGCCGACGAGTACGTGTGGCCCGACGCCGTTATGAACGAGAGCCGCGGCTGGGAGATCTACCCGCAGGGCCTCTACGACTTTGGCATGGACTGCGCTAAGAACTACCCCGATCTTGAGTGGTTCGTTTCCGAGAACGGCATCGGCATCATGGACGAATACAAGAACCGTGACGCCGAAGGAACCATCCAGGATGACTACCGAGTCGACTTTGTGCGCCAACACCTGGAGTGGGTTGCCAAGGCAATCTCCGAGGGCGCCAAATGCCGGGGCTATCACTACTGGGCCGTCATCGATAACTGGTCTTGGGCCAATGCCTTTAAGAATCGCTATGGCTTTGTCGAGGTCGATCTCATGGACGGCTACAAGCGCCGCCTTAAGAAGTCGGCAGCCTGGCTCAAACAGGTCGCCACGACCCACGTGGTTGATTAGCGACCGGGCGAACGCCCAGACCGCGCGCCGCCGCGCGCAACACATGGCACATCTGGTGGCAGAGGGCGACAGACCACCGTGCGCATAGGAAAAGGCCGGATTTGAAAGTTAGGAGCAATCATGGCCAGTGACAACGGAAAGAGCTTCCTCGACAAGTTTGCCGAGGTCTCTGCGAAGGTGGGAAACCAGGTTCACCTGCGTTCCCTGCGTGACGCCTTCGCGACCATCACGCCGCTCTATATCCTTGCGGGTATCGCGGTTCTTATTAACAACGTCGTGTTCCCTCTGTTCCCGCTCGATGCGGCGGGCCTTGCCAACCTTCAGACGTGGGGCTCGGCAATTACGTTGGGCACCCTCAATGTCTCTGCCATTATCTTGGCCGGATTGATTGGCTACAGCCTCGCCAAGAACAAGCGTTTCGATAACCCGCTCGCTTGCGTGGTCGTCGCCATCTCTGCCTTCGTCATCATGATGCCGCAGCAGATCACCGCCTCGCTTGCCGCCACGAGCCCGCTGCTCACCGACAAGATCACCTCCGCCGAGGTCACGGGCGCCCTTTCGACTGCCAACACCGGCACCAACGGTCTGTTCTCGGCCATTATCATCGCTCTGCTCTCCGTCTCGCTCTTCATCAAGATTTCTGGCGTCGAGAAGCTCAAGGTTAAGCTGGGCGAGGGCGTGCCTCCCGCGGTCTCCAACTCCTTCAACGTCATGATCCCGATGCTGCTCAACCTCGCAATCTTCGCTCTTGCCGCAGCCCTGCTTGCCGTGTGCGCCGGCACCGATCTGTGCGCCATCATCTCCACGTGCATCTCCAACCCGCTCAAGAACATCATGAACGCCGGTCCGTGGGCTGTTATCCTCATCTACACCCTTGCTAACCTGCTGTTCTGCGTCGGTATTCACCAGTCCACCATCTCTGGCGCTACCGTCGAGCCGATCCTGACCATGCTCATCGTCGACAACATGGCTACCTTTGCCGCCGGTGGCACCATCCAGCCCGATCACTACATGAACATGCAGATCGTTAACAGCTTCGCCCTCATCGGCGGCTCGGGCTGCACCCTCATGCTCCTGCTCGACACGCTCCTGTTCTCCAAGAACAAGGCTTCCGAGACCGTTTCCAAGATGGCTATCCTGCCTGGTCTGTTCAACATCAACGAGCCGGTTATCTACGGTTACCCCATCGTGTACAACCTGCCGCTCATGATTCCGTTTGTCCTCCTTCCCGATCTGTTCATCGGCGTCACCTATGGCCTTACCTGCGCAGGCATCATCAGCCCCTGCATCGCCCAGGTGCCCTGGACTATGCCTCCCGTCATCAATGCCCTGCTCGCTACGGGCTTTGACTGGCGCGCCGGCGTGTGGCAGGCTCTCGAGATTGTCATTGGCATGGCCGTCTACCTACCCTTTATGAAGATTTCCGAGAAGGCAATCGCCAAGCAGGAGGCTCTCGCCGAGTAGAACGCCTAACGTTCGTCCCTTTCACCTTTGCGGGCGCCGGTACGCGGTGCCGGTGCCCGCAGCTCTCTCCCTTGTGTAAAGATGCAGGGGGTGGGCACAATAGCCGCAAGGAATAAAACCAGTCGTCGTCTGCGCGCCGCGCAGTTATAAGGAGGAAACCATGAAGAAGATCATGCTCTGCTGCAATGCCGGTATGTCCACGAGCCTGCTGGTCCAGAAGATGCAGGCCGAGGTTGCAAACCGTGGCCTGGATATTGAGGTCGAGGCTCGTCCCATGAACGAGGCCCACGATCATCTGGACGAGTGCGACATGTTGCTGCTTGGCCCGCAGATCGGCTACACCAAGGGCGATTTTGAGAAGGAGGCCGCCGGTCGTTTTCCGGTCGAGGTCATCAACATGGTCGACTACGGCCGCATGAACGCTGCCGGCATCATCGACCACTGCGTCAGCGTGATGGGCTAGGTGCTTCGCATGGAGGATATGAACGAACTGCAGATGACCTGCTTCGAGATCATCAGCTACGTCGGTACCGCCAAGAGCATGTACATCAATGCCGTGCAAAAGGCCAAGGAGGGCGATTTTGACGCCGCCGAGGAGCTTATCAAGCAGGGTGACGAGGCCTATAACGGTGGCCACGATGTTCACATGGGGCTTCTGAAGAAGGAGGCCAACGGCGAGCGTAACGGTGAGGCTCCGTTGATTTTGCTGCATGCCGAGGACCAGATGGCCGGCACCGAGACCATGCGCGTCATGGCGACGGAGCTCATCGAAATCCACAAGCAGCTGCAGGCACTTCAGGCCTAGTCGGCGCTATCGCCACGACGGACCGTGCCGTCCAACAGACAACACAGTCCCTTTGATGGGCGCCGGGAGTCTCCGCCTCCCGGCGCCTTTATTTTTGAGGATGGTCTTGTGCGGCCTGTTGAGCAGCCAATTGCATTTCCCCAGATAAAACCTGCCAAAATAAACCTGTCCCTTTTTGGTAGGTTTTTGCCTTGGGAGCGGTACCATACAGGCAATGTTTAAACGAGAAAGGTGGGCTCCCATGGAACCTAAGCAGTATTACATCGGCATCGACGTCGGCGGCACCTCGGTCAAGGAGGGTCTGTTCGATGAGGACGGAAACCTGCTTGCCAAGGCCAGCGTGCCTACGCCTCCCATCGTTGACGCTGCGGGC
>CABUOF010000034.1 GCA_902493125.1 uncultured Collinsella sp. | reverse complement strand
AGAATGGAGACATCGAAGGTGCCGCCGCCCAGATCGTAGACCATGATCTTCTGGGTCTGCTCCTTATCCACACCGTAGGCCAGAGCGGCGGCGGTGGGCTCGTTGATGATACGCTTGACGTCGAGACCGGCGATCTTGCCGGCGTCCTTGGTGGCCTGACGCTGGGCGTCGTTGAAGTAGGCCGGGACGGTGATGACGGCGTCGGTGACGGTCTCGCCCAGATACTTCTCGGCGTCGGCCTTCATCTTGGCGAGCGTCATGGCGCTCACCTGCTCGGCGGTGTAATCCTTGCCCTCGATGTCGACGACGGCACGGCCACCCTGGCCCTCCTTGACCTCATACGGCACGGTCTTGATCTCGGAGGTGCACTCGGAGTACTTGCGGCCCATGAAGCGCTTGATGGAGAACACGGTGTTCTTGGGGTTGGTGACAGCCTGGTTCTTAGCGGCCTTACCCACGACGCGGTCGCCGTCGGCACGGAAGCCCACGACGGACGGGGTGGTGCGGTCGCCCTCGGCGTTCACGATAATGGTCGGAGAACCGCCCTCGAGGACGGCCATAGCGGAGTTAGTAGTACCAAGGTCGATACCAAGAATCTTACTCATTAGAAATTCCCTCTCTCTTTTGCGTTCGCGCCGCCTCGACGATCTGTCGCGCGGCGCTTCGGCTTGTCTTTCAGGATGTAGTGTATCCCCTTATGGGCCGGAATATACAAAATCTAAGTCAATTCATATAAGATTTCTTATTGCTGAGAGTTTAGGTTCTTAAATGCGCAGGTAGACGCACTGTTTGAGTTCTCGGCAAATCTATCGAGATCTATGTAGAGATGGCTGAGGTTTGCGTCCGGGGGTGCCTGGGGGCCGTCTTGCGGAAAGCTCATCCCGGTTTGAGCGTGGATTCCGGGTCGCAGTTTCCGTCTGAAGGCTCAACCGGAAACCGTATCCCGTTTTGAGAGCTGATACCGGCTCGCATTTTCCGCTAGCGGGCCTAACCGGAAACTGCAACCCGTTTTTCGACAAAATAATGGGATGCGGTTTCCGCAAGCACGCTCAATCGCCCTATATTTCAAGTCACCTTTAGCTAACATTTATGCAGCTCAACGGCCCCACCTGCGCGTTTTTTAGTAAACCTTGGCATACTCGGCGAACGGTATGAAGATGCCGGCCAGAGGGTATTGCAAACGGTCGCTCCCGTGGTATGTTTTTGCCCGAATCAAACCGACGCGCATCGCCTGTAGCGTCGGTCAACAGAGAGGAAACTACCATGGCTCATCCCGTAATTGATGCCGACGAGTGCATCGCTTGTGGCGTTTGCGTCGACTCCTGCCCCGCTGGCGTTCTGGAGCTCCAGGACGTCGCTACCGTCGCTGACGAGGACTCCTGCGTCGCCTGTGGCGCTTGCCAGGACGCTTGCCCCGCTGGCGCGATCACCGAGATCGTCGAGGAGTAACAACTCCCCCACTTGCGCACTCACAAGTACACCGTGCACAAAAAGGAGGCCTCCGCATCGCCGCGGAGGCCTCCTTTTGCATATGTGGGCAGCTAATTTGGAGCGGGACCCTTGGCAGTTGCGGTGGAATAGTTCCTGTTTTATGTCTTGGATGCCGATTTTAGGAACTATTTCACCGCAACTTATAGATGCGGCGTCGACTAGGACAAATCGTCTTCGTAGGGCATCAGGTCTGCTAGGTAGCCTTTTTCCTTGAGCATCGCCTCGATCTCGTCGAGGGTCTGTTCGTCCTCCGCCGCAATGCGATGGAAGTGGTAGCCGCTGGTCACCGTCAGCAGCGGAAAGCTCTTGCCGCTCTCGATATCGCGCAGATAGCGCTCGACATCGCGACGATTGCGGATGTCCAGGTCGGCCGTAATCTTACCGTACACGCGGTGATTGACAATCACGTTGAGCACGGCGCCGCCGGCGTCGACGATACTCGTGAGCTCATCGCCTGCCTGCTCCACGCTGTGGCGAACCTTGACCAAGCGCGTAGGCACGGCGGGGCTGCTGGGGGCCTCCTGCAGCACGTAGCCGCGGTTGGTCGCCACGATATCGTGCCCATCGGCGCGCAGCAGGGCGATGTCCTGCACCACGATCTGGCGGCTCACACCCACCTCGCGGGCAAGCGCGCTGCCCGATACGGGCCCCTTGGCCCCCTCGAGCACGGCCATGATGGCACGGCGACGCTCGCGGGCGTTCATTATTTACCGTCCAGCAGACGCAGGTGCTTAAGCGAGAGGTCGAGGATCGGCGCGGAGTGCGTCAGGGCGCCCGAGCTAATAAAGTCAACGCCCAGGTCGGCAAGCGCGCGGATATTGCTGGCATCCACGTTGCCCGAGCACTCGGTCTTGGCGCGGCCGGCGATAAGTTCAATAGCGGCGGCCATGTCGTCATGGGTCATGTTGTCGAACATGATGATGTCGGCGCCGGCCTCCACGGCCTCGCGCACCATGTCCAGGTTCTCGCACTCGATCTCGACCGTCGTGGTAAACGATGCATGGGCGCGCGCCATCTCGATCGCACGCGTCACGCCACCGGCGGCATCGATGTGGTTGTCCTTGAGCATGACGGCCGTCGACAGGTTGTAACGGTGGTTGCTGCCGCCGCCGATCTCGACTGCCGCCTTCTCAAACACGCGCATGCCCGGCGTGGTCTTGCGCGTGTCGACGAGCACGGTCTTGGTGCCCTCGAGCGCCGCGGCCATCTGGTGCGTATAGGTAGCGATACCGCTCATGCGCTGCAGGTAGTTGAGCGCCACGCGCTCGCCCGAAAGCAGTACGCGCGCATCGCCACGCACCTGCCCCACGTGGTCACCGGCGTGGACCACGTCACCGTCGGCAACATCAAACAGCACCGAGCTCTGCGAATCCAGCAGCTCAAAGGTGCGAGCGAACACATCCAGGCCCGCGATGATGCCATCGGCCTTGGCGATAAGCTCCACCGTGGCGGGGCGCGCCGTGGGGCACACGCTCGCCGTGCTCACGTCCTCAAAGGTAATGTCCTCGCGCAGAGCCTGCAGAATCAGATCATCGACGACGAGCTTCATGGTAATGGGATTCATGGTCTACTCCTCCACGGCCTGCGTGCCGGCGGCACGGGCCAGATCATCGATTGCCAGGATGTCGGCGCTCAGGGCGCGATGACGGCCATCGAGCGCGGGATCGCCCGCCTGCTCCACGGCCAGTGACTCGCCGGTACGCATATACCACGCGGCGCGACGACCCCAGACCAGCGCTTCGAGCAGGCTGTTTGATGCCAGGCGGTTCCTGCCGTGCACGCCATTGCAGGCCGTCTCGCCAGCGGCGTAGAGCTCGGGCATCGAGGTGCGGCCGTCCTTGTCGACCCATACGCCGCCCATAAAGTAGTGCTGCGTGGGCGTGACGGGGATGGGCTCGTCCAGAATGTCGCGGCCGTCCTCCAGGCAGCGCGCGCGAATGTTGGCAAAATGCCCGGTCACCACATCGCGCTCGACGGGGGCGAAGCTCAGCCACTCGTGCTCGGTACCGTCCTGCTTCATCTGCTCGCGAATAGCGGCGGCGACCACATCACGCGGCTGAAGCTCGTCGGTAAAGCGCTCGCCGGCGGCGTTGAGCAAAATCGCGCCCTCGCCGCGGCAGCTCTCGCTGATCAGGAAGGTGCGGCCCGGCTGCGGCGAAAACAGTCCCGTGGGGTGAATCTGCACGTAGTCCAGATGCTCCATCTTAATGCCATGCTCCTGAGCAATGTAGCAGGCATCGCCCGTGAGCTGCGGGTAGTTGGTCGAATGGTCGTATACGCCGCCGATACCGCCCGTCGCCCACAGCGTGTGGCGGGCATGGATCTTAAACGGCTCGCCGGCATGCACGCCCTCGGCGGCATTTGTCAGCTCGTCGGCGGGACGAACCGAGTTGTCCTCGTCCACGGAAACGGCGACGACACCGGCACACACCGTGGCGCCGTCACGCTCGCCCGTCAGGATATCGGTCATGGCTACGTGCTCCAAAATCTGCACGTTATCCAGCTTGCGAACAGCCTGGAGCAGCTTGGTCGTAATCTCCTTGCCGGTGATATCGGCATGGAAGGCAATGCGCGGACGGCTGTGCGCGCCCTCGCGGGTAAAGTCGAGGCTGCCGTCGGCCTTGTGCTCAAAATCCACGCCCATCGCTAGCAAGTCGTTGATGACCGAGCGGCTCGAGCGGATCATGATGTCGACGCTCTCGCGGCGGTTCTCGTAATGGCCGGCGTGCATGGTGTCCTCAAAGAAGGCATCGTAGTCCGAGCCCTCGGGCAGCACGCAGATACCGCCCTGTGCGAGCATCGAATCGCACTCATCGACAGCGCCCTTGGAGAGCATGATCACGCGCGTGCTCGTCGGCAGGTTGAGAGCCGCGTACAGGCCCGCCACGCCGCAGCCGGCAATGACGACGTCGCACTCCATATCGGGGTATTGCTTGGTTTCCACAGGAATCCTCTCCCTTGTAATGTGGCATAAGGGACTGCCCCTCATGTCACATTGTTCTAGCGCGCTGCGTACTCGAGCATACGGTCGAGCGTGAGCTTGGCCTGGTCTGCCGCCTCGTCCGAGACGCCGATCTGCACCTCGCCCTCGCCCGTCTCCAGGCAGCGCACGAGCTTTTCGAGCGTGATGAGGTCCATGTTGACGCAGGTGGGCTGCACCGCGGGGAAGTAGAACTTCTTGCCGGTGCCCTGGCAGCGGCGCTCGAGCTCGTAGAGCACGCCGCGAACCGTCACGATAATGAACTCGCTCGCGTCGGACTCCTCGGCATACTTGATGATGCCGGCGGTGGAGCCGATGTAGTCGGCCTCGGCCAGGACGTCGGCCTTGCACTCGGGGTGCGCCAGCACGAGCGCGTCGGGGTGGGCCTCCGTCGCGTCGACGATCTGCTCGACGGTGATGATGTGATGGCGCGGGCAGTAGCCGTTGTTGAGGATGACGTGCTTTTGCGGCACCTGCTCGGCTACGAAGCGGCCCAAGTTTTGGTCGGGAATGAACAGGATATGCTGCTGCGGCAGCTCGGACACGATCTTAACGGCGTTGGAGCTGGTGACGCACACGTCGCTCCAGCTCTTGATCTCGACCGTGGAGTTGACGTAGCAGACCACGGCAAGGTCGTCACCGTACTCGGCGCGCGCTGCATCGACTGTCTCGCGCTTGACCATGTGCGCCATGGGGCAGTCCGCGCCCGGCTCGGGCAGCAGCACGGTCTTAGTGGGATTGAGCAGTTTGGCGCTCTCGCCCATAAACTCCACGCCGCACAGCACGATAGTCTGCTGCGGCAGGCTCTTGGCGAGCTTTGCCAGGTAGAAGCTGTCGCCGACGTAATCAGCCACGGCCTGCACCTCGGGCGCCACGTAATAGTGCGCCAGGATCACCGCGTCACGTTGGGTTTTTAGCTGCTGAATGGCCTCGACGAGCTCTGCGGGCACCAGTGCCGCGCGCTCCGTTGCCGTCGTTGCCGATGCCAGGCCGGCCGCGATATCGCGTGCAAGCTCCGACGCATCCATGTTCGCGCTCTGTGCCATCAAGGCCCCTCTCTTTTGGCGAATCTTGGGGCTTTAGTATGACACCTAGGTTTACAGCTGACAAGACAGCTGTAAACCTAGGTGTAAAGTTGAAATAAAAATTCAATCATGCGGCAAGTCCATTTTCGAACTGGCAAGCTGAGGATAGCCGGGCTTTCGATAGCGCAGGAGGCATCTTTCGCCACCGCAACACCGCTTGGCGCGAGCTGCACGCCGTGAGGCGCAAACGGTCCGCACCCCCGCAAGCGGCGCGTGCCCGATGTGGCAAAATCGAACTACTTAAGGGGGCCGAATGCTCAAGATTATTGCCTGCGACGATGATGTCGCTTTTCTAGATAGACTGCACCGGATGATCGACCGTTGGTCGATCGAGACGGGCACGGCGGTCGATGTTGCGCTCGTCACGCGCGGCGAGGACCTGCTGGCCCGCCATGCCGCATCGCGCGCCGACATCATCTTGCTCGATATGATCATGCCGCTCGTCAACGGCATGGACACCGCACGCGAACTGCGCCAGGCCGACACCGCCGTGCGCCTGGTGTTCCTCACCTCGTCGCCCGAGTTCGCGCTGGAATCCTACGAGGTCCGCGCCTTCGACTATCTGCTCAAGCCCGTGGCCTACGAGCGCCTGGCGCAGTTGCTCGACGAGCTTTCGAGCATGCGCCCGCCGGCAACCGACGAACTCGTGATCAAAACGTCCTTTGGTTACCACGCCCTGCGCCTGTCCGACATCGAATATGCCGAGGCGCGCAACAAGCACGTGGTCTTCCACCTGCGCGACGGACGCGATATCGAGGCACTCGAGTCATTCCGCAGCGTCGAGGACCGTTTGGCGCAAAATGCCACCTTCTTTAAATGCCACCGCAGCTACCAGGTCAACCTGCGCAACATCGACCACTTTGACCGCACGGACATCGTCATGCGCTCCGGCGCGTGCATTCCGCTGTCGCGCAGCAGCAAGCAGGGGTTCCAAGACGCCTACTTTGCGGTGCGCTTTGAGGGTGGGAGACACTGATGGTCTCCTCGGTCGAAATGGTCCTTTGGGCAATCCACCACGCCACGACGCTGCTCTTTGGCGTCTTTGCCTCGGCGGCGCTGTGCGGTATCGAAATCAACCGGCGTCATGCGCTTGAGCTGCTGGGGGTCGGCGTCGTGACCGGCGCTGCCTTTTCGATCGCCAATGTCGTTGGCGGAGAGCTTTTTGCCCGTCAGGTCTATCCGCTCGTCGTGCATCTGCCGCTCGTCATCTACCTGTGCGCGCGCTACCGCCTGAGTCCGCTGCTCGCGGCGTTGGGCGTCACCAGCGCCTATCTGAGCTGCCAATTCAGCAATTGGATGGGCATCGCCGCATTTGCCGCAACCGGTTCTCAGATCGCATACTATCTGGCGCGCATCGCGACCACACTCGCCGTCTTTGCCGTCCTGTTGCATTGGGCCGGCGACATCGGTCCGCGCTTGGCGATTAAAAGCACCACCGAGCTGGGCATCCTTTTAATCCTGCCGCTCGTCTATTACGTCTTTGACTATGCCACCAACGTCTACACCACGCTGTTCCACTCGGGCTCGGTGGTAACGGTTGAGTTTTTGGCATTTGCGCTCTGTGCCTTCTATCTTATGTTTCTTGCCGTTTACCTGCGCGAATACGAAGAAAAGGAAACCGCCGAGCGAGAGCGCTGGATGCTCGAAACCCGCGACAGCGCCGCCATCAAAGAGCTCGAGGCTTGGCGTCAATCTGGGCGCGAGCTGTCGATTCTTCGCCACGATATGCGCCACTTCCTACGCGGCTTGGCCGCTTTAATTGAGGAGGGCCACACCGACGAGGCGCTCAAACGCATCGATGAACTCTGCGAAGCCGGCGATCGCACCGCCGTACGCCGCTTCTGCGCCAACGAGACCGTAAACATCGCGCTTTCGTCATTTAACTCGGATATCAATAGAAACGGCATTACCGCCAACCTGCGCGCCGCCGTACCCGAAACCATCCACGTAGGTGACGCCGACCTGTTTAGCGTGCTCTCAAATGCCTTGGAAAACGCTATCACCGCCGCAAGCGACGCACCCCAAGGAAAGCGATTCGTCGACCTTGACCTGCGATTAGAGGACAGCCAGCTGCTGCTGTTGGTTTCCAATACGTTTGACCGCGCGCCGCGCATGGTCGATGGCATGCCCGTAGCCGGGCACACCGGACACGGCTTTGGCACTAAGAGCATCAAACTTGCCGTGGAGCGCATGAACGGTAACTGCCAGTTCCGCATTAACGGCGATCGGTTTGAGCTGCGCGCTGTGATGTAGAAGTGCGGCGCCGATCTCGAGGCGTGCCTTGCCCGCCAGACAATCGCTCGCCGGCGCCAATCCGCTACAGCGGAGCGGCTGCCGGGGTCAGCTGCTTGATGTATGCCCACATGCGCTGCTTGGCGGCTTTGTCAGTGAGCGCTGCCTCAAAACCGTCGAGCGCGAGCACACGGCGGCCCTGCACATGGGCGACCAGGCCGGGCTTGAGCATGGCGGTGTCGAAGTCATCGATCGCCACGAGCATATCGGCGTAGGTCTCGCGCATGGCGTCAGCCGCGTTGTTGTCGAGCAGCAGCACCGCCTCGGGGTCCAAAGCCTCAAGCGCCTCACGGAACAGCTCGCACGGCAGAGTCTCGCCCACCGCGACCGTCCCATCACCCACGCCGGCGACGCTTGCCAGCACGCAAAAATCCTCGGGCGCGTAGCCGATGGCCCCAAGCGCCTTGCGCAACGCCGCGCCATCCGGGCCGGCGGCAAGCTCGCCACCCGAACGCTCGGCCTCGTCCAAATCGCCTTTGACCAGCACGATCGGCGAGCACGCGTTGCCCGCGATACGCACGCCACGGACCGCAAGCGATGTGAGCTCCTGCTCGGCCGCCTGGGCGATGGCTTCTTTTTTCTGGCTTTGTGACGTGGGCATGCGCTCTCCAATCGTTTGCGTGCCCACCATTATATAAAAGAGCTGCCCGCGAGTGGTTGCTTTGCGGGCGGCTGGGTATAAGCACGGTCGTACTGAGTTTTACGCGGCCGAGCCGCGTCGCATTATGGAGGTCACCATGGCTGACATTAATCAGATTACCCCCGAGAACTTCGATTCCATCGTTAACGACAGCCTGCCCGTGCTGGTCGATTTTTGGGCACCGTGGTGCGGGCCCTGTCGATCCCTCTCGCCCATCGTTGACGAGGTTGCCGATGAGCTGGCGGGCAAGCTCGCCGTTGCCAAGTGCAACGTCGACGACAACCAGGACCTGGCCATGAAGTATGGCGTCATGAGCATCCCCACGCTGATTGTGTTTAAGAACGGCGAGGAGATTGACCGCTCGGTCGGCGCCTTACCCAAGGCAAGACTTCAGGCACTGCTGGAGAAGCATCTGTAATACGCTTGTTACTTGTCTGCCGTCCATGAGCGGTTTCGCACCGCTCGCCGGAGTGCCAAACGCAAGGCATGCGACCACGGATAGTATGGTAGACACAAACAGCCCCCAGTGAACGGGTGCGAGTCAGACGGACTCGCACCCGTTTTCTTATGCGGCGGCGCCCAAGGCGGGCGTAGTAGAATCTGAACCACCATATCGCCCCGCACAAAAGGAGATTCCCATGCATGACGTCGGAATGAACATGAGCCAGCTTGCCATGAGCGTCAAGCAGGTCGACGACACCATTGAGCTCGCTCACGAGTGGAGCCATCAGCTGCTGCATGCGACCGAGAACTTTGACATGGAGCGCATTGGCGCCAAGCTCGAGGCCGCCATGTCTGCGCTGCACGAGGCGCACGATGCGCTCGAGGGCTACGAGGAGGCCATCGAGGCAGATCATAACTCCGTCGGCTCTGTGAAACTGGTGTAACGTGGCCGAGCACGAGCACGCGCACGCGCACGCTTACGGTGCGGACGACGATGCGAGCTGCCGTTGCAGCGGCTCCAGCTCCGAGCTGGTCCGCTTTTCGGTCACCGCGCCCGACGACCTGCTGCGCCGCTTTGACGAGCAGATCGCGCGCCGCGGTGACGTGGCCAACCGTTCCGAGGCCGTACGCGATCTGATTCGCGCCTCGATCGCCAAGGAGCAGATGCGCACGCCCGACGAGCAGGTCATCGGTTCGCTCACCATGATCTATGACCACCATACCGGCGATCTGACGCGCCGTCTGGACGAGGTGCAGCACGACTACACCGACGAGATTGTCTCGACCATGCACGTGCATCTGGACCACCACAACTGCCTGGAGATTCTTGCGCTCAAGGGTCGCGGCAAACGCGTCTACGAGCTGGCGGACCGGTTGCTGGGGCTGCGCGGCGTTAAGCACGGCGAGCTCACCTGCGCCGCCACCAAGCAAAGCCTGGGGCTGTAACGGGATTTCCCGCAGCGCACCTGCCATAAAGGGACAGGTTTTAATGAAGGAGGGTCGCATGCGGCATGTGCATATTCACGTGACGGGCATTGTGCAGGGCGTTGGCATGCGGCCATTTGTGTATCGCGAGGCTATGGCGCATGGCATTTGCGGCTGGGTGCTCAACGCGGGCGATGGCGTGCACATCGAGGCGCATGCTTCGGTCGAGGCACTCGACGGCTTTGTCGCCGCGCTGTCGAAGCACGCGCCTGCCGCGGCCCGCGTTGAGCATGTCGCTGTTGCAGACCTGAAGCCCGACACTTGGGATGCCGACGATGAGCAGGCCTTTCGTATCGTAGCGTCGCAGGATCAGACCGTGCACACGACGCTCATCTCCCCCGATATCGCCACCTGTGACGACTGCCTGCGCGAACTGTTCGACCCCGCCGACCGACGCTATCACTACCCCTTTATCAACTGCACCAACTGCGGGCCGCGCTTTACCATCATCCGGTCGCTGCCTTATGACCGAGCGGCCACGTCGATGGATTGCTTTCCCATGTGCCCCGAGTGCGCCGCAGAGTATGGCGACCCGCTTGACCGGCGCTTTCATGCGCAGCCCGATGCCTGCTTTGACTGCGGGCCACATATTACCTGGCGCGAGGCGGCGGGCGACATGGAGCTCGGGGGCTCGGGGGCGACTCCAGCCGTCGGCAGCACGCGCGAAACCAGCGATGCCATTATTGACCGCTGTGTCGAGCTGCTGGCCAGCGGCGGTATTGTCGCCATCAAGGGCCTGGGCGGATTCCATCTGGCCTGCAACGCCGCCAATGAGCAGGCGGTGGTCGAGCTGCGCCGTCGCAAGCGCCGCAGCAACAAACCGCTTGCCGTTATGGTGCGCAGCCTTGCCGATACTGAACGCCTGTGCCACGTCGATGATGCCGAGCGCGGAGTGCTGGCCGGCAGCATCCGCCCCATCGTGCTGTTGCGCCGGTGTGCTGTTGGCGAGGGAGATTCCCCCGACGCCCTTACACTCGCGCCATCCGTCGCGCACGATCTACCCGAGCTCGGCGTCATGCTCCCCTATACGCCGCTTCAGCATCTGCTGCTTGCCGCGGCAGAAGTCCGCGGTTTGCACGCACTCGTCATGACCAGCGGAAACCTGAGCGAGGAACCTATCGAAACTGATGACGGCCTTGCTTGGGAACACCTCGTTGCCGTCGGCATTGCCGACGCCCTGCTCGGCAACGACCGTGCGATTCTCTCACGCTACGACGACTCCGTGGTACGCGTGGTCGGTGGGGTCGTTATGCCCGTGCGCCGCGCTCGCGGATATGCGCCGCAGCCGCTGACGTTGCCGACGCTCGACGCCGTCGCGCCGTGCGTGCTCGCCTGCGGCCCACAGCAAAAGGCAACGATCGCGCTCACGCGTGAAGGGACGAACGGTGAGGCAACCTGTTTTGTGTCACAGCATATTGGCGATGTCGAAAACGGCGAGACCTTCGATGCCTGGAACGCCGCGCGCACGCGCTTGGAAGCTCTCTTTGACTTGACGCCCGCCGCGCTGGCCTGCGACCTGCACCCCAGCTACCTATCGAGTCAGTGGGCGCGCGAGCAGGCGCGAAAATGCAATCTGCCGCTTATCGAAATCCAGCATCATCATGCGCACATCGCGAGCGTAATGGCTGAGGCTATCGCCGCGGGCCAGCTCACAACCGACGCGCGCGTGCTCGGCATTGCCTTCGATGGTACGGGGGCGGGCACCGACGGAACCATTTGGGGCGGCGAGTTCCTTGTCGCCGGCCTTGCCGATTTTGAACGCGCCGCTCACCTGCGCACCTGGGCGCTGCCAGGCGGTGCCGCATCCGTGCGCGATGCCCGGCGCAATGCCTTTGCCCTGCTGAGCGAGCTCGGCCTGCTCGAGCACCCAGGTGCCGCGGGACTATTGGGCACCCTCGACGAGCAGACGCGCAGCATCACGACTACGATGATCGAGCGGAACATCAACAGCCCACGCACGAGCAGTATGGGGCGTCTCTTTGACGCCGCCGCTGCAGTTTTGGGCATTTGCGGGCAGGCAACCTACGAAGGCGAACCCGCCATCGAACTCGAAGCCGCCGCCTGGCGCGCGCTCGGCGGTAAGCCCGTTCGTCTCGACGGCAATCACACAGGCGTATTCATGCCTGCCGACAACTCCCCCATCTTGGACCCCCAACCGCTCATCGAAGCTCTTCTGGATGGAATCGAGGCAGGCGCGCCGGCCGACAGGCTCGCCCTCGGATTTCACATCGCCATTACGCACGCTACGACCCACATCGCACGCGAAATCTGTGCGCGCGAAGGCCTCGATACCGTCGCGCTCTCGGGCGGTGTGTTCATGAACCGACTTCTGCTCCAGCTCCTTACCCACGAGCTCAAAGACGCCGGTCTTACCGTCTTGGTCCCCCACGCCGTGCCCGTCAACGACGGCTGTATCGCCTACGGTCAGGCCGCCATCGCTCGCGCTTGCCTCGCGCAGACGACACGGGTAGGCTGTTTTGCCAGCCTGCGCGCCGCCGTCTCACAGGTGTAACGCGTTTGCTCGTGACTCCCGCGAGCGCTACCATCAACTGATGGGTAATTAGGCGCCTATCCAGCGCAAAACGTATAAAAGGGAAACATTATGTGCCTTGCCGTTCCCGGTAAAGTGGTCAAACGCGACGACGACCTTAAGGCGACCGTCGACATGATGGGCATCGAGCGCCCCGTTTCGCTGCGCCTCGTGCCGACGGCGCAGGTCGGCGACTATATTCTCGTGCACGCCGGCTTTGGCATTCAGATTGTCGACGAGCAGGAAGCCCAAGAGACACTCGAGCTCGTCAACACCATGACCGAGCTGGCCGAAGAGGACCAGCTCGCCACCAACCCGGCCGAGGCATACTAGTGGCGGCGGCGCAGCCGGTTCGCTCCGGTATCGACTTTTCGGCATTTCGCGACCCCAAGCTGGCTCGCGAGCTCATCGATCGTATTCATGAGCTTGTCGGCAACCGCAGCATCAACCTTATGGAAGTCTGCGGTACGCATACCGTGAGCATTGGCCGCTATGGCTTTCGCTCCATTATGCCGACGGGACTCAAACTGCTAAGCGGCCCGGGGTGCCCCGTTTGCGTCACCGCCAACCGCGACATCGATCATGCAATCGCGCTTTCCAACATGGACGGCGCCATCATCACCACCTTTGGCGACATGATGCGCGTGCCCGGATCGTCCACCTCGCTTGCCGCGCAAAAGGCGGCGGGGCGCGACATCCGCATCGTCTACTCTCCGCTCGACGCACTCGACATTGCCGAGCAAAATCCCGAACGCCCGGTCATCTTTATGGGCGTCGGCTTTGAGACCACAACGCCCACCATTGCCGCCGCTATCCTGGAGGCCGACGCGCGCGGGCTCCAGAACTTCTCGGTCTACTGTGCTCACAAGACCACGCCGCCGGCTCTGCGTGCGATCTCCAACGACCCCGAGACGACCATCGACGGCTTTATCCTGCCTGGTCACGTCGCTACCATCACAGGCCTGGCACCCTTTAGCTTTTTGGTCGACGAGTTCAATACCCCGGGCGTGGTCACGGGATTTGAGCCGGTCGATATCCTGCAGGGCATCTGCATGCTGGTCCAGATGGTTGTCGAGGACAAGCCCGCGATTGGCAACGCCTACCGCCGTGGCGTCAACGCTGGCGGCAATCCCGTAGCTCGCCAGCTGGTCGAGCAGGTATTTGAGCTGTGCGACACCACGTGGCGCGGGCTGGGACCGATTGCCAACTCGGGTCTTTCCATCCGACCCGAATTCGCGCGCTTTGATGCCGACGCCCGCTTTGACGTGCCCATTGAACCGACGGTCGAGCCACGCGGGTGCCGCTGCGGCGACGTGCTGCGCGGTGCCATCACGCCGAGCGACTGCCCGCTCTTTGGCCACGCATGCACGCCCGAACACCCCGTCGGCCCGTGCATGGTGAGCTCCGAAGGCAGCTGCGCGGCGTACTACCGTTACCGCGACTGCTAGGTTCCGCCGTTCTAACGAACGGCGGACCGGCCGACGCTGCGCACCATTCAGGCGAGCGATTTGCCTTTCAATCGTCGGCTGCGGGCAAAAGCCCAGCAGCCTCCTCTTTCAAGGCAACTCACTTCGTCTGAATGGCGCTCGCTGACTTTTACTTAACATCGATTCTGCCACACTCGGCTATTGCCGATTCCACCCACGATTGGAGTTTTCGATATGTCCCGTACTGCCACCGATAGCACTGTCCTGCTGGGCCACGGCTCCGGCGGCCAGATGATGAAGCGCATTATCGATGAGGTCTTTCTGGATGCCTTTGGGTCGCCCGAGCTGCTCGAGGGCAACGACGCCGGCGTCGCTACGCTGCCCGCAAGCGGGCGAATCGCCATGTCGACCGACAGCTTTGTGGTAACGCCGCAGTTCTTCCCCGGCGGCAATATCGGCCGCCTCGCTGTATGCGGAACCGTCAACGACGTCGCGACCTCGGGCGCCAACGTGCGCTACCTCTCATGCGGCTTTATCCTCGAAGAGGGCTATCCCATGGACAAGCTGCACCAGATTGTGCAGACCATGGCCGAAACGGCACATGAGGCAGGTGTGAAGATTATCACCGGCGACACCAAGGTGGTCGAGCGCGGCGGCGCCGACGGCGTCTACATCAATACCGCCGGCGTGGGCGAAGTGCCCGCGGGCGTAGCGCTCAGCGGTGCAAACTGCCAGCCCGGCGATGCCATCTTGGTCTCGGGTACACTGGGCGACCACGGCATCGCCATCATGAGCCAACGCGAGGGCTTGGCGTTTTCAAGCACGATCGAAAGCGATGCCGCGCCGCTCAACCACCTGATTGCCGACGTGCTCGCCGCCGCCCCCGACACCCGCTGCTTCCGCGACCCCACGCGCGGTGGCCTGGCATCCACGCTCAACGAGTTTGCCCAGGCCAGCGGCGTTGCCATGGAGATCGACGAGGATGCCGTGCCCGTGCGCCCCGACGTGCAGGCCGCCTGCGAGATGCTCGGCTACGACGTTCTGCAGGTAGCAAACGAGGGCAAGATGGTCGCCGTGGTGCCGGCCGAACAGGCCGATGCCGCGCTGGCGGCCATGCGCGCCGCCCGCTACGGCGAGAACGCCGCCATCATCGGTCGCGTGCTGCCGCTTGCCGAGGGCGCTCGACCCGTCGTGCGCGTACGCACCGGCTGGGGATCGACCCGCATCCTCGACATGCTCGTGGGAGAGCAGTTACCGAGAATTTGCTAGGGCGGTATCGCGCGGTCGGCGCGATGTGGCTTGATATCCCTGGAGATGTTCAGATTCCAAGCGTGCCCAACGCGGAAGCCCAGTATTATGATGTGCGTTTTGAAACCCAATGACGGGAGCTTTCATGGCAGCAGCTTTTTCCCATGTGATCTTTGACCTGGACGGCACCATCCTCAACACGCTCGAGGACCTGGCGGCCGCCGGCAACCACACCTGCGAGATGCACGGCTGGCCCACGTTTGCCGTGGACGAGTACCGCTACAAGGTGGGAAACGGCATGCTTAAGCTGGTCGAGCGCTTTATGCCCGCCGAGTACGCGGGCGACGGCCGCATGTTTGAGCAGACGCTTGCCGAGTTTAGGGCTTACTACGGCGAGCACAAGGAGGACCACACCGCTCCCTACGCCGGCACGATTGAGATGCTCGACCGTCTGCGCGCTGCGGGCGTTCAGCTTGCCGTGCTCACCAACAAGGATCATATTTCGGCAGCCCCGCTTATCGAGAAGTATTTTGGTTCCGAGTGCTTTGCGCTGGTGCAGGGCCGTGTGGACGCATTTCCGCCCAAGCCCGAGGCACCCGTCACGCTGCATGTGATGAAGGAGCTGGGCGCCGATCCGGCAACCACGCTCTATGTGGGCGATTCGAATGTCGATGTTCTGACCGGCCACAACGCCGGCCTTAAGAGCGCGGGCGTCAGCTGGGGCTTCCGCGGCCGCGCAGAGCTGGAGGCTGCCGGCGCCGACTACGTGGCAGACACCCAGGACGAACTCGCAGCACTGGTGCTGGGCGAATAACGAGCGGCACCGCTTAACGCAGCCGCGACAATTCTTCCGCGCGGAAAGCGCATCCCGTTTTGGAGCTCCGGAATGGGATGCGCTTTCCGTTTGAGGCGCGTCAGGGAAACGGCATCCCGTTTCAGAGCAATATTCCGGGTCGCACTTTCCGCAACCCATCCCATCCGGAAACCGCAACCCATTATTCGCCCAAAAACCGGCTCGCATTTTCCCGAGCATTCGATGCAGCGCTGGTGCAAGGAGTGCCCCCAACTGTCGGCAGAAAAGGAACGTCCCCAAGTGCCGCAAGAGTGTCCCTTTTGACTAGTCATTTAAGAGCGTCCCCAATGACTACCATGGCAACGCCGCAGGTAGAGGACGGACAGACACTATGACCCAATCCGAGGGCACGGAAACGACAGGAGCCCCCGCTCGTGACCGCGGGTCGGGGCTGCGACAATGTTGTTGAAGTGCCAGAGGCGCAGCCGCGCCGCAACGAGGTTGGGAGGCTCCCGTGCCTAGATATTCTACCGCCTTCGGAATGGACGTACACCTCAGGTCCACCACCGTCTGCGCGCTCGACGCGGAGACGGGCGAGACAGTGACGAGGAGGTTCCGCGGCAACCCGTGGGGCGAGGTCGCGGAGTGGATGTCGGGCTTCCCGGGCCCGTCGCTCGCCGCCTACGAGAGCGGCTACCTCGGCTTCGCCCCGCAGAGGGAGCTCTCCGGGCTCGGCGTCGACTGCGTCGTCGCGGCCGTCTCCAAGGTCCCGAGGTCGGCGGCCGACCTCTCGTCCAAGAACGACCGCAACGACGCGGCCAGGATGGCCAAGGCGATACTGTCGCACGATATCTCCCCGGTATGGGTGCCGTCCCCCGAGATCGAGGGGCTCAGGGACCTCGCCGGGGCCCACGACGCGGCGACCGCGAGGCTCGCGGCGGCGAAGCAGCGGCTCCTGGCGTTCCTCGCCCGCCGCGGCTACGCCTACGGCGGCACGACGCCGGCCGGCAACCCCCGGAAGTACTGGACGTACGGCTTCCTCAGGTGGCTCGACGGCATACACCCCGCCGACGACGGCGGCATCCGGGCGCTTGCGGCGCTGAGGAACGAGGTCGAGGCGGCCGACGAGACGAGGGAGGCCGTCCTCGCCGAATACAGGGCCGCCGTCGCGGCGGGCCCCCTCTCGGCCGAGGTCGAGGCGCTCCAGTCGATCAAGGGGTGCGGGTTCGCGCTCGCCGCCGCCTTCGCGGCCGAGGTCGGCGACTTCTCGAGGTTCCGCTCCGGCAGGCAGGTGACGGCCTACTTCGGCCTCGCCCCGAAGCAGAGGTCGAGCGCGGACTCCGTGCGACTCGGCGGGATCAGCGGGGCCGGCAACGCCCTCGTCAGGAGGTTGGCTGTCGAGGGGTCCTGGAGCTACGTCCAGGCGAGCCACCAACCGAAGCTGATGCCCAAGGGCAGCGGCGTCCCGCTCGAGGTAAGGATGCACGGGAGGAAGGGTTCCGAGCGCCTGCTCCGGCGCCGCGAGGAGATGCTCGCCAGGGGCATGCCCCAGGCGAAGGCGAACGCCGCCACCGCCGCCGAGCTCGTGAGGTGGCTGTGGGCCCTCGGCATGATGTGCCGGGAGGCCGGCGAATAGACATAGCCCCCGTCCCGGCGAGCCGGGCAGCCTTCGGGGATACCCCCGCTTTCGCTGGGCGCGCGGCGGCGGCCGCATGCGCGTAGTCAGACTTGGGGAGCCCCGCCGAAGGAGAGGATTGCGGGCCGCCGGAGCGGTATCCGCGGATATGAGACTGAGCCGAAGGCGTCGACGACATGCCGGGGGCGGACCGGGACGGGTTCAACGGCAGGCCCCGCCGACCGATTGCAAGCGGTCGGCGGGGCCATTGTGGCCCTTGACAGCGGATTGGGTCATATGAGCGAGCGACGTCCAGGACGAACAAGTTGGCATGAAAAAGGCGAGGCATAGACCTTCTGGTCATGTCTCGCCTTTTGAATGACAAATTGTCGTCCTGGGCGGCGCGCAGCGTCGAGCAGTTGCGGCGTTTGGTAAAACGCCGCAACTCCCTAGCTCATCATGGCATTCATCATCTCGTTGGTTGCGGAATCGTCGGCAGACCACTCGCCGTCGTCATTGCAGGAGTACTTGAAGGTGACCTTGGTGTCCTTGGTCTTAGCAGCCTTGGTCACATCGACCATAACCTGACCGGCCATCTTGTACAGCTCGTCATCGGAAGGCATCGAATCGAGCGCGGCGACCTTCTCCTGGTACTGAGTGGCAAAATCCTCAACGATCTGGTTCATGGACTTGCAGGTAATGGTGACCTCGGCAGTTGCGGTGCCCTTGTCCTCGTCGACCGTCACGTCGCCGATCTTGTAGTCAAAGCCCTCGAGGTAGCTCTTGGCGTACTCCTTGGGATCGATGCCCAGCTGCTCGAACTCGTCGCCCGAGGCCTCTTCCAGGCCGGCGAGGAAGTCGTCGCCACCGTTCTTGACCTCGTCAAACTGCGTCGTAAGATCCTCGGTGATGAGCTCCTCAACCGAAGGACCTCCGCAGCCGGAAAGCACAACCACGCACGCGACCAGAACAGCCATCAGGGGCGCAAGCAGCAGCTTCTTCTTCATGACATTCCTCCCAACAAGCGGCACCGCGCTTCCCGACGCGGTGCACGTCGTAACAATAAGGCCATACTAGCCGCTAACGAACACCCCCGGCAAAGCAAAGGCGCAGTCGGCTCGATTTAACGTCCGAACGGTTTACCGGTCCGTCCAACGCGCAATAAAACGTCCCGCCGCATTGTAATAAAAAAGGGCGGTCGAACAATTCGACCACCCTTGCACATCCTTTGGATGTCGCAGTCTACTTGCGGACGACCTTAACGATGGCGTCACCAGCAGCGACGGCAGACTCGGCCTCGACGGTAAGCTCGACGTCGGCGAACTCGGCGGTGTTGGACACAGCCACGACGACGCAGTCCTTGTAGCCGGCAGCAGCGATCTTGGCGCGGTCGATCTTGAGCAAGGGCTGGCCGGCCTTCACGACATCGTCAGCCTTGACGAAGCCCTCGAAGCCGTCGCCGTTCATGTTGACGGTATCGACACCAACGTGCACCAGAACCTCGATGCCGCTATCGGACTGCAGGCCCACGGCGTGACCCATGGTGACGGTCACCTTGCCGTCGCAGGGAGCGTAGACCAGATCGTCCTCGGGCCACACGGCGCAGCCCTTGCCCAGGACCTCACCACCAAAGACGGGATCGGGCACGTCGGCCATCTTGATGACCTTGCCCTTGACGGGCGAGCACAGCACGTCGGCGCCGGCAGAAGCAGAGATGGAAGCGGGAGCTGCAGCAGCGGCAGGCTCAGCCTTCTTCTTAAACATGTCAAACAGACCCATACGTTTTCTCCTCTTGATTAAGCGCAACGTTATGCGCATGCCTATGGTGATTATAGTGCCAAATGGTTCAAATACTAAGGTGGGGACTCGAATCGCGAGCCCTTTCAAGCCCTTCCCAAAACCTTTTCCCCAGTGGCACTCATATTGTCGATTAATCCAGGCCCTCAGCGCCGTTGGACTTGATGATCTTCTGATATGCGAAGAAGCTGTCCTTGCGGCGACGCTTGTAGGTGCCGGTGCCGTCGTCGTACTTATCGACATGGATAAAGCCGTAGCGCTTGCGCATCTCGCCGGTGCCAGCGGAAACCAGGTCGATGGGACCCCACCAGGTGTAGGCAATCAGGTCAACGCCGTCGGCAATGGCCTCGCCCATGGCCTTGATGTGGCTGCGCAAGTAGGCGATGCGATACGGGTCATGGATGGAGCCGTCCTCCTCGACCTCGTCGTAAGCGCCCATGCCGTTCTCGACCACCATCAGCGGAATCTCGTAGCGAGCATAGATCTCGTTAAGGGCGATGCGCAGGCCCAGCGGATCGATCTGCCAACCCCAGTCGGTGGACTCCAGATAGGGATTCTTGCCGCCGAAGGTCATGTTGCCCTCGGTCATCTCGTGATCCTTGTGGGTGCCCACGGTGCCGGACATGTAGTAGCTAAAGGAGTAGAAGTCGACCTTGCCGTCGGCGATATCCTGCAGGTCGCCGTCCTCCATCACAAGCTCAACATCGTTCTCGGCCCAGAAGCGCTTGGCATAGAACGGGTACTTTCCGCGCACCTGCACGTCGGAGCAGTACCAGTTCATGGCGTTCATCTCCTGCTGCGTAGCAAACACGTCGGCCGGATCGCACGTGGCGGCATAGGAGAGGATGAAGCAATCCATGTTGCCCATCTTGAACTGCGGGTAATGCTCGTGGGCATAGCGCACGACGCGGCCGCTGGCGACAAACTGGTGATGCAGCGCCTGCATGCGGGCCTGCGGCGTGGTGTGGACCGCCGAAGCCGGGCCCTCAAAGCCCTGAATCATGCTGGTCTCAAAGAGGTTGCCCATGTCCTGAGTGCCGCAGTTGATCTCGTTGAAGGTGAGCCAGAACTTGACCTTGTCCTGGTAACGGTCGAAGACGGTTTGGCAATACTTCTCAAAGAAGCCGATGAGCTCGCGGCTCGCCCAGCCGTTGTACTTCTCGACCAGGTGATAGGGCATCTCGTAGTGCGAGAGGGTCACGAGCGGCTCGATGTTGTGGGCGCGCAAGCAGTCGAAGACGCGGTCGTAGAAGGCGAGACCGGCCTCGTTGGGCTCAGCATCGTCGCCGTTGGGGAAGATGCGGCTCCAAGAGATGGACATGCGGAACATGTTGAAACCCATCTCGGCGAACAGCGCGATGTCCTCCTCGTAGTGATGGTAGAAATCGATACCGTCATGGTTGGGGTAGAAACGATCGGGGTCGATGTCGATCGTGATCTGGCGCGGCTCCTTGTAGCTGCCGCCCAGGAAGTGGTCGTCGACGGAAGGACCGCGGCCGTCCACGTTCCAAGCGCCCTCAAACTGGTTGGCGGCGGTGGCGCCACCCCAATAGAAGCCCTCGGGGAACTTGATGTTTGCCATGAGCATCTCCTTTGCATCGCGGGTCGATAAGCCGAGTATCGCCTGCGCACGGGACGGGCGGAAGCGGGCGCGCCAAACCCGACACTTCTTTTCGCGCCCACGGACCGACGCCGCCCCGTCCCTGATACTTCCTGATACCGACCGAAACGTGCCAAAATAAACCTGTCCCTTTTTGGCAGGTTTGGCGAGTGTGGGAGTTCGTATGGATATCAAACGCAAGATTTCCGAGGCACAGGGCCTTACCCCTACCGAGCAACAGCTCGGCATTGCAGCCCTTGCCATCGGCGAGGACATCCGCGGACTTTCTATTAAGGAATTTGCCGCGCGCACCAATGTTTCTGTTGCGAGCGTGCACCGTTTTTGCAAAAAGCTCGGCCTCGAGGGCTTTAAGGATCTCAAAGTCGAGCTCATCCGCCTGGCAACCGAATCGGGCAATCGGCGCGACGTGGACATCAACTTTCCCTTCGACGCCACGTCCACCCCTGCGCAGGTTATGGAGCGCATGGAGGGGCTCTACCAGACCACGCTGGCCGAAACGCAGGAACTGCTCGACCCCACGCAGCTTGACCACGCCGCCAAGCTCATCGCGAACGCCCGACAGGTCGACATCTACACGGGCTCGCACAACCTCTATCCAGCGGGAATGTTCCGCGATCGCCTGCTCTCCGCCGGTAAAAGCGCGACGTGCCACAACGGTGGCGAGGCCCAGGTGCGAACGGCGCTCGCCTCGGGTCCCGACCATGCGGCAATCGTCATCTCCTACAGCGGCCTTGCCCCCAACCTCAAGGACATCTTGCCGATCCTCAGCAGTCGGCATGTCCCAGTCATCGTCATCGGCACACCTTATTGCGCGCGCATTCACCCCGGCTTTGCCGCCTACCTTACGGTGAGTGACCACGAGAGCATGACGCATCGCATCACGCAGTTCGCCAGCCACATCGCCGTGCAATACGTGCTCGATTCGCTCTACAGCAGCTACTTCGCCAAAGATTACGCCCGCTGCTCCGAGTTCCTAGAGCGCTCATTCCCCTACACCCGCCTCCCGGGGCTTAAGTAGCGACGAGCGTGGTTCTCGGACGCTTATCTAACGAGAGCAAGTAGTCATTTAAGAACGTCCCCAATGACTACCCATCCGGAGCAAGGCAACACCGCAGGTAGAGGACGGACAGCGAGCGACGTCCAGGACGAACAAGTTGGCAT